>JAPOYI010000050.1 GCA_026706665.1 Gammaproteobacteria bacterium | reverse complement strand
TCTTTCAATACCCCCAAACCCCGAGTTTAGGCTCATCTTCTTATTGGAATATGCTCCCCGGCATGGGCGGTGATCGCCCTCCCCTCAAGTCCCGGCATTCGATATAGAAGCGTGCGGGGTCCGGGTGCTAGACTCGCCCGCCCTTCCCGCTCCAAGAAACCCCAATGACCCGGTTTGGCGCTTTGCTTCCCGGGTGCCTCGCACTCGCAATTTCCTGTCCCGCAATGGCGCAACCGTTTCATTTCGTGGCGCTGGGCGACACGGCGTACAACCCGCCGGACGACTACCCCGTCTACCGGGCGCTGATAGAGACCATCAATTCGACCGGTCCGGCGTTCACGATTCACGTCGGCGATACGTGGGGAGTGATCGACTGCAGCGACGCGGAACATCAGCGGATCCGCGACTTTTTCGCGGAGTACGACCATCCGGTGATCTATACCCCGGGCGACAACGAGTGGGTGGACTGCGCCAGGTCCGAAGTCATCGAACTGGGCCGCCGCTTCCTGTCGGGAACGCCCACCGAGGAAGACATGGCAACCGTTACGGCGGCGAAGTCGCTGGACGGCAGCTTCGCCCGCACGCTTTCCGCTGACGGGTTTTCCAGCCTCGCGAGCATCCGAAAGACCTTCTTCGCTACCAACAAGAGCCTTGGCGGGAACCCCATGGAGCTGACCAGGCAAGCCGATGTCTCCGAGTTTGGCGACATGGTCGAGAATGCCCTCTGGGCGCACCAGGGGGTTGTCTTTGGCACCGTGCATGTGACCGGGACCGCAAACAACTTCTTCATCAACGACCAGGACCGGGCGATGGAAGCGATCGCCCGCAACAACGCCAATGTCGCGTGGATCAAGCAGATCTTCGCGAAAGCGACGGAGAGCGACGCAAAGGCCGTGGTGATCGCCCTGCACGCGGCGCTCTTTGCCGATCGCCGTGATGGCGAGTTTACCGGGATCTCGGTGCGTGGCGGTGCCACGGGCCCGTTCTACTGGACCGCATGGGCCATTCGCGACCTGGGGGGCGAGTTCGGGCGACCCGTCCTCGTCATCCACGGCGACTTCCACGAGTTCGAGATCGACAGGCCGTTCATGGTCTCGGCCGGCGAAACCCAGCCGCCGCAATACGCCAACATCACGCGGTTGCAGGTGTACGGCTCACCGGAGATCAGGGCGGTGCGCGTGTCCGTCGAGCCGGACACGCCCTGGGTCTTCAGCTTTTCGCCGCTGCACAACTGAAGCAATGTCGAGGGCGCCTTGGCCGTGGCGCAGGGTCAGGGGACATGTTCCAGCGGTAGCTGAAGCGTCTCCCGCCCCAGCTCCGGTGGTCAGCGGTCCAACCCCGCCATCATTACGAGCAGGTCGCACACCCGGTTCGAGTATCCCCACTCGTTGTCGTACCAGCACAACGCCTTCAGGTAGCGGCCGCCCGAAACCTGCGTAAACGAAGCGTCGTAGATGGATGAGTGCGGATTCCCGATGATGTCGGAGGAGACCACGGGCTCACGCGTGAACTCGAGGACATCACGCAGTCGCGGAGAATCCGAGGCAGCCTGCACAGCATCGTGCACGGTGTCGACGGTGGCGGGCTTTTCCAGTTCAACGAACAGGTCCACCACCGAGCCGTCCGGCACCGGCACACGGGAGGCGATGCCGTCGAGACGCCCGTTCAGTTCCGGCAGGACTTCCCCGACCGCCCTGGCGGCGCCGGTGGAAGTGGGGATGATATTCTCCGCGGCCGCGCGGCTTCGGCGCCAGTCCGAATGGGGCACATCCGCCAGGCTCTGGTCGTTCGTGTAGGCGTGTACCGTGTTGATGACGCCTTCTCGGATACCGAAACTGTCGTGGAGCACCTTGGCCACCGGGGCAAGGCAGTTGGTGGTGCAGCTTGCGTTCGAGACGACGCGGTGACCGGGCTCAAGCTCGTCCTCGTTGACGCCGAGCACGATGGTCAGGTCGACGCGGTCCTTTGCGGGAACCGTGAGCACCGCCCGCGTGGCGCCCGCTTCGAGATGCATCGCTACCTGGTCCCGGGTAAGGAAGACGCCGGTGGACTCGACCACGGCGTCCACCGCGAGCTCCGCCCAGGGCAGACTGCGGGGGTCCCGTTCCTGGACCATTCGCGCGCGGGAATGCGGCGTGACCAGTTCGCCGTCCTCGATGGCGACGCCGCCCTCGAAGCGGCCCATCACCGTATCGTAATTGAGCAGGTAGGCCAGGGCGTCGTGGTCGAACAGGTCGTTGATCGCGACGATCTCGATCTCGTCGGTGGCCTCGGCAATCCGGAACACGGCGCGGCCGATCCGCCCGAATCCATTGATGGCAACGCGCATCAGGCAGCCTCCCGTGCCGGCGGGGCCTCGAGCCCGGCATAGAGGGCCGCGAGATCCAGAATTCGCCGCGCATGGCCGAGGGATTCGTGCCAGGCGAGCAGCTTGACCAGGTTCGATCCGGCCTTCAGGGTCCCTTTCAGATCGAAGAGTATGGATTGCGAACAACCCCTCACATCGGACGATACGATCGGGTCCGGGGTGACGGCGATCAGTTCCGGTTCGCGCACGGCTGCGGCGACGAACAGGTCGTTCACCGCCTCGGCGCTGACGGCCGCTTCGGCGAACGCCACGGTCATGTCCAAAAGCGATCCCGCCTGCACGGGCACGTTCAGCGCAAACCCGCTCAGCTTGCCGGCAACCTCCGGCATCAGCCGCTCCACCCAGTAGGGCGCGGGTGTTTCGTTGGGAATGATGTTCTCCGCGCCGGACCGGCTGCGGCGGTAGTCGGGACCCGCGTAGTCCTGCAGGGTCTGGTCGCTCGTGTAGGCGTGCACCGAGGTCATGGTGGCATGCTCGATGGAGCCCGCGCCCGCGACGACCTTGATTGCGAGCGCCATGGCCGTCGTGGATGCGGAACCCGCGGAGACGATGCGGTCCTTTGCATCGATGCTGTCCTGGTTGATGCCGTAGAGGACGACGCGATCGATCTCTCCTTCCGGAAGGGTCGAGAGGATGACCCGGGGGGCGCCGTTGGTGAGGTGCGGGATGAGCGCTTCTGAAGAGCGAAACCGTGCCGTGGTGTCGATCACGAGATCCACGCCGAAGACATCCCACAGGACATCGGATGGCCTTGCTGCCGGGAACAGCCTGGTCTTGCGGCCGTGCTGGCCTCCGACCAGGTAGTTGCCTTCGAGCCGCACGGAAACGCCCCGCGTCATCGACTTGTTGACGAGGTGATGAAGGATGTCCGGCTGGCCTATATCGGACACGGCCACGACGTCGAATCGGTCGTCGTCCAGCGCCAGCCGATAGACCTGTCGGCCCACCTGGCCGAAGCCCATCATCCCGATTCGCAACGGGTTCACGGTCTGGCCCCAACGTCTCTCTTGTGCATGTCTGGATTGCTTTCCGTCTGTCGAGTCGCCTCTTACATCACCATTGAGAATGTTTCAAGCTGCTTTAGGGCCCACCACATACGGCACCGAGAGCCGGCGTAGCTGAGTTGGCGGTCATGTGGCATCCTCGATGAGGTCGAGACGAAGGGGACCCGCCATTGCAATGGACTACGATGAAGTTTCGACGCTAGCCAGAACCCTTGGTTACCGCGACAAGCTTCGGCTCGCACAACTGTTGGTTCAACTCGCCCTCCGCGACGAGGAAGAGGAACATCCTGAACAGCGGGGCGCCACCGAGTCGTCGGAGTGGAACCCCGAACTCGTTGCGCAGAGAATCCGAAAGCTCCGACCGAAAACCCGGACCTCGCTGCTGAACTCGATAGAGACCATGTACCAGTTCCGCGGCGGGATCTCAGAGGAAGACAAGAAATGGCTGGTCCAGGAGTTGGATCGAGGCTACGGCATTTCGATTGACCCGAAAAACCGCGTGTCATACTCGGACTGAGGGGAGCGGACGGACAGCACGGCCACGACGTTCTGGGGAGGTGAGTTCCATTGCTCGGCCTTCCAATCCATAGTGCGGCTCGGTGGTTTGCGAGCCCGATGAGAGAACCAAGCGTCAATAAGTGCCAGCGCGCCACGTTCTCGCAGTCCTCCGGGACGGGAACCCGAGCCGCCACCGAGGCGAAGTCCACCGCGCAGAGTGCCGTGATGTCCGCGATGGTGAACTCGTCACCCCGACGTACCGGGACTGGTCGAAATGCGCGTTCAGCCTGTTGTAGAAGCGCAGCAGAGATGCCTGGCCGCGTTCGACCAGCGCGGAGATTGAAACGCGTGCTCGGACTACGACGTTGGAAATGGCAAGGAGAATTAGACGCTTTGGTTCTACGGAAAGGACTCCTCGCCGCGTCTCCACCCTGGTTCACGCCGAATTCTCCGTAGACAACTCGGCCTGCCGCAAGACGAGCTGCGTCGCGTCTTCGGCCAGATCCGGCGGGTACCCGTACCTTGCCAACAACCGGCGAACACTGCGCCGCAAACTGGCTCGTACCGACTCACGCTGGGTCCAGTCAAGCTTGGGCATGTTCTTGACCATTTCGGTCAGTTCTCGGGCCATGAGACGTAGCGTATCGCTCTGCATTGCTTCCCTGGCTGACCTGTTCTCGGCCAAGGCGTCGTAGAATGCAGTTTCCGCAGCACTCAGGCCGAGATCATCGCCGCGCCGCTGCGCGTCTCGCAGGTTCTTGGCCAAGTCGATCAGTTGCGAGATCATCTCTGCGGTGGTGATCGCCCTATTCGTATAGCGCAACATCGCGTCTTCGAGCGCCTCTCGGAATTTGCGGCTCTGGACGATGTTCGTGCGCTCCGTGACGCGAATCTGGTCGTTGAGTAGTTTGCGCAGCGTCTCCAAGGCCAGGTTCTTTTGCTCCAGCGCTGCAACCCGACCGAGGAACTCATCGCTAAGGATGTCAAGGCGCGCCTCCGACAATCCCGCAACGGCGAACAGGTCGATCACTTCGTCAGCATCGACCGCGCCGCCGATCACTTGGCGCACGGCGGCGGCGATATCGCGTTGGCGGGCGTCGCCCGCGCCACCCTCGGTATCGTCGGTCAGCCGTTTGCGAATCATCGCTACCACGCGCTGGAAGAACGCGAGGTGCGGCGTGATGGCCTCGGTTTCCGGGCGGGGAACCGCCAGAGCGAAGGCCGCCGACAGTTCCTTGACCATGGTGCGCAGGCGCTTCCACCCGTCCTTCTGTCCAAAGACGTGATCAATTACGCGCAGATACACTGGGAGCACGGCCTGTGGTTTGGCGTCGAGAGCCTGCTCGTAGTCGCAACCGTGGAAAAAACCCCGCAGTTTCTCGAAGGCTGCTTGCATGGCGGGTAATGCCTCGTTCTGCACCCTCCTGACGCCCTCCCCCGTGCCGCCGGCCTGGGTGTACGTCGCGAGTGCGTCTGCCAACTGGTCGGCCAGACCCAGAAGGTCCACGATCAATCCACCCGGCTTGTCGCCGTGAACGCGATTCACGCGCGCGATGGCCTGCATCAGGTTATGCCCGGCCAGCGGTTTATCCAGATACATCGTATGCGCCGGAGGGCAATCGAAGCCGGTCAGCCACATGTCACAGACGATCACCAGCCGCAGGTCGTCCTGGGGGGCCTTGAAGCGCTCCGCCAGACGCTTGCGAGCGGCCTTGGTGCGCACATGGTTCCTGAGCGGCTCGGGATCTTCATTGGTGCCGGTCACGACCACCTTCATCGCCCCTCGCTCGTCGTCAACGTCATGCCAGTCCGGGCGCAGTATGCGGACCGCCTCGTAGAGCCGCGCGGCGATGTCGCGGCTCATGGTCACCACCATTGCCTTGCCTTCCATCGCGGCGCGGCGCTTTTCCCAGTGTTCGACGATGAACGCCGCCAAGCGTTCGATGCGCTCCTGGGCACCGACCAAGGACTCCGGCGGTACTCGGATGCTGTCCTCCGCGCCTTTCCCGCTGCAGTCGAAGTTCGCAACATACTCAACCTCTTCCTCGGCCACGCGCGCGCCTTCCTCGTCCACCTTCAGTCTGATGATCCGGGATTCGTAGTAGAGCGGCCGGGTAGCGCTGTCCTCGACAGCTTGGCGGATGTCGTACACGTCTGCGTAATCGCCGAAGACATGGATCGTGTTTCTGTCATCGCGCTCCAGCGGCGTGCCGGTGAACGCGACGAAGGTGGCGTTCGGCAACGCCTCGCGCATCCAGCGCGCTCCGCCCTCGACGAAGCCGTACTGGCTTCGGTGGGCCTCGTCGGCCATAACGATCACGTTTGATCGCTCGGAGATCACGCCATGTGCCTCGGCAAATTTCTGGATCGTTGTGAACACCACTCCACCCACCGCGCGGTTGAGCAGTGACTTGAGATGCTCCCTGCTCGCGGCCTGGACCGGTTCCTGCCGAAGCAGCGTGCGCCCGGCAGCGAAGGTCTCGAAGAGTTGATCATCCAGATCGTTGCGGTCGGTGATCATGACGATCGTCGGGTTGGCCATGCGTGACTCTCGGATCAGCCCTCCCGCCAACATCAACATGGTCAGGGACTTGCCCGAACCCTGCGTGTGCCAGACCACCCCCCCGCGACCGTCGCCCGTGCCGGAGGGCGGCTTGAGACGGGCTAGCACGCTGGCGCGCGCCTTCCGCACCGCGCGGAACTGGTGGTAGCCTGCGACGATTTTGGCGATCTCGCCCCGCTCGTCCTCCTCGAAGGTGACACAGGTTCGCAGGTAGTCGACCAACGTCCGTCGATCAAACAATCCCCGGATCAGCGCTTCCAGGGTCGGCGCGCCGCCACCTTCGTGATCGTCTATCGGGCGCCAAGGCATAAAGCGGTCGCGTCCGCTGGTAATCGAGCCGACGCGAGTCAGCATGCCGTCTGAGACTACCAGCACCAAGTTCGACACGAACAGGTCGGGGGCAGTCCGCATGTAGCGGTTCAGTTGATCGATGGCGACGCCTAGGTCTGCCCGAGTGTCGGTTGGATCCTTCAGCTCAATCAACCCGATCGGCAGCCCGTTCAGAAACACTGTCAGATCCGGGCGGATGGAATTTCCCGAAGCTCCGGCGACACTGATCTGGCGCAGTACGAGGAGATCGTTTGCGGCCGGGTTGTCGAAATCGACAAGCAGCGCGCGGTCGCCGCGCGTCTCACCGCTTTTCGACTCCTGGTACTCAACACTTACACCTTCGGTGACGAGTGCGTGGAGCCAACGGTTGTTCCGGATCAGCGTCGGGTGCGGCGGGTGCGACACAATGCGCACGACCTCCTCGATGGTGTCGTGCGGCAGAAATGGGTTAAGACGACGAACCACACCGCTCAGCACGGTGGTCAAAATGACGCTTCCCGGTCCGAACTGATGTTCTTGGGTCAGTTCGGATGCCGACATGACGGGAATCCTTGCAGACTCGAACCACGCAGCGGCGGCGAGTTCTGCAGTCAGTTCATCCATTGGAATTCTCCGACATGCTCTCGCCTTCCGCTATCTCCTCATTCTCCGCTTCGGACCGGTTTCTGAACTCCACAAGGCTCTTGCGATAGGCCAAGCGATCCTGATGATGAAGCGCCTGACTTGCGCTGATCGGAACCTCTTCGATCTCGATATCCGAGTACTTGGCGTCAAGGTAGCCGTCGAAATCCGTGTGAACTCCGAACCTCAAGTGGTTGATCGGGTCGCGGCTGATTTGCTCCTGATGTAGCCGGAACATGAGTCCGACAGCAGTATCGACCGCTGTTGCCGTCAGAATTGCATAGTCAACGGACAGCACAGGTTCCAGCGCGTCCCGTCCATGTGGTCCGATTCCCTGGCTGTTGCGCAAGGCCACGACCCCGTCGACCAGCGAGTTCAGTCCCCGTAGAACACTGGCAACGCCACGTTCGGCGTCCTTGTCGTCGGGGTTCAGGGCTGTCAGCTGCAGCGTCCTGATTGCCTGCGTCATGAGCCAGTTCGGGTTTGGATTTGGCAGGACCTCCTGGCCGCGGTCCGAGAGTATCGTGACACATACAGTTTCCAGTAAGCCTCTGCAGTGTGTGAACGCGATTCCGGGGTCATCCTGGATCGTCCGTTCGATGACCTCGACTGCGAGTCTCAAGGATGTCGCAGCCGGATACAGTTCGAAGAGTTGGCGACAGCTACGGAGTTCGAAGGGGCGGTCAGGACTCACTATCGACCTCTCCATCCACCTTTACCCGTACCTCGCCGGACAGCAACTTCGGAAGAAGCGCGTCGCGCATAGCCGCCAGCGTTCGCGATTCGATCATCAGCTGGCCGAAGAGGTCGTACATCGGGCCAATCACTTCGTTAGCTTCGTGAAGAATCTCAGTCGGAGGTACGACCACTAGTGTTTCTTGAAGGTGGCCACGCTTGATGTGTCCCATTGTTGTTGCCTTGCTTGCCGCGATGGCGCGGAACCACGGTAAGTGCTGCCGAATCCAGTGAAAGCAAAACCAACTCGGAAAGCGCGACGACGTGACTTTGAACAAGTGCTGATTCAGCGCGCCCTTGCCGCCGAACCAGAACGCGGCTTCGAGAGTACCCGACCACGAGAACAACAGATCACCATCGCCGATCACGTACCGCTTGGCCACATCGCCGTTCGCCCAAGCGGATCCTTCGGCTGAACCCTTGCGGAGTTCGGCGATCTTGATCACGCGCAAGTCTTCGCCATCATCGCGAGGCGGGTACTTCTGAAGTGCCAGTCCGTTCAGGAAAGTCGCGATCGATGCGACCCCCTTCACTTCCCACGCCTCCGGCACGGGGCCGATCTCGGTATCGATGAAACGGGTCGGCAGGGCGTCGAAGGCGAGCTGAGGCATGGAGGGGAAAGAGGCCGCGCCGGTGGCCTTGGCCTTCACCGGTTCGAAGTCTACGAACCACGCCCGGAAGATCGCGCGTGCCAGCCGCTCGAGCGCCTGCGCCAGCCGGTTGTTCTGCTCGATCTTCTCGTCGAGCGAGCGAAGAATGCCAGCGATAGAGCGCTGCTCAGCTCGGGGCGGGACGCAGACGTGGAATGCCTTGACCTCAGGGAAATAGATGGTTTGGTGAGTTGTGCCATAAGCGAAGCGTGAAAGGCTTTCGACTTCGGAGAGTAGGAGATAGAGCAGGAGCCGCGAGTCGAGTTTTGGACCGCATACCCAATTCACGAAATCTTGACTGGTCGCCATCGGCACACCCATCCGTGTGATGTAGCCGATAGAGGCAGTGCGAGATAGACAAACGGTTCCTCTAGGCAACACGCGGGCTGCCGAGTTGTCAATGCCCTGCTGAGTAACGTACTGAGCCGTCTCGAAAAGGTCGCGCCCGTGATGCTCCGCGGCGTCCTTTATGCCGATCCACGGGATATCGCCGTCCCAATACTCGGGGTGCCTGCGGCTCGGGGTGTGACCTGTCTCAAGCCTCGCGAGATTGGTCAGCAGTTCCCACCGCCACCTATGCGGCGATGGCAGATCAGGATTCCCAACAGACAGCGCGAAACGTCCAGGGATTACTCCCGTTGTTGCAGCACGTCCCCCGGTGCGAGACGTTCGGGGGCTCGTCTCAGTGCTCAACTTCCGGGTGTCATTTGGCACCAATCAATCCCTCCAGCCGTCTAATGACTGCGTCGCCAAGTCGCGCCGACTCTTGGATGTTCGTGCGGACCTCTTCAAGCAGACGCGGGTACTTCTCCGCGAACGGTTCACCGTCGTCCTCCTGCTCCTCGGCGCCGACATAGCGGCCGGGTGTAAGCGCGAAGCGGTGCTTGCCGATGCCTTCGACCGACTCGACCTTGCAGAATCCGGGGATGTCGCGGTGCTCCCACTTGCCGTGCTCGGCCTCGACCCACCAATCCGGTGCAGGCTCGCCACGCCACTGGCGGAAGGCGTAGATGATGCGGCCGAGATCGGAATCGAAGTTCGGGTCGCCCATCCCGTCGGCCAGCATGCTTTCGCCGTCATCGCCGCCGGTCAGCACGCGTAACGTGCGTGTCTTCATCGTGCCCAGCTTGCCAGCGTCTATGAAGAGCGTCTCACCTTTGCGATCACGCCCGCCGTGTCTGAGGTTCCTGCCGGTCTTGTCGCGTGTAAGAAACCAGAGACAGGCCGGGATGCCGGTGGTTAGGAAGAGTTGGGCCGGCAGCGCGACGATGCAGTCCACGAGATCCGCCTCGACGATGCGCCGTCGGATTTCACCCTCGCCGCCGGAGCCGCTGGAGAGCGAGCCGTTGGCCATGACGAAGCCGGCGACTCCGCCGCCGTGACCGTTGGACGGGGCCAAGTGGTGTATGAAGTGCTGGATCCAAGCGTAGTTGGCGTTGCCGGTGGGCGGCGTGCCATGACTCCAGCGTACATCGTCGGCCAGCAGCTTGCCCGACCAATCCGAGATGTTGAATGGCGGGTTGGCAAGGACGTAGTCGGCCTTGAGGTCGGGGTGCACGTCGCGCAGGAAGCTGTCGGCGGGGTGAGAGCCGAGGTTGGCCTCGATGCCGCGGATAGCCAGGTTCATGTGCGCGAGCCGCCAGGTGGTGGGATTGGACTCTTGGCCGAAGATCGAGATGTCGGTCTTCTGTCCCCCGTGGGCCTCCACGAAGCGCTCGGACTGCACGAACATGCCGGCCGAGCCGCAGCAGGGGTCGTAGACGCGGCCCTCGTACGGCTCCAGCATCTCGACCAGCAGCCGCACGATGCAGCGTGGCGTGAAGAACTCGCCGCCCAACTTGCCCTCGGCTTGGGCAAACTTGCCGAGGAAGTACTCGTAGACGCGGCCGAGCGTGTCGCGGGATTTGGCGCGATCATCCTTGAAGCCAATGTCAGCGATCAGATCGATTAGCCCCTTCATTTTCTCCGGCGCGATACCCCGACGTGCGTAGTCGCGCGGCAGCTTGCCCTTGAGGTTCGGGTTGTCGCGCTCGACGGCGAGGATGGCGTCGTCGATCAGTGTGGCGATCTCCGGTCGTACCGCCTGATTCTGAATATTCTGCCAGCGTGCATCGATCGGCACCCAGAAGACCCGTTCGGCAATGTACTCGTCGCGGTTCTCCAGCAGGCTTTCAATCTGGGGCGTGCTGATGCCCTCGGCCTTCAGTTCGCCCTCCAACTCGGCGCGCCGCGCCTCGAAGGAGTCAGAAACGTACTTCAGGAAGAGCAGGCCGAGGACCACATGTTTGTACTCGGCAGCGTCGATCTGACCGCGCAGGGTGTCGGCCGACTTCCAGAGGATTTCGGCATAGGCCAAGTCATTGCTGGTTGCGCCATTGTTCGTCATGCCAGTTTCAGCCTCTTTTGCTTGGATGCCAGACTCGGGACGAAAGCCATCAGCACACGTACCGCAGGTGTTGCTGCATATTAGCCAAAGGTCACGGGCGATGGCACGAAGGAGGCGGTACTTGCCAAAGTCGCCCACATCACAGGTGTAACGGGCTCGCATCCGCCCCCTTCAGCCTTGGAACGTGGAGCGCTCCATTAGCCAGGCAAGACCGTTAAGCGCCCGGCAGGAAGACAGAGGTGCGGAGTCAAGCTCTCGCACTCGGACGCGCCGACACCTCCGCGTGCCAGCGCGCCACGTTCTCGCAGTCGTCCGGGACGGGGACGCGGGCCGCCACCGAGGCGAAGTCGACGGCGCAGAGCGCCGTGATGTCCGCGATGGTGAACTCGTCACCGGCAACATAGCGGGACTGGCCCAGGTGCGCGTTCAGCCTGTTGTAAAAGCGCAGCAGGGATGCCTGGCCGCGTTCGACCAGCGCGGGGATGGCGTCGACCTCGCCGACATTCCCGCCGAGCCCCCGCTTCGAGAACCTCGGAAAGGCGTTCCGGAACGTCTCGGCGGCGGCGAGGAGCCCTTCGAACTCCATGTGTCGCTGGCGCGATTCGATCTGCGCCTTGCTCACCGCATCCGTTCCCATCAACGGTGGCTCGGGATGCGTTTCTTCGAGGTAGCGGCAGATGGCGACCGACTCGTCGAGGACGGTGCCGTCGTCCAGCACCAGGGTGGGCAGCAGGCCGCGTGGATTCACGGTCAGAAAGTCGTCACTCAGGTTGTCTCCCTGGACGATGTTGAGCTGCGCGGTCTCGCAGGAGATGCCTTTCTCCGCCATGAAGATGCGGACGCGGCGCGGGTTCGGCGCCTGTTCGCAGTCGTAGAGCTTCATCGGTCTCCCCTTGCGTAAGTGCCGGTGCG
Source organism: Gammaproteobacteria bacterium (assembly GCA_026706665.1). Taxonomy (GTDB): domain Bacteria; phylum Pseudomonadota; class Gammaproteobacteria; order Pseudomonadales; family Azotimanducaceae; genus VXNE01. Next base: position 4,662 of record JAPOYI010000050.1, on the reverse strand, counting down.
TGAAACGGGGCGCAGACTATCACAGGCCTGCCCGTGTCGACGCCCGCGTTATGGCACCGATCCGGAGAAGGTCAAACGCTTCTCCTCAGGCGGATAGCAGAAGCCGAAATCCGCGCAGCCCTGGTACCCGATCGTGACCTCGATGCCGGTGGCCCGACGCAGCACCGGCACGCGTATGGTCACCTCTCCGTAGTACACCTCCACGTCGCCGAAGAACTCGTCCGTCCTGGGTTTGCCGTCGGGAATGATCGGGGCACCGAGCGCATCCTCGGGCCCCGAAAACGCGAACCGGTGCCGGTACAGGTAGTAGCCGGCGGGCATGCGCCAGGTCGCGACCAGGAAGCCGTCCTCGGACAGTTCCGCTGTCAGGGCAAACGCCCTGTCGACGGCCAGGATCTCCCGTTGTTCCTTTTTGGCATTCGCGCCAAGCGGATCGGGACCGGCCTTCAGTTGCGTCGCCGCTTGCGCCGCCGGCCACGCCAGGATGCAGAAGAGGAGTAAGGCTGTTCGGTGGGCGTGCCCCGGCATGCACGCCAATATGACACCGCCGCGCCGCCAATTGAAGTGTGCCGCCCGCCGCTATATGTTCCGGTTCCCCCCGCCGATTGACGCCGACGTTGAACCGATCCGCACTGCTTCGAGCCTGCTTCCCGCTGGCGTTCGCCGCGCTGCTGGCCGGCTGCCCGCAGAGGCCGCCGGCCGAGATCGAGGAGCAACCGCCGACGCCCCCGATCGAGCCGCCGGACGTCAATCCGATCCTCGACCGCGCGGAAGCTGCGTTTTCCGAGGAACGGCTGATCGGCACACCCGGCGCCGCGCACAGCCTGTATCTCGAAGTTCTCGAGATCGACCCCGACAATCCGGACGCCCTGTATGGCATCGAGCGCATCACCGAGGCGTTCATCCAGCGAGCGCGCGACGCCATCCGCCAGGAGCGCTGGACAGTGGCGGGACTCCTGCTCGACCAGGCCGCGAGGGCCGACGCGGACCACCCCTCCCTGCCCTCCGCGAAAGCCCAGCTGCGGCAGTTGCGTGACGCCGAGCGCCTGCAGTTGGACCTCGGCCGCGATGACGTGCGGGGAAGGCGGCAGTCGGTTGCCGGCGAGCTTGCCGCGTTCGGCGCCCACGCCCGCAAGCCCAACGCCCGCGTTATCATCCGCGCGGGATCCGACGTCGAAGGGCGTTGGATTTACGGGCGGTTGAACGATGCGCCCGGCAACAGGCGAATCCGTGGCGAAATCGTGATCGGCTACCCGCCGCGTGTCGTTATATTCCTGCTACCGGGGGCCACGCCCTAGTGTCGCGTCCCGGCACCAGCACGCGTCCGATCTTCGAGGAGGCAAGGTGAACTGGAAGTTCTGGCAAGCGAGCCCGGAGACGGGCGCGCAGGCCAACTGGGACCTGCGTGGCGCCGGCATCGCCGTCGGCGTCTACCTTCTCATCCTCACGGTCTTCTGGTGGTGGTGGGACACCAAGCCAGACTCGTTCGATGTGGTCGAGGTGGCGCGGCAGTCCGCGCAGGCTTCGGGGGAAGATCTCGTCACCGGCGCCATCACGACCTCCACCATCATCCACATGGGCGAGATACTGCTCGACAAGCCCGGCGGGTATCTCTCCAACGACCTGTTCCCGCCCGGCGTGTGGATGGACAACGTGCCGAACTGGGAGTTCGGCGTCATCGTGCAGATCCGGGACCTGAGCCGCGTCATGCGGGCTGACCTCAGCCGCTCGCAGAGCCAGTCCACCGAAGACCCCGACCTCTCGCTCGCGGAAGGCAAGTTCTTCTTCGACAACTCGAGCTGGATATTTCCGCGCACCGAAGACGAGTATCGCGACGGGATCGACTACCTCAAGGGCTACAAGGGGCGGCTGAGCGATGCGGAGCGGCCCGAGGCGCAGTTCTATGCCCGCGCGGACAACCTGCGCGCCTGGCTGACCGCGGTCGAGACACGGCTTGGCAGCCTGTCACAGCGTCTCTCCGCCAGCGTTGGGAAACGGCAGCTCGATGTCGGCCTTGCGGGGGATCGCGCGGCGGTGCAGTCGACCCCGACGCCATCCGACGCGTCGATGAAGACAAGCTGGTTCGAGATCGACGACATCTTCTACGAAGCGCGTGGACAGGCCTGGGCGCTGCTGCACCTGCTGCGCGCAGTGGAGCGCGATTTCGCCGAGGTGCTGGACGACAAGAACGCGCGCGTCAGCCTGCTGCAGATCGTGCGCGAACTCGAAGGCACCCAGAAAGCCGTCTGGAGCCCCGTGATCCTGAACGGGACGGGTTTCGGATTCACCGCGAACCACTCGCTCGTCATGGCGTCCTACATTTCCCGCGCCAACGCGGCGATCATCGACCTGCGCGCGCTGCTCGCCCAGGGCTGATTACCGAGTCCAGTATTTGCGTCGCGCGATTCAGGCATGGCGCCAAGAAACATTTGTATCCTGCAAACTTCAACGCTATAGTTTTCCTGTTTTACCTATTTAACTAAGGAAATTTAGTGTGAATGTGAAAGTGGCTGATGAGGTTTGGATCGCCACCGCTCTCCTCCATCGCAACCATGAGGACAGAGAGGACTTCACCGTTCGAGAGATCGTTAAGCAGGCCGAGTCTGAGCGCGTGGTCGGCGTGCCCCTGCGTGCTGGCGTCCAGGTCCATGCCTACCTCCACTGCGTCGCCAACAAGCCTCCGAATCCTGGACGTTATCGGATGCTGATCGAGACCTCGAAAGGGCGCCGACGCCTCTACAGACCTGGCGACCCGTGCCACCGCAGCCGTAGCACCGGAAAGAACTTACCCGAAGAGCACGCGATTCCGTCCGTCTACAGGGATCTGCTCGACTGGTATCGCAGCGAATACGCCAAGGACCATGACCAGACCTCCGCGGATCCGATTCTGTCGCTGCGCGGTCTTGGCCAAGATGTTTGGACTGACGAGAAGGCTGATCGCTACGTGGATCGCCTTCGGGAAGGTTGGTAGTGAGCAGGATTTTCTGGGACACGAACCTGTTCGTGTACCTTCTCGAAGGGCAAGGTGACCGCACCGAACGAGTCGCTGATTTGCGGCAAAGAATGCTCGAGCGCGAAGACGTGTTGCTTACGTCCGCACTCACGCTCGGAGAGGTTCTCGTAAAGCCACTAGAGTCCGGAAACGAAGCCCTGGCACGACGCTATGAGGAACTCGTCACAACGGGTGCCACCGTCGTGCCATTCGACCTGAGCGTCGCGCCTCGATTCGCTGCTATCCGCCAGGATCGGTCGATTCGCGCACCAGATGCCATACAGCTCGCATGCGCTTCATTGGCCAGAACGGACTTGTTCATCACAAACGATGACCGTCTGAGCAGGAAGAATGTCGAAGGAATTCAGTTCATTCAGTCGCTTGATGTGGCCGCCTTGTAGCCTGCCCGCATCCAGGGAGCAAACAATCCCGAGAAATGATCCAGCTAACGACCGCTAACGCTTTCGGTCGGAACCGAGGTTTAGCCACAGTTGGCGCTTGTTCGAGAGTTCGCCTTCGGTATCATGCGCGCCCAATCGACCCTTTGCGATGAACCGTGCGCCCGAGCGGCGCGACCCTCTCGGTTCGCCATCGCCGCGCGAGGCACGTCCCCGAGTCGGCGGGCCGCCAGGGGTCCATTGCAAAGAGCCAACGTTCAAGGGGAGCCATGCTGGAGCAAACGATCCTTCCGCCCGTATTGGGTCTTGTCGGGCTTGCCTGCGCCTTCATCGTCTATGCGCTCGTCAAGCGCTACGCCGAAGGCGAGGACAACGTCCGAAAAATAGCCGATCAGATCCACTCCGGCGCCATGGTGTTCATGCGCCGCGAGTACCTGATGCTCGCGCTCTTCGCCGCGGTTCTCATCGTCATCCTGTACCTGTCACCCGGCCTTGGCCAGGACACCGTCATCGCGTTCATTCTCGGTGCGCTGTCGTCCGCCGGCGCCGGCTGGATCGGCATGTACACGGCTACCAAGGCCAACGTGCGCACCACCACGGCCGCGCATACGCAGGGCGCGCCGGCGGCGCTCTCCGTCGCTTTCTTCGGCGGCTCCATCATGGGCCTGGCGGTGGCTTCTCTCGGCCTTCTCGGCCTGGGGCTCGCCTACTACTTCTTCGGCGGCGACCCGCATACGGCACACCACATCCACGGGTTCGGCATGGGCGCATCGAGCGTGGCGCTGTTCTCCCGCGTCGGCGGCGGCATCTACACCAAGAGCGCCGACGTCGGCGCGGACCTGGTCGGCAAGCTCGAGCAGGGCATTCCGGAAGACGACCCGCGCAACCCCGGTGTCATCGCGGACAACGTCGGCGATAACGTCGGCGACATCGCCGGCATGGGCTCCGACATTTTCGAGTCCTATTGCGGAGCCATGATCGCGTCCATCGCCATCGCCGCGACCCTTGGTCTGATGACACTCGACAACCTGACCACGGGTCTGGCGGAAGCCGGCGCCCGCGCGGCGCTCATGTTCCTGCCGCTGGCACTCGCCTCCACAGGCCTCATCTGCTCGATCATCGGCATCGGCATCGTGCGTAGCCGCTCCTCCTCTAACGCAGCACTCGCCTTGCGAATCGGCATGATGGTCTCTCCCATCATGTTCGTTGTCGCGGCGTATTTCGTCATCACCGAACTTCTCGACGTTTCGACCGCGATATGGTGGTCCGTGG
>JAPOYI010000006.1 GCA_026706665.1 Gammaproteobacteria bacterium | reverse complement strand
CGGCCTGAAACGTGAACCACCCGCGAGCACTCACCCATTAGGAGTTCCATGCAAGGGCTCTGGCGGTTCGGCCCGACTAGCCGCTAGGCGATGTACCCACAGGGCGTTTCAGAGGTACCGCTCACCACAGCGAGCTGCCGTCCGACAAGGCAAACCGGAGGTCAGTACCGGTGCCTTCCGCAACGGTGAACCAGGGCCTCCCGATCTCGACCCCTTCTGCCGGGCAGCGAGCTTGGGTTAGGCAGAGTCAGCAAAGACGTACTGGCGTACTGGGGATCTTGATGAATTGGGTAGGTTCTCTCCTCTTTGGAGTGGTCCCGATTCTAGACTGAACTTCCAGAGCAGATCCGAGCTAACCTATTGATTGTTCGATAGAACACGGGGTTCCAGCGGGCGGTTACTGGGAACGCTATTGCAGCCGCACGCCGAGCAGCCGGAAGGCTTCGCGCTGCAGTTCGGTGGGCCGGCTTGGTCGAGTCGTAAAGAAAGTACTCGAACGTCGTCCCGGAATAGAGCGCGCGGAAGTGGTCATCCGTGATCTGAAGCGATTTGTAGACGCCCTCCTTGATCGCGATCGACGGCACGACAACAACGAACTTCGTGAAACCGTAACGCTTGTTCAGTTCGAAGATGGTGCGCAGGTAAACATAGGTCTTGCCAGTGCCGGTCTCCATCTCCACCGTGAGGTCACCTGATTCCATTGATTCGGACGGCGGCAGACCGTTGCGAACTTGGATTTCCTTCAGGTTTTCGAGAAACTCGTCGTCGAGTAGCGTAAGGCGATTGCCGATGCCCCGTTCGCTGCGGACAAAGGCTATTCTCTCTTGGCGATCAGTCCGATCATGTGTGACCGTGAACTCGGTTCGACAGAACCTCCTGGCCGCGGAACAGGTCGCAGACCGCGTCCACTGCCTGCCGCTGAAAGTCGAGATCGGGTTCGAACCGGAGCTTCATGCGTACATTAGGCGCTCGCCCTTCGGGCTCGGGATCACGTCGCCGAACTCCCGCGCGGTGTCCATCCAGAGTTGCATTGCTTCGTTGACGTTGTTCAGGGCGTCCGCCTGACTGTCGCCGTGAGCCATGCATCCGGGTAGCTCCGGTACCTCGGCGATGAAGGCCGAATCCTCGTTGCTCCAGTAGAGGATGATCTCGTATTTGTACATCAGTCGTCGCCTCCTAGACGGTATTTCAGTGCCAGACGCCGAAACTGCCTGACTTGGTACGGCTTCGCGTGTCCATCGTCCCGTTGCAGGTTCACCTTCTCAGCAATGCCCTGCTTGCGGTATACATGGTGGCTCCCCCGTATGCGCTCGTCGAAGCCAAGGTATCGCATCAGTGGTGCTTCCCCTTCGTTTCGTACTGGCGCATAGTCTTCGTCCGGCTACGGTCCGTCATGCTGCGCATCCACAAACGTGCTGGCCTAATGTGGCTCGCTGGCGCGTGGCGCTTCTCGAAAAGGACCGAACGCGCGTCCGCGTACTCCACGACGTTATCAACCTGTGACTCAGCGTCGCCTCTGCTCACCTCGCGCGGCGTGTTGGTCATCTCGCTGAACCAATCGCGAAATGTCGAGTGGAAGCCTTGCAGTACGTTGCTGGTTTCCAGTTGGGAACGATGTCTGGTTCCCCCTAAGTCCCCACACAAATGGGATGCCAACAGCAACTGCAATCAATGTCAAACAACTGTAGCCGTAAGTTTATCAATCTATTAAGAAAAAACAGGCAGGACGTTGTGAGTCCGAGTTTTGTCGCCTGAGCTAGGGGATGATCTCCTCGAGTCGTTTGAGCAGCTCCTCGCTGGCGCCCCGGTTCGCGTCGACCACTTCGCGCGCCGCTTCACCCTGGGATCGGCGACGCTCGGGGTCGTCGAGAAGATCCGCGACGGCGCCGGTCAGACTTTCCGCGTCGACCAACCCGAGGCAGTGGGCTTCTTCGAACTGTTCGGTAATCTCGGCGAAATTGAAGCGGTGACGTGCCATCAGCATTGGCGTGCCGTGAATCGCGGCTTCGATGGGGTTGTGCCCGCCGACCGGTACCAGGCTGCCGCCGAGGAAGGCGACCTGCGCGACACCGTACCAGTAGAGCAGTTGACCCATCACGTCGACGATCAGTACGTCCGGCTTCTGCCCGGCTGACGGGCCGTCCGATAGGCAGGCCGCTGCGAGACCCGCCTGTGCGCACAGGGCGGCCACGTCATCGGCGCGCCGGGGATGACGCGGAACCAGAACCAGTAGAAGGTTCGGAAAACGGCGCCGCAGTTGCGCATGGGCCGAGAGTACGATCTGCTCTTCGCCGGGGTGCGTGCTGCCGGCTATCCATGCCGGTCGATCCGGCGTCCACTCGCTGCGGAGACGCGCGACTTTGCTGTCGAGATCGGACGGGATGTCGAGATCGAACTTGATGCTGCCGGTCACTTCGAGGCGTGACTTGTCCGCGCCAAGCGCCTCGAACCGGCGCGCTGTTTCCGGGTATTGGCAGAACAGGTGATCGACGTCCCGCAGCATTGCGCGGGTCAAACCGGATACGCGTGCATATCCCCGGGCGGATCGTTCGGAAAGGCGGGCGTTGACGAGGCAGGTCAGGGCGCCGCGCCGCCTGGTCTGCCTGAGGATGTTCGGCCACAGTTCGGTCTCCATCAGGACAAGCGCCGTCGGCTCGACGCGCCGCAAAAACCGGGCCACGGCCCAGGGAAAGTCGTAGGGTGCGTAGCAGTGATCGACGACATCGCGCAGCCGTTCGACGACCTGTTCGCTGCCGGCGGGCGTCGTGGTAGTAACCAGGAACCGCTTGTCCGTCATCCGAGCCTTGAGCGCGCGTATCATCGGTGCCGCTCCGATCACCTCTCCAGCCGAGACCGTGTGGAACCATATGACGTCCCGGCCCACGTGCTCGGGGACGTGTCCCCAGCGTTCGCCACGTCTCTCGGCGTAGGCGGGTTCGCTCCTGGCGCGGATGAACAGGCGCACCCAGACAATGGGCCAGGCGAGCAGCAGAAGCAGGTTGTAGACAACGCGCATCGTGTATTCCCGCGAAGAACTCAAGCGGTTGGTGCGCCTAGAGATCGTCGAGGCCGACCGCCTCCCCTCCCCTGCGGGACGACTCGAAGATGCCCATGATGATCTTGATGGTCTCGATGTTGTCGCGGCCGCTGCTGTCGGGCTCCCTCCCGGTCCTGCAGCACTCCTCGAAGTGAAGGATCTCGTTGACGAAGTAGTCGGTGGTAGGCAGGTCGATGCCGCTCGTATCCAGGGGTTCAAAAGTCGGTCCCGTCCACGCATCCGCCTGGCGTTCTTTGCGCGGACGCTCGTTCTTGAAGGCCACCATGAGCTTGCCGAAGTGCCGCGTGGGGCTCGCTTCGCTTTCCTCTTTCGTCGGCGTCGTCGAGTGCAACGTTCCCTCGCTGCCGAACAGCATGTAGCCCCTCCCTTCGGGCGCCAGTGAACCCCCTACGGCAAACACGTCGCCGATGGCCCCGCTCTCGAATTCGAGGGTTGCCGCGACCAGGTCTTCGGCGCCGTTCTGCATGTGTGGCGCCAGGGACCTGCAGACCGCCGTCACCCGTTTCACGTTGCCGACGTAGAAACGCAGCAGGTCGAGGTGATGCACGCTGGTGACCAGCAGCGTGCCACCGCCCCGCGCGCGGTCGTCCATCCAGTGGCCGAGCCGGGGACGCCCGTTCCCACCCCCCATAAGGTGGGTCCGCACCGCCTGGATCTCGCCCAGTTTGCCGTCCTCGATGAGACGTTTCGCTGCGCGGGCCTCGGGCGAATAGCGCAGGTGCTGGGCGATCATGAGGTGCACGTCTGCTTCATCGGCGGCGGCGATCATGTCCCGGCAGCCCTGGAGGGTGTGCGCCATCGCTTTCTCCACGATCACGTGTTTGCCAGCGCGGGCAGCGGCTACGGCCAGCGACGCGTGCGTGTCGTGGGTGGTGCAGATATCCACCGCTTCGATGTCGGCCTCGCGCAGCATGTCGTCGACGTCCAGGTAGATGGCGTCGACGCCCGCCCGCGCCGCGTACTCCCGGGCGGCGTCCTCGACGATGTCGCACACCGCCATGAGCTGGACGCGGTTGCGATGCTCCCGGAAGGCGGTCAGGTGTCGATTGGCGATGCCCCCCGAGCCGATCAGGCCGATCTTCAGTGGTTCGGACATGTCGTGCCGTCTCCCCGCGTGGCGTTTACGAGCGGGAAGAATAAACGATTGGGACGCGGACACTGACGGCGGAAAGCGGCCGGGGCATTCAGCGGAATGGAGGTGCCGCGTTTGTCGGCGAATGACGCCCTATGCTAAAAAAGAACGGCAAGTCTGCGGGGGGCAACCCTCGAACTTACTTTGGGATGGGAGAATTGTCATAGACATTGGGTACTTTACTACGTGGCCCGCAAAGCACGGCGAGACGGAAGCGGAATGCTTCGCCAATAACTTCAAGGACGTTCGGAGAGCGGACGAGATGGGGTGGGACGTTGTCTGGACGGCGTCAACCCCGCTGGCGGGCGCGAACCCCGAGCCGTTCGTGCTGTCCTCCGCGATCGCCGGCATGACCAGGCAGATCAAGATCGGCACCGCCGTCCACCTTCTGCATAACCTGAAGGTGCCTGGAGAGAAATACCTGACGGACGTCCAGGCCGGCGGTCAGACCATCGTCAGAAGGGGGATCGTGGCGGAAAGGCGCAGCTACTCCTTCGATCAGCTGTTGCCGCCGGACCCGATCATCATCGCGCAGGAAGTCGCGATGGTCGACCACATCAGCAACGGTCGTTTCATCTACGGCGTCGGGGGAGACACGGCGGGTGACGAAGGACGCAGGAGGCATTTCATCGAGTTCCTGGAGGTTCTGAAGAGTATCTGGACGGACGAGGGTGACTTCACTGGATTCGATGGCGAGTTCTACAAGTATCCCGCGCCCCCGGCCGGCATGAAGGTAAGCCCCAAGCCGGTTCAGAAACCCCATCCGCCGATCCTCCTGGCGGTCGACAGCCAGCAGGGGTTCGTGCCCATGGGCGAGATGGGCTACCGGGTTGGCATCCGGGGCAATATCGACGCCCAGCGCGGAACCAAGTACGGGAAAGAGGGAGATTCGGTCCTCAAGCAGGATGTCGACAAGTACCGGCAGGCCTGGAAGGACGCGGGACACGCGGGCGACCCCGGCGTGGCTATCCGCATACCGACGCACGTGGCTGCTACCCGGAGGGAGGCCGACCGCTTCAAGGAGGCCCTCGCAGAGGAACGCGCACAACGGGCAGTGGCGATGGGGCGGCCAAGCCCCGCCGCCGGCCGCCTGGATGGCCGCTCCTCGAACTCGACGGAACTGTTCGGGACGCCGGAAGAGGTAGTGGACCGGATTCACGAGTTGCACGAGTACTTCGGCGTAGACGAACTGTTGTGCGAACTGCATCTCGGGAACTCCGTCACTCGCGAGAGCATGGAACAGTGCATGCGGGTCATCACCGACAAGGTGCTTCCCCGGGTCAAGTGACGCAGGCCCGCCCCCATGATGGCCGCGTTGCGTGAGGCCAGCACGCATGGCCGACATCGGCAGACCCTGAACGCGCCCCGCAGGGGGCGCATACAATGCGTGGATCGGGGGGCGATCGCGAGGACCACATGGCCATCCTGCAGGACGTTCGCGTGCTGGACTACAGCCGCTACATCGCGGGGCCGTTCTGCGGCATGCTGCTGGCCGATCTCGGCGCCGACGTCATTCGGATCGAGAAGGTCGACGGCGGGGAAGACCGCTACTACCAGTCGGTGACCGAAGACGGCCAGGGCGCCACCTTCATGTCGCTGAACCGCAACAAGCGCGGCATGACTCTGAATCCGCGCAAGCCGGAAGGCCAGGAGATCCAGAGAAGGCTCGTGGCGACGGCGGACGTCGTCATCGCCAACGTGCCGCCGGAGACGCTCGCGTCCATGGGGCTCGACTACGCCACCCTGTCGGCCATCAAGCCGGACATCATCCTCACCACCAGCACCGCCTTCGGCTCCGGCGGTCCCTACGGATCGCGGGTCGGCTTCGACGGCGTGGCGCAGGCAATGTCCGGCAACATGCACCTCACGGGATACGAGGAGCCATTGAAGAACCACCTGCCGTATGTCGACTACGCCACCGCGTCCCTGAACGCCGTGGCGACGCTGGCGGCGATCATCCATCGCATGCGCACCGGCGAGGGCCAGCATGTCGAAGGTTGCCTCCTGGGCTCGGCGCTCACCATCGCCAACGGCGTGCTGATCGAGCAGGCGGTCCTTGAGAAGAACCGGGTCGGCACGGGCAACCGGGGCCAGACCTCCGCGCCGTCGGACCTCTTCCGCACTCGCGACGGCTGGGTGCTCGTGCAGGTGGTGGGCGACCCGCTGTTCGAGCGCTGGGCGAAGCTGATGGGCGAGCCGCATTGGCTCGAGGACCCGCGTTACGCGACGGACGAACTGCGGGGCGACAACGGCGTCGACATCAGCGAGCGCACCTTGGTCTGGGCCGCCGAGAGGACCACGGCGCAAGCGATGGACGAACTGGCGGCCGCGCGGATCCCGTGCGGGGAGGTGTTGACGCCGGCCGAAACCTTCGCGAACGAGCAGGTCGTCGACCAGGAATTCTTCCAGCCCGTCGACTATCCGGGGCTTTCCCGGCCCGCTCCATTGGCGCGCATGCCGCTGGACTTTTCCGGCGCCGACACCGGCATCCGGCGACGGGCGCCGACGCTCGGTGAGCACACGGACGCAATACTGGCTGAACTGGGATACGATTCGGCGATGATCGGGGGCCTGCGCGCGCGCCGCGTTGTCTGACGGCGCGACGGATAGAACGCGTATTGCCGTATAGGTACCTGCATGAACCTCGCAAGAAAACCCCGCATCGTCCTGATCCTTGCCGCCGTACTGGCCGCAGGCGCCGTCTCGTTCTACGCCTTGGCCCCGTCGGGAGAGCGGATCGACTATCGGATGAGCACCGTGGAGGTTGGCGACATCGAAAGCGTCGTCCTTTCCGCCGGAACCCTTGCGGCATTGAACACGGTGGTGGTCGGCTCCCAGCTTTCGGGACAGGTGGCCGAACTGCATGCGGACTTCAACGACACGGTGGACGCCGGCGACCTCATTGCCCGCATCGACCCGAGGACTTTCGAGGCCCGCGTGCAGCAGAACCAAGCGGATGTCGCCGTCGCCAAGGGCAACATCGCAAGCCGCAAGGCGGACCTGCAGCGCGCCCAGGCGACCCTCAGGCAGGCCCAGCGCGAACTCGAGCGCCGGCAGACGCTGCAGGAGCGCGGTCACATTTCGGCGACGGAGCTTGATCGGGACCTCACGACGGTCGAGACGTCGCAGGCGGCGGTCGCCGTGGCGGAAGCCGCCATCGGCAATGCGAAGGCGACGCTGGAACAGCGCGAGGCGTCGCTGGCGCAATCGAGACTGGAGCTTGAGCGGACCTTCATCCGCTCACCGGTGTCCGGCACCGTCATCAACCGGCAGGTCGAGATCGGCCAGACCGTGGCGGCGAGTTTTTCGGCCCCGGAACTGTTCGAGATCGGCCAGGACCTGCACCGGATGAAGGTCGAGGCGAGCGTCGACGAGGCCGACATCGGTCGCATCCGCGAAGGCATGTCCTGCCGTTTCACCGTGGACGCCTACCCGGACCGCCGCTTCTTCGGGCGCATCCAGCAGATCCGCAAGGCGCCGAGCGTGGTACAGAACGTCGTGACGTACAAGGTGATCATCACCGCGGACAACAACGATCTGGCGCTGCTGCCCGGCATGACTGCCAGCGTGCAGATCGTATTGGGCAGCAAGAGCGATGTGGTCAAGGTCCCCAACGCCGCCTTGCGGTTCGCGCCGCGAGGTGTGGTCCGGGAAACATCGAGTCCGGTCGTCCAGCCTTCTGGCGCAGCCCCGTCGGCGTTCGGCGGAGGTGGGCGCGGCGGCGGTCCCGGCGGCGGCCAGGGCCAGGGGTTTGGCGGTGGAGGCCGAGGCCAGGGCTTTGGTGGCGGCGGTCGAGGAGGCTTCGGAGGAGGAGGCCGGGGCGGTGGCTACATCGAAACGGTCCGCGAACATGTGGACCTGGCGCCGGAACAGGACGAGAAGCTGGAAGAGGTGATGGAGGCGCAGCGCGACAGCATGCGCCGCGCATTCCAGTCGGGCGGCGGCGATCGCGAAGCCATGCGCGCCCGCATGCAGTCGATGCGCGCCGCCATGGAGCGCGAAGTCCAATCCATTCTGACGCCCGAACAGCGGGAAGCGTTGCAGGCGGCGCAGGCCGAGACGGCGGGCCATCGCCGGGCATCGGTCTGGCTGCTGGGAGAAGACGGTGAACCGGAGGAGCGGCGCGTCTTTGTTGGCCTGAACGACGACGAGTCGACGGAGGTCGTCTCGGGGCTCGAAGAAGGCGAAGAGGTGATCGTGCGCGCCGTGCATCTGGAAGGCTGATGGCTTTTCTGCGCTGCCGCGATGTCCACAAGGACTACCTGGTCGGCACTGAGACGGTGCGCGCGCTGGACGGCGTAACGGTGGCAATCGATCGCGGCGAGTTCGTCTCCGTGATGGGGCCGTCCGGCTCGGGCAAGTCGACATTCATGAACCTGGTGGGCTGCCTGGACAGGCCGAACAGCGGCAGCATCGAACTCGACGGCGAGCGCGTATCCGACCTCACGAGCGACAGCCTGGCGAGCGTGCGCAACCGAAAGATCGGTTTCGTGTTCCAGCAGTTCAACCTGCTCGGGCGCACCAGCGCCCTGGACAATGTCGCCCTGCCGCTGCTTTACGCGGGCGTGGACCGGGGAGAGCGCACCACGAGAGCCGACGAGGCGCTGGCGCGGGTCGGTCTCGCGGATCGCGCACAGCACGTACCGGCGCAGCTCTCCGGCGGCCAGCAGCAGCGCGTGGCAATTGCGCGGGCCCTCGTCAACTCCCCCGACATGTTGCTGGCCGACGAACCGACGGGCGCCCTCGATACCGCTACGGGCCAGGAGATCATGCGCCTGTTCCAGGCGCTCAACGAGGCGGGGCTCACGGTGATCGTGGTCACGCACGAAGCGGAGGTCGCGGACTGCGCGCGCCGCATCCTGAGGTTTCGCGACGGCTTGATCACGTCGGACACATTGGACGAAGTGCGCGATGTCGCTGTTTGAACTGGTTCGAGTCTCCTTCGACGCGCTGCGCGTGAACCTGCTGCGCAGCGTGCTGACGATGCTCGGCATCGTCATCGGCGTCGCGGCCGTCATCGCCATGGTTACGGTGGGCGCGGGCGCGCAGGCGGAAGTCGACAGGCAGATCGAAGCGCTCGGCAGCAACGTGCTGATGATCAGGTCCGGATCGCGCTGGTTCGGGGGAGCCCGCACTGCCGCGGGGAGTTCCCAGTCGCTGACGGCGGAGGACACGCGGGCGCTCAAGGCGGAGATTCCGGAGATCGCGGCGGCCGCGTCCGCCAATCGGGGGTCGGGACAGGTGGTGGTGGGCAACATGAACTGGTCCACCACCATCTACGGGATCGACGCGGACTACATGATCGCCCGCAACTGGGAGATAGCCCAGGGGCGGGAGTTCGAGCCGGCCGAGTTTCGAAACGGCGCCAAGGTCGCCCTGTTGGGGAACACGGTGGTCGAGGAGTTGTTCGGCGCCGGCAACGTCGTCGGCCAGGCCATACGCATCAAGAACGTCCCGTTCACGGTCGTCGGAGCGCTCAAGGCAAAGGGCCAGTCTTTCGGCCCATGGGACCAGGACGACACCGTCATGGTTCCGTTCAAGACCGCCGAGGGCAGGTTGCTCGGCAAGTCCACGCATCGGACGGGTTCTGTCCGGGACATCTACGTTTCGGTGGGAGATGCGGATGCGATGGATCTGGTTGAACTGGACATCACCGAAGTCCTGCGCCAGCGGCACCGTATCGGTCCGGGCGAGCAGGACACCTTTTCGATCCGCAACATGACCGAGATGGTGGAGGCGCGCGTCGAGGCAAGGCAGATATTCAACATGCTGCTCGCCGCGGTCGCGTCGGTGTCGCTCGTCGTCGGCGGAATCGGCATCATGAACATCATGCTGGTGTCCGTCACGGAACGAACCCGGGAGATCGGCCTCAGAATGGCGGTGGGAGCGAAAGAGCGCGACATCATGCTGCAGTTCCTGGTGGAAGCCGTGACGCTTTGCCTGCTCGGGGGACTCATCGGCATTGTCGTTGCGCTGACGATCACCGTCGGCGTGGCCGAAATCGCCGGTTGGCCGGTCCTCGTGCAGTGGCCCATCGTCATCATCGCGATCGCGTTCTCCGCCGCGATCGGGATATTTTTCGGTTTCTATCCCGCCCGCAAGGCCGCGGCGAAGGACCCGATCGAAGCGTTGCGCAGCGAGTAGTGCACGGGCGTGTTCGGCGCCCGTCCAATAGACACGCGGTCGCCTGTTCGCTTACCTTGCTGACACCTTGCAGCTTGAGTCCGTTTCATGCGCTTCAGCGTTTGCCTGAAAACGCACGAGCCTTTCGACGACCTGGTCGAGGTCGCCAACCACGCCGAGCGCACCGGATGGGACGGCCTCTGGTACACGGATCACTTCCACGCCGGCCCGGGAGAACCCCGCCCCGAATGCTGGATCACGCTCGCCGCGCTGGCCGCGCGGGTGCCGCGCGTCCGCATCGGCTCGCTGGTGACCGGAAACACGTTCCGCCATCCCCCGGTGCTGGCAAAGATGGCGGCTACGCTGGACCACATCAGCGGCGGCCGTGTCGTCCTGGGCCTCGGGTCCGCCTGGTCCGAGAACGAGCATCGCCAGTACGGCATCCCGTACTACACCGTGGCTGAGCGCCTGCGGCGGCTCGACGAGGCGTGCGCGGTGATCAAGCTGCTGTTCAACCAGTCCGTCAGCGACTTCAACGGCCGCTATTACCGGCTCGAACGCGCAATCCTGGAACCAAAACCCGTGCAGGATCCGCTGCCACTCATGATCGGCGGCGGAGGCGAAAAGATGACGCTCAGGATCACCGCCAAACACGCCGACGAGTGGAATATCTACGGCACGGTCGAGACGATGAAGCACAAGATGCGCGTCCTCGATCAGCACTGCGCCGACATTGGCCGCGGTCCCGAGGAGATCCAGCGGTCGGCCGCAGCGGCGTTGTGGATGAGCGAGGACAAGGCCTTCATCGACGGCATGAAACGCCGATACGGAGAACAGGGCGCCATGATCGGCTCCGTCGAGGAGATCAGGGAGGTCGTCGAGCAATACGCCGCAGCGGGCGTGGACGAACTGATCATCGCGGATTACAACCTGGGCGCCAAGGCGCAACGCGTCGCGACGATGGACACCTTCATCAAGGAGATCGTGGGGCGATAGGCGTCCAGATTGCTGTACGCTTCACCGTCCTTCGACCGGCCAGTTCGATCGTCTCCTCGCGCTCCTCGAAGGCCTGGTTGAGAGCGCCGAACGTATTCTTGGGATGCAGGCCCGCGACTCGGTCACGCTCACTCTAGGCTGACGCGATAGGTACCCAAAGCCCGCTGCGGAAAACTCCGTTCGGTTCCTTTTTTGTTGCCTGCAACAATGCCTCGCCGAAATCCACGGCACCCATTTTGTCCATGTCATCGGTCGACCGTGGAGGAACAATGCAGTTCGGACAACCACTTTTACAAGTGCATGCGACCGCGATGTCGATTCCGACCCGAAGAACGGATCGCCACCGTTCGAGAACTTTCTTAGCAATTCCGATTCCGCCAGGATAGCTCTCAACGATGTAGGCTTTCTGCTCCTTGGCCACAGCATGCGGGAATATGTCGTGCGCATCGAGCGGGACCGAGAATAGTGCGCCCACGCGAAGCAACTGTTGGAATGCGTTGATGGCGGCCGCCGACACTCCCGCCCGACGTTGCTCCTGAACCCAGAAAGCGTGCGCGTTACTAAACTGCGCCGAGTTGATTTGCGGTGTCCATTGCCCTAGCACCTCGCTCGTTCGCTCATTCACTTCCTGCACGGAGTTGAGCGACTCGGTGATTAACACTCTGCCGTGAAATGCAGTCACCTCCGTATCGTCTGCCACCCATCGCCATCCCGCGAAGATGTCCTGTTCGGACACGAACGTATACGTCGATGCGTGAGTCCTCAGCCAAGGGTCTGCAGACTCGACGAGAATCTCGCCACCACTACTGCCGGTCAGAGCTACTTCCTTAACTCGGAAACTTCGCCCTCCATGCATGTAGATCGCGTTCTGGTACGCCTCGCGGGACTGTTGCTGTCCGGACAGCGTTCCGATCTCGTTGTTGCCTTCCTTGAGGATGAACATGCCAGCACCGCCTCCCCTTATGTTCAAGCTGGGGTGCGGCCGCCACCTGCCGGCCCTCACTGGCGTAGCGCCGCTTTCGACCTTCTCCCGAGCTGCACGTTTCATCGCTGGCCCAAGAATCGACGCATCACCAGTCAGATTGGGGGTCTCAAACAGGAGAGAACCAAGGTGTTTCTCCACTAGATCCTCGTTGTCCGCGTTGATGACGAGATCGTCAAGTGGCTTGTTGAGGCACGTGTCAAGGTTGGCGGCGTAAAAACGGTCGAGCGGATTGTTGCGCGCAAAATACAATACGAACGCCTCCGCGTCCCAGCTTCGTCCTGCCCGACCTATACGCTGCCAAGCGGACATGATGCTGTCTGGAAATCCGGCCATGATGATTCCGTCCAGACCACCAATGTCGATTCCCATCTCCAACGCGTTCGTAGTGAACACCAAGCGTACTTGGCCCTGCTTCAATCCCTCTTGGACGGCATGCCGTTCCTCAACGGCCAGACCCGACCGAAAGACTCTGACGGCGGTTGAATCGATCAACGGTTCCCCGGCCTCCTCGCGCTTCTCCAGTTCGCGCATCGCGATTGGATAGCACGCTTCCGCAAACTTCCTCGTCGGGCAGAATGCCAACACAGACTTTCCTTCAGCCACGCAGGCCAAACCCGCGAGAACCGTCCGGACCTGCAGGATGTCCCAATATTGGTAGTCAGGTATGTTTGGCTGGACGAACACGAAATCGCGGCGAGGGCGCATTCCTTTGCTGGCGTTCACCTCCACAAACTCCAAGCCCGTTAGGTTTTCGGCATGCTCTTTTGCGTTCGCGCACGTTGCCGAGCTCAAGAAGAACTGCGGTCGAACTCCAAGCGAAGCTAGATGGTAGGAAAAGCGCCTCAGGATCATGGCGACGTTCGAGCCGAAGTACCCGCGATACTCGTGCATCTCGTCGACGATTACCCATTTCAGGCCCTCATAGAATTTCGACCACTGTTCCGAATGGCCGAGGAAGCTGTTGTGGAGCATGTCGGGATTCGTGATGAGGATCGCCGGGGGGTTCTTCCGCAAGACACTTCTGTGCTCGTGATCCGTATCTCCGTCGTACCACCACGACTCGATCTGGCGACCCCGCATGGCGCTTGTTAGCTGTGTCAACTGCTCCCGCTGGTCGAGCGCAAGCGCCTTTGTGGGATAGATCATTAGCGCGTGCGCGCCGGTCTCTCGCAGCGACTCAAGCATCGGCACTTGAAACGCGAGTGTCTTGCCGCTCGCGGTCGGGGCTTGAAGTACGACATTCGCCCCCTTGAGCGCTTGTTCTATCGCGTCCGATTGGTGTTGGTATAGACGTTCTATACCTCTTACTTTGAGGGCCACCCTGAGCGGACGGCCAAGAGCTTCGATCAAGGAGTCGCGTGCGTAAGCCGGCCTGATCGACTCCAGGCTACAACGGTTGACGGTGTCACCCCCCGCCTCGCCATCTCTCAGCGCGTCAAATCTGCGTAACGCTTTCAGCAAATCACTCATGTACCTTTCCTTTTCTTTGTTCGTCCGTCGAAGCAAGGATGTCGAAGATTTTGTCGCCTTGCGTCTGACGTCGGTTCAGCCCGGCTGCCACTCCGCCAACACGACTTCTCCGAGCGATTCATCCAGCCACTTCCTTGTGTAATGGCGCTTCAGCCCTCTTCTCGGGCCATGACCCACCCGGTCAAGCAACTCTTCGAGAGAAACTATCCGTTCCCTGAACCCTAGTCTCACTCCGCACCGCAAACTGGCTTTGTCGGGGCCGCAGAACATCCAATCATCATCCCGTTTTAGGGCGTGTGCCCAAAGCGACTCTTCCCCCTTGTCTAACGTGATTCCCTGAGTCCGGACTGCCAGTTCGGCCCGCTCCTCGTTGCCAACGCTGTGCTCACTTACCGAGGCTCTTAAGGAGCCGATAGAAATCAACAGATCCTGTCGTCGTAGCTGGAACCCTGTCTGCGTTTCCGTCACGCAGTCCTCAACCGTTTCGACCCGATAGCCGCCGACCAGTGCACGCCACGTACCCGTCCGATGCGCTTCGATGATCACGTTTGTGTCCACGAGCAAGATCGCCCGGTGATCGGCGGCTCGTCTCACAGGTCAAGCGTTGCGTCGATGCCATGGATTGCGAATAGCTCCTCAAGATCCTCGATTGGGAGCCCGATCAGTCTGGCCGCACGCCGAACTGATAAACACCCTTGGTCGATTGCCATCGCTACGACCTCTGCGAACGTCTGCGAGAATAGAGCCGGAGGCTCAGATCGGTCCTCGTGGCCATTGTTCCGCAAGGCAGCTTCTGGAATTGCCCGCGCCTCCACTGCGGTTAGCTCCTTTAGTGCCACTAAACGCCACCGCAGCGCCGATGAAGTAACGCCTAGTTCATCGGCCTTGGCATTGAGTCGTGTGACGAGGCGGTCCGTGGTCAGCTGGCTCCATTCGCCGAACGGCTCAAGGGTCGTTCTCGGCATGAGTACCGTAGCGGCAAAGTTATTGGCCAACTGTTCCACCCGATTCCCGCCGAAATCAATGATGTCTTCCACATGCTTCGGCGGCATCGCCTCCCAAGTTAGGATGTGAAACAACTCATGCGCCAAATCGAAGTTGCGGCGTCCCTCAACTTCCCCGCGGGCGATCAACACGGCATCAAACTCGGGTAGTCGGCATGCTGCCCCGGAAATACCTTTGTGGGCGTCGACCAAAAGCACGAGTATCCCAAGTCGGTCCTGCATCACCGCTGAGAGAGCTTGCGCCGGCACAGATCCAAGCTCGAACTCTTCAACGAATCGCTCACCGGCGTGCATTGCGTCCTCGAAACTCGACTGCTTTGTCAATCCGAGGGCATGCCGCATCAACGGAGTTCGTCGACCAACTTGCGCAGCCAATGTCCGGTAGGCACCGACCCACTGGCCAGCTGTCCGTTCGTAGTCGGTGAGTTCCAATTGTCCGACGCCCGTTTGCCGCCAGGAGAACAGCGCTTCCCCGTCCAGCCGAAAGGGGTCGGTGAAGTAGTCGAGCGACACATCCAACTTCTCTACTGCGAGCAAAAGTTCTGATGCAGTCACACGGCGAACGCCGTTCTCGATGGCCGACACAGTCTGTCGATCTTTGAACCCAAAGAGGTCCGCCAAGGCGTCTTGGGAGAGTCCGCGCTCTCTCCTCAACGCCTTGATCCGTGTACCGATGGTATGTTCTGCCACCCGATCTCCTTTGGCCATCGTCTTGCATTTGTCCAAACGCAAGAAATATATGCGATATAAAATTTGTGTGCAAGGTGCGTTTGGGCGAACACACCGATCTCCGTCTAGTCGCTTAGTCACTTGGACTTACGGCGAGGTTTGGAGGTGTGCAGTAGATGTCCCGTTTGGCTCCATCGACGATATGAAACGCCGATACGGAGGGCAGGGGGCCAATGATCGGCTCCGTCGAGGAGATCAGGGAGGTCGTCGAGCCATACGCCGCCGCTGGCGTCGACGAACTGATCATCGCGGACTACAACCTCGGCTTGAAGGCGCAACGGATCGCGACGATGGACACCTTCATCAAGGAAGTGGTGGGGGGCGTTAATCCGCCAGGTCGATCGTCTCCGCACACTCTTCGAAGACCTGTACGAGGGCGCCGAACGTATCCTTGGGGTGTAGGTAGAAGTGCTTGAAACTTGGGCGTTCATCGTTGTAGCCAAGCACCCTGATCCCGTTCGACTCGAAGTGGTCCCGTGCCTCAGCCAGGTCATCGACGGCGCAGGAGATGTGGTGGAAACCTTCGCCGTACTTGGCCAGGTACTCGCCGACAGCGCCCTCTCCCGCCGTTCGCGGTGACACGAGTTCCACCTTCTTGCCGCCAAGGCGGAAAGTGATCCAGTCGAAGCCCTCGGCCGGAGATTCTCCAGCGTCCCGGAGCAGTTCGCCGCCGAGAATGTCGCAGAACAGATCGCGCGCCTTGTCCATGTCCAGGACACCTATGGATACGTGGTCAAGTCGTTTCAGCACTGTGAGTTCCCCTGTGGCTGGCAACGGCGAGGCCGGCGCATGCCGATCTGATCGCCGTGTAACATGTCCGCTGCAGTGTATCGTGCGGGAGGGGCGGCTTGACGGACGGCGGAAAGCGAGCGCAGCTATTGCGTGCCAGGCGGCTGGTCGCCTGGTTGATCGTCCTCGCGAGCATCGGCATGGCGTTGACCGGCTGCCAGTACCAGCATGTCGACCCGCCGTCGAGTTTCAACCTGAGCGGGACCTGGGTGCTGGACGAACGCGAGAGCGACGCCGCGCCCGACCCGGACGAGATCCGTCGCCGCGAAGACAGGGACGTGCTGCGTGGCAGGCAGCGCGATGCCCGGGCCTCGAGCGCATTCGTGGTGCACGACTTTCCCGTCGTCGGCGCCACGCGCATGGTCATCGAGCAGGACGACTATTCGATGGGCATCGAGTACGACAGCGGTGCTGCCTACCGGGATGTGACCTGGGGCGAGCGCGAGCGCAACTACTGGTTGATTCGCGCGGGCTGGCGAAACGATGCGCTGGTGATCGAGTCCAGCCGCGATCCGATCAGGGGCACCGAAACCATGCGTCTCGAGGACAGTGGTAGCCGTCTGCGAGTGGAGGTGGATGTAAGGACCGGCGGCCAGGATGTGCGCGTGGAACGGGTGTTCGAGCGGCAGTAATTGCCACGGACGAAGCTCGCGAGCTCCGGCCCGGAACCCCCCCCGCTGTCCAATGAGAAAGTGAGGGTGAAATTGGCGGATTCGTGAAGCGTGTGG
>JAPOYI010000224.1 GCA_026706665.1 Gammaproteobacteria bacterium | reverse complement strand
CCTTCGGCATCGCCCAGATCGGCAAGGCGTTCCGCAACGAGATCACGCCCCGCAACTTCATCTTCCGTTCGCGGGAGTTCGAGCAGATGGAGCTCGAGTTCTTCGTCGAACCCGGCACCGACGAAGAGTGGCACCAGACCTGGGTGCAGGACCGCCTGGAGTGGTGGCAGGACCAGGGAGTGAACCCCAACAATCTGCAGCTCCACCACGTGCCCAAGGGCGAACTGGCTCACTACTCGAAGGCGACCGTGGACATCATGTACCGCTTTCCTCACGGCATAGAAGAACTGGAAGGGGTTGCGAACCGCACCGACTTCGACCTCGGCTCGCACACCAGGGGTCAGTCCGAACTCGGGATCGACGCCGCCGTCATGCCGAACGCGGACTCCACGGCGAGACTCGCGGCCCCGGACCAGGCCTCCGGGAAATGGACGGTGCCCTACGTGATCGAACCGTCCGCGGGCGTGGACCGGGGCGTGCTGGCGGTGCTCAACGAAGCGTACCGCGTGGAGGAACTCGACAAGGGCAGGCGGCGCACGGTGCTCGGTCTGAAGCCGCACCTGGCGCCGATCAAGGCCGCGGTGCTGCCGCTCAAGCGCAACCACGAGGGCATCGTCGCCAGGGCGCGGTCGATCAAACAGGAACTGCAGGCGCTGGGGCTCGGGCGCGTGCTGTACGAGAACACCGGCAACATCGGCAAGGGCTACCGCCGTCACGACGAGGTGGGGACGCCCTTCTGCGTCACGGTGGATTTCCAGACCATCGAGGAGGACGACACGGTCACGGTGCGCGACCGCGACACCATGGACCAGTGCCGCGTCGCCGCGAACGACCTGCCCTCCTGGCTATCGGAGCGCCTGTGACGCGCGCCGTCGTCACAACCATCGGCCGGGACCGGCCCGGGCTCGTCAACGATCTCGCCAAGCTGGCGCACGATCTCAAGTTGTCCATCGAGGACAGCCGCATGACGGTACTCGGCGGCGAATTCGCGGTGCTGATGAGCGTGTCGGGCGGGGGCCTGGCGCTCTCACGCCTCGAGGAGAAACTCGCCCAGCTCGCCGAGGCCAACGGGCTCGCGTACCTGTTCCGCCGCACCAGCGATCGCGAAGGGGTCGAGGGATGCCTGCCCTATACGGTGAGCGTCACGGCGATGGACCATCCCGGAATCGTCTACGCCGTGGCGAGCTTCTTCTCTTCCCGCAGCATCAACATACACAACCTCGACACCGTGACCGAGCGGGCGCCGCATACGGGGACGCCATTGTTCTCCATGGTCATGGAGATAGAGGTGCCGCCCACCGTGCGCATCGCGGAGTTGCGGGACGCCTTCTTCTATTTCTGCGACGACCGCGACCTCGACGCCGAGTTCCGTCCCGCCTGAGGGACGGCGTAAGCCACGGTCCACGAAGCGGCCATTGCGCGCGTCCCGGCTATGTGCCGGACGCCACTTCGACCGACAGGCCTGGATGCAGCGAAGACAGCGTCAGGTTCGGGTTGTAGTACGGATCGCGCGGCAGGTGCTCGGCGATGAAGCGTTCCAGCCGGTCGTTGTCCGACTGCGGATCCGAACGGCCCCGAGACTGCGACTCGTGGTGCAGCAGGACGATTTCCGGCAGGTAGACGTTGCGCAGTCCCGCAAGGTGCGCGCGCAGGCAGAATTCGGTGTCGTTGCCCACGACCCGGTAGTCCTCGTTGAAAACGCCTATGGTTTCCGCCACGTTGCGGCTGACGGCAAGACATGCCCCGGTTACCGTCGCGACGTTGCGCGGAACCGTCGGCGGAACAAACGCGCCGCTCACGTCCTCCGGGCGGACGCCGCTGTAGACGTGGCCTGCACGTCCACCGTAGCCGACCACGACGCCCGCATGTTGAATCGTTCCGTCGCCGAACAGCAGCAGCACTCCGACGACGCCCACATCTTCGCGAGTCGCGTACTCCGCGATGCGTGCAAGCCATCCGTCGGTCATCGACACGGTGTCGTTGTTCAGAAACACGAACACGTCACCGGTGGCCTCGGCCATGGCGACGTTGTTGAGCCGTGACCAGTTGAACTCGATGTCGGCGGTCAATGTGCGGAAGTTCCCGCGATCGCGTTCCATGCGCCCAAGCCACTCGTGCGTTTCCCTCTCCCGGGACCCGTTGTCCACGACGATGATCTCGAATCCGCCCCCGGAGTTCGTCGCGTAAAGGCTGTCCACGCAGGGTGCGAGCAGGTCGATGCGATCGCGCGTCGGGATCACAACCGTGACATGGGCATCGTTGCCGAAGCGACAGCGCCAGCCCGAAGGCGTTGCCTCAACCCGCGCGCAGGGCCCGTAGCGGCTCTGCAACAGTTGTTCCAGGCATTCCGGCGGCGCCGGCGGCGTGCGTGCCGCGCTGGCCAGTGCATGGCTGAGTATCGCGGGCAGGTGTTCGACTCGGCTCGCGGCTTCCACCGAGCGTAGCACGCTTGCGTAGGGCTCGTCGAAGCGCCATGTCCCATCCCAGATCCGGCGCGATATGCCCACGCAGTCGGACATGTAGTCCTGGTGAAACAGCAGGTCCGGCGAAAAGTCGGGCTTGAAATAGGGAAGCTGGCGCTTTCCTTCCGCGTCGATCTGATCCGAGTCGCCGTAGACCAGGTCCGCACCCGCATCGAGCGCCCGCGTGATGGCAGCCAGGCTGTTGGGGTGCAGGCAGCAGGCGCGGCCCGGAAGGACGACGCCCAGTGCGTCGGCCGGCAACCGGCACTCACCTGCCATCGGGTGGGCATCGACGCCGTGCGCGCGAAGCTCACCCGGCGAATCGTGACGCTCGGGTTCGACATCGACGAACACCCTGGCGCACCGCGCGGTCTCGATCAGATTTGCGAAAACGAACCCGAACTGCTCGTCATCGAGCCCACGAAAACTGATGGCCACCGCAACCCTGACCGATTGTTCGTCGCCCCCCGCCTCCGCGACCTCGATCCATCGGCGGTAGCGCCGGGCCTGCTCTCTCGGGTACAGCGACGTGTAGTCGATCAGAACCCCGTAGGCCCGGCGCAATCCGCCCGCAC
This sequence comes from Gammaproteobacteria bacterium, assembly GCA_026706665.1. Taxonomy (GTDB): domain Bacteria; phylum Pseudomonadota; class Gammaproteobacteria; order Pseudomonadales; family Azotimanducaceae; genus VXNE01. The sequence continues at coordinate 82,561 of JAPOYI010000224.1, read as the reverse complement.
GCACCAGGGCGCGCAGAAGTCCTCTTGCTCCCCGGCGAGCACGCCAGGACCCGGGCAGGTCCCGCACGACGCGCAGGAACCGCAATAGCCGGCGGCGATGGCGATTCATCGCTGGCAGCACAACGCTCTCAGCCTTGCGCCAGCCGCAGCAGGTACTCTCCATAAGAACTGGCGGGCAGGGCTCGTCCGAGCGCCTCGAGTTCCCGGCGGCTGATCCAACCGTTGATGAACGCGACTTCCTCCAGCACCGCTATCCGCTCGCCGTGGCGGCTCTCCAGCGTCTGCACGAAGGTGGAAGCCTCCACCAGGCTGTCGTGCGTGCCCGCATCGAACCAGGTGAATCCCCGCCCAAGACACTCGACGTGCAGGTCCCCGCGCTCGAGGTAGTGGCGGTTGACATCACTGATCTCGAGTTCGCCCCGCCCGCTCGGTTTCACGCTTGCGGCGATATCGACGACATCGGCGTCGTAGAAATAGAGTCCCGTCACTGCCCAATCGGACTGCGGATGCGCGGGCTTTTCCTCGATGGAGGTCGCCCGCCCTTCCTCGTCGAATGCCACCACCCCGTAGCGCTCCGGGTCCGGCACGCGATAGCCGAACACCGTGGCGCCCCGCGGGCGCAAAGCCGCCGCCCGCAGTCTCTCCGTCAGCCCGTTGCCGAAGAATATGTTGTCGCCGAGTGCCAGCGCGCAGGCATCGCCGCCGATGAAGTCTTTGCCTATCAGGAACGCCTGGGCCAGCCCATCCGGTTTCGGTTGCGGCGCGTAGCCGAGCCGCATGCCCAGTCGGCTGCCGTCGCCCAGCAGGTTCCTGTAACTCTCAAGATGCTTAGGCGAGGAGATGATGAGAATCTCCCGGATCCCCGCCAGCATGAGGACGCTCAGGGGGTAGAAGACCATCGGCTTGTTGTACACGGGCAGCAGTTGCTTCGATAACGTCAGCGTGAGGGGATACAGCCGCGTCCCTGCGCCCCCTGCGAGAATGATGCCCTTCATGCGGTGCTTCCCGGCCTCGTCAACTCTTGCGTGCGGACGTCACTCCACGGGAGATCGGTCCACCGGCCCCAAGCGTCAAATATCAACGATTCCGCCGTACATTTCGACATCGCGCAAGACCGTCTGCCAATGCAGCAGTTCCTTGTACCAGTCAAGCGTGATGGTCTGGACCGTCCTGTCGACCTGGCCGGCATCCAGCGCTTCGCATATCTCGACGACACCGTCTTCCGCCGTTTTCTCCGCGCGATAGCCCAACGACTCGATCTTGTCGAATGCGACGCGGTAGCTGCGGCGGTCCGGGTCACCGTACCACTCGATCTCGACGTTCCCCGGCACGCACGCAGCGACCGCTTCGCCAAGGGCGCGGATCTGGTAGCTGTTCGACGCGGCGCCGACGTTGTAGATCTCGCCGTTCACCGTCGCCGCGTCCGCTTCCAGCATGAACATCAACGCGCGCGCCGTATCGCGCACGTGGACCATCGGACGCCACTGCGTGCCGTCCCGCATCAGCGGCAGCTTGCCGGTCTTCCAGGCGCCGTAGGTCATGCCGTTCACCGCCAGGTCGAAACGCATGCGCGGCGACAGGCCGTAGACAGTCGCCTGCCTTACCACGACAACGCAAAAGGTCTCGTCCGCAAGCGGCAACACCCCGAGTTCGGCCAGTTCGTTGGCCCGCGCATAGGTCGTGAGAGGGTTCGTGGGATTCCCCTCGTCGGCGATGACACCCTCGTCCTGCGCCCCGTAGATGCTGCATGAGGACGGCAGGACATAACGCCGTGCCCCGGCCCCTTTGGCGAGGCCCGCCGTGCGCACCCGCGCGCGATGGTTGATGGCGAGCGTCGCGTCCTGGAACAGTTCGCCGGAGGGGTCGTTGGAAATGGCGGCCAGGTCAATGACGGCATCCACGCCCGCCATGTGATCTGGCGTCAGCTTGCGCGTATCCTCGACGATGACTTCGAGACCCGCCTGGTCCGCCAGCAGTTCCCGACCGAAGAAGAACCGGTCCACGGCGCGGACCCGGTAGCCTTCCTGGACCAGCAGGGGCACCAGCGTCGTGCCGATGTAACCGCCCGCCCCCGTGACGAGGACAAGATTCCGCGCGCGCGCCATGCCGTGACCCGTAAGGCTTTACTTGTTGCCGTTCACGCAGGTGCCGCGCCTGCGCGCGAGGCGCCCATGGCGGCGGACGTCACCGGAGTCGCGGGACACTCTACGCAAGCGTTGCGGCCCGGCCTCAGGAGGGGTTGGACTCTTCATCGGCGCGCTCATAGTCGTCGTCGAACCGGACGATGTCATCCTCCCCAAGGTAGTCGCCCACCTGCACCTCGATCAGTTCCATCGGCACGGTACCCGGATTGCTGATCCGATGCCTGCTGCCCAGGGGAATATAGGTCGATTCGTTCGCCGAAAGGGTCAGGGTGGCATCCCCGCGGGTCACCTCGGCCGTGCCGCGCACGACGATCCAATGCTCCGATCGGTGCTGGTGCGCCTGCAGCGACAGCCGGGCGCCCGGATTCACCGAGATCTTCTTGACCTGGTAGTGCTCGCCCGCCTCCACCACTTCGTAGCTTCCCCAGGGCCGATTGACGCGGGTATGCGCATCGTATTGCGTATAGTCCAGGTCCTTGATGCGCCCGACCACTTCCTTGACCTTCTGGGTGTGGCCTTCTCCCGCGATCAATACGGCGTCGGCGGTATCCACGACCATCAGTCCATCCACGCCCACCGTCACCACCAGCCGCTTGTCCGCCTGCACCAGTGAGTTCGTGGTGTCGAGAGTGATGACATCGCCCGCGATGGCGTTGTTGTCCTCGTTGCGCGCACGGATTTCGTGCAGCGCCGACCATGAGCCGACATCGGACCATCCGACATCGAGCGGCAGCATCGCGGCGGCATCCGTCTTCTCCATGATGCCGTAGTCGATGGAGTCGTTCGGCGAATCCGCGAATTCGGGACCCGGGCGGAAGAAGTCCTGGTGGTCGGACCCGGAAGCCACCGCCGCCTGGCAAGACGCGAGCATCTCGGGCTGGTACCGGCCCAGTTGCTCCAGGTACGTGCTCGCCCTGCAAAGGAATATGCCACTGTTCCAGTAGAAGTCGCCCGACTGCACGTACGCCTTGGCCGTCTCGACATCCGGTTTTTCGAAGAACTGGGCAATTCGGCTGATCCCGCCACCGAGCGATGCTCCCGCGCGAATATAGCCGTACCCCGTGTCGGGACTCGATGGGCGGACGCCGAAAGCGACTAGCTGGCCGGAGCCGGCGGCATCCACCGCGGAGCGCACGGTCGCGCAAAATGCATCCGGCAGTTCGATATGGTGATCGGAAGGCACGATCAGCAGCACCGGATCGAGGCTCCGCTCGCGTGCGTGACACGCTGCCAGCCCCGCCGCGGGCGCCGTGCCGCACGCCACGCTCTCCAGCAGAATGGCGCCGCATTGCCGGGCGATTTCGCGGCAGTGTTCGGCCACGAGGAACCGATGCTCCTCGTTGCAGACGATATAGGGTGGCATGGCATCGAGGCGTGCCACCCGCAGCAGCGTTTCCTGCAACATCGAGCGGTCGCTGGTCAGGGACAGGAAGTGCTTGGGGAAGCACCCGCGCGACAGGGGCCACAGCCGGGTTCCCGATCCGCCTGCCAATACAACGGGAAGGATAGACTCCAAATGCTTGCTCCCGGACGGGGAAACCGGTTGGGTATTTCGCCGGTCTCCATACTGTTGCTATCATTCTAGCGCGTTGCGTTCGGTCGTTGGGAGAGGTAGCGGGCCGGGCGCGGGGGCCATGCCGGGGGGCACATTGCGCGTTCTACACGTCTACCGAACCTATTTCCCCGATAGCCAGGGCGGAATCGAAGAACTCATTCGGCAGATTTGCCTCTACACCAAGTCGCGCGGCATCGACAACCGCCTGCTCGCGCTCAGTGCCAACGCCCGGCCCCGGGTTCTCCGCCACGGGGAAGTGAAGGTGTATCGCGCGCACCGCGACGTCGAGGTCGCTTCCTGCGGCATGTCCATACAGGCCTTCGCCATGCACGAACGCCTCGCCGAGTGGGCCGATCTCATCCACTATCACTTCCCGTGGCCATTCGGCGATGTGCTGAACCTGACCTGCCGGATTAAGCGCCCGACGGTCCTGACCTACCACTCCGACATCGTCCGGCAGCGCGCACTGCGGCTACTCTATCGACCGGTCATGGACCGGTTCCTGCGCAAGGTGGACCGAATCGTGGGCACCTCGCCCAACTACTTCGCCACCAGCGACGTGCTGCGCCGCTTCCAGGACAAGGTGGAGATCGTCCCCATCGGCCTGAACGAACACACCTATCCGAAGGTGTGTCCCGACATTCGCGCCCGGATGCGGGACAGGTACGGCGAAGATTTCTTCCTCTTCATCGGCGTCCTGCGCTACTACAAGGGTTTACACATCCTCCTCGACGCGTGCGCAGGCGCCCCTTTCCGCGTGGTCATCGCCGGGTCGGGTCCCACGGAACGCGAGTTGCTCGACCAGGCCCGACGGCTACGCCTCGACAACGTCGACTTCACCGGTTACGTGTCAAACGAGGAAAAGGTGGCATTGCTGTCGCTTTGCCGCGGCGTCGTCTTTCCGTCCTACCTGCGCACCGAAGCATTCGGCGTGGCGCTGCTGGAAGGCGCGATGTACTCCAAGGCACTGATTTCAACGGAAGCGGGTTCGGGCACCAGCCACGTCAACATCGGCGGAGAGACCGGGTTGGTCGTGGCGCCCGGATCCCCCCTGGCGCTGCGCCAGGCGATGGACCGGATTCACGAATGTCCGGAGATGGCCGCCGCCATGGGCCAGCGCGCCCGGCAACGGTTCGACCAGTTCTTCACTGGCGACCGGATGGGCGAACGATACGACGCGATCTACCGCAGTCTGGGACAAGCGGCTATCGACGCGCTGCGCAGCAACGGTGCGCCCCTCGGGCGATGAGGATCGCGGTCGACGCCCGCCCCCTGTTCGCGCCCAGGACAGGTATCGGCCGCTACCTTGCGGAACTGCTTCGACGGTTGTTGAAGGACTCTACCCACCAGTGGTTTCTGTATGGACCCGCGCCCGCCCGGGAGAAGCCCCCGGCTTCGCTGGAGACGCCTCGGGCCATTCCGCCGAATGTCGTCGTCCGGACACCCGGCCTGCTGGGAGAACTGCATGCCCAGGTGCTGTTTCCGCGCTGGGCCGCGCTTGATCGGGCGGACGTTTTCTGGTCGCCACGGCACCGCGTGCCGATTCGGCTGCCGACGCCCGCAGTGGTCACGATCCACGACCTGGTCTGGAAGCACGCCCCGAACACCATGCGGCCACTGGGGTACCTCCTCGAACGGACGATGATGCCGCCTTCCATCACGAGGGCAAACCGCCTCATCGCACTATCACGCGCGACCAAGTGCTCCATCCAGCGCCACTTCCCCGAGGCCGCCCACAAGACGACGGTCATACACGCGGCGTCATTCGTCTCACCGCCGGAGATCCCCGTTCCATGCGTCCCCCGACCGTATGGACTCTTCGTCGGCACGGTGGAGCCAAGGAAGAACCTCCGCCGGCTGATGGCGGCTTTCGCGCGGATCAGGGACGACGTGCAACACGACCTCCATCTTGTCGGAGGCGCGGGCTGGCGCATGCCAAAGCCGGACGCGCTCGTCCGGGCGCATGGGCTGGAGTCCCGCGTTCATGCCCTGGGGTCACTGGAAGACGAAGACCTGCTCGCGCAGTACGCCGGTTGCGATTTTGTCGCGATGCCAAGTCTCTACGAAGGCTTCGGTCTGCCGATCATCGAAGCGATGACCTTCGGCAAGCCCGTGCTCACCGGCAACACGTCTTCCATGCCTGAGATTGCAGGCGATGCGGGCCTGTTCGTCGATCCGGCATCCATCGATGACATCGCCCGCGGACTGAAGCGCATGATGACGGACACCTCGCTTCGATCGCGATTGGCCGGCGCCGCCCGGCGGCGGGCGATGGATTTCTCCTGGGACTCAGCCGCCGCCGAAACGATTCGCGTCATCGAGTCGGCCGCCGCCGCTTAGCGCGACGCTGATCGCGACCGGCAACCAGACCAGCAGCCACGTCCAGCCAATCCTGGTGAGCAGTTCGTGGCCGTCGAGCAGGTATGCGGGCAATGCCAGCGCATAGATTCCCAGCGCGAGCTTCGCCTCCTCCCGCGGGAAGTTCAGGAGCAGGGTCCGAATGGAGAGCGCGAGCACGGCGGCGAACAGGGCGACCGCGACGAGTCCGCCCTGGAACAACACGGCGAGATACATGTTGTGCGGATGCACCATCAGATAGCAGCCGATCAGGACATCGTCCCCGGTCAGGACGCCGTTGCCCAGCCACGGACTGCCCACCAGTGCGCGCGAGAGGATTTCCCCCCAGATCGCCGGTCGAAAACTGTCGCCGCGCGGCAGCAGGAACTCGCTTGCCGGGCTTGCCAGCAGCCCCCCCACCATAGCCAGTGACACAGCGGCAATGGCGATCACGATCACGGCGAACGCGGTGGCCGACTTCGAGCGCCGGGAAACCAGGTAAACGATACCGGCGAACGGCACGGCCACCCAGGCATTCCGGGAGTCCGTCAACACCACCGCCGACAACAGGCACAGTGCGTTCAGCGCCGCCAACGCCCGCCAGCGTAGCGACGGCGCCTCGAACACCCAGTAAAGCGTGCACAAAAGTGCCACACCGAATATCAGGGCGGCACAAACCTGGCACTCAAGTTGCCCCAACCCGCCCAAGCGGCCGTCGTCCGGGGGAAACACGAAGAACCGGACCAGCGCTACCGCCGCCGCCGCGCCGGCGAACAAGGCGATCGCCAGGGTCAGCCTTCGAAAGAACCAGTCGGTACGGAACCCCTCGGCCGCGGCCACGACGAAGGACACCAGCACCAGTGCCCGAGCCCATCGGCTGAACGTGTCCCGAGCGTCGAATCCGTCCGACCAGAAGCTCGATGCCGCCAGGTAGCCGATGAGCGCCACGGCGCAGAGAAAGGTCCAGTCAAGCCAGAGCCCCGCCCAGCGGCGGCACGCCGCAAGGGTCAGGATGGCGAGCAGATAGGTCGGAATACTGGAGCCGGTCTGACTCGTAAGGACGAACACCGAAGCGAACGAGAACACCAGCAGCGCTGCGCTGATGGGAACACGGTATTCGAGCAGGTACATCGGGGCAGAGCGTACCCCGGTTGCGCGCCGCGGCCAATCAACACTGGGAGTCTAGCCTCTGATCTGAATGGGATTCCATGTGTTTCCGCCCATGCGAACCTTGCGCTCCAAAAGACCATGAACTACGAAGGGATCTCTCATCCACGCGGCCCAAAGAACGCATTCGAAAGGAATGTTCTCGTACCTGATGATGATGTCGCCCCGGTGGTTCGAACTGAAACGCGTCCTCAAGCCGACCGGCTCGATCTATCTCCATTGCGACCCGACTGCGAGTCACTATCTCAAATTGGTGATGGACGGGATATTCGGCAGCGGAAATTTCAGGAATGAAATTGCGGTGAGAGACATTTGGGCAGACATGGACCCGATTAACGCTGCGGCGCAAGAGCGGATCGGTTTCCCGACACACAAGCCTCTGGCCTTGCTGGATCGCAGCATAAAGGAGATGGGCGGAATTCAACACGTCGAAATGGACCACATCATTCCAGGGGCGACGGGCGACCAGGATTGGGTGGATAACTTTCAGCTTCTCTGCGCGAACTGCAATCGAATCAAGGGCCGGGGGTCCCAGGAGGCCGCGAGAGCGAAGATCGCCAAATACATGGGAATGAACTTCGCGGTGTTCGAATGATCTTTGCAGTGGGTGATCCCCGCACACACTTTCATTGCCGCAAGGTGACGTTCGTGTCGCCACCCACACGCTTGGTGTCCGGCCTCGCCTCCCAGGTGCAGAGAGTTTGCAGGAAGTGACCGGTCGCTCGCCGGGCTGTAAGCTCTCCAAGCGTCAACTTCCGTGCAGCAAAGTCCTACATGGGTCGGATAGTCGTCGAAGCAACCATCGAGAACGGCTCGGACCCGAGTTGCAGGATCGTATGCGATGTCCTGGTCGACACGGGCGCGGCGCATCTCACCCTGCCGAGCGCGTGGCGACCTCGCCTTGGCCAGCTCACGGTCTACGATACCGTACACGTCGAGACCGCCAGTCAGTCTGTCGTGACCGGAGACATCTGCGGCCCAATCCTCTTGCGGTTCGGGTCATTCCGCCAAGTTCTGGCGGAGGTGCTCTTCATCGATATGGAACCCGCCGGCGGTAGACACGAAGCGCTGCTCGGCTACATTCCGCTTGAGCAGGCGCAGGCCGTCGTCGATCTTGCCGGACACCGCCTTGCCAAGGTTGACCGCGTGGATCTCAAACGGTTGCCGGATATCGGGAGCCAGTGCCGGCACGGCTAGCGATCAAACTCCAGCGCCATGGCCCGGGACCTGTCGCGCACCTCCTCATCCGCGAACACCAGGTGCCCGTTGATAAACGTGTGCGTGACGCGCGCTCCGAAGGTCAATCCGGAAAACGGTGACCAGCCGCACTTGTACAAGGGACTTTCCTCGTCGACCGGCGTCGCCTGGCCGGAACCGTTGCGCTCCCGGCGAGAGTACGTTGCGCTTCGCTTACGGCGGGTTCCCCGCCAGCCAGCGTTTTCCAGGCCACCGCGCGGCGTATAATCCGGTCGCGACCGCGACAACCCGAGGAGGGCGTCAGGTGCCGGTGTCCATGCGCGACGGGCGGCACCGAGCACCCGATTGACCATCCAGTCCCGACCATCAGGGGATTCCGGGGTTCTCTCCCGGGCGCGGAGGCAAACCGTTTCGCTGTTCGCGGCGGCGGCGCTCACGCTGCTGTTCCAGGTCTCCTGCATGGGGCTCAACGCGGGTGCGCTCGACCAGCGCGAATTGACCGACGGCGATGGCTATACATGGCTGGCGCTCGTCGAGGGGTGGATCGAGACCTCCCGATGGAGCCCGGTCGTCCGGCAGCATAACGCGCCATACGGTCTCGAAACGCATCTCACGGCACCCTACGCGGCGGTGGTGCTCGGCTTGGCGGCACCGCTTCGGCTGGGTCTGCCGCCGGAGGACGCCGCGCGGATCGCGGGAATGCTGTCCGGCCCACTGCTGCACGTGGTGACGGCGCTGGCGCTCGCGTGGGGCGCCGCGGCCGTGCTGAGGCCCGGCGGCACGCTTCTCGCGGTGCTGGCGTTCCTGATGATGCCGATGGCGTACTCCCGTTTCGGCCTGCGGGAATTCGACCACCATGCGCTGCATCTGTGCCTCACCGTCTTGACCATCGCATTGGTCCTGCGGCACGCAAGCGCGACCGGAAACGCCGGACGCCTGGCGGGCGCGGCGGGGGTGGCGGCGGGGATCGGAGTCTGGTCGGGAACGGAGATGCTGGTCCCCGCGGGCATCGTGGTCCTGGCGATGGGGCTGGCCTGGGTCGCATGGGGCGGGGACTGGAGAGTCCGCGGCTTGTGGCTGTACGCACTCGGGATGGCAGTCGCGCTCACCGCCGCCCTGGCGGTCGAGCGTCCGGCGACAGAATGGACATCATTGGAGCTGGATCGGCTCTCCGGGTCGCATGTCCTGATGGCGGCGGCACTCGTGACCGCGACGGGCGCGCTCGCCCTGGCGCAGCGGCGTTGGCCCGACCTTGGGGCCGGCCTGCGCATCGCGGCGGCGGCAGTCGCCGGGGGAGGAGCGCTGCTGGCCTTGTGGACCGCCGCGCCGGAGTTCTTCCTCCTACCGATGTGGACCGACGTGCCGGAGTTCTTGCTGGGCAACTACCGGAATTTCGACGCGGAGGACCACGGCCTTTTCGACGGATCGAGGGCCGATCGCGGGGCGGGTCTGCTGTTCGCGGCGATTCCCGGCCTTCTGGGCTCTTACCTGTTCCCGTTCGGCTTCGCGGCAGCCCGAGCGGGCTGGGGCCTGCGACCCGGCCCGGGGCGCGAGACGTGGATGGTCCTCGCGCTGGGCATGGCGGTCGGGGCGGCCCTCGCCTTCTGGCAGTGGCGCCTGCTTCAGCACTACACGGTGTTCGCTTCCATCGCGCTTGGCGCCGCCGCGGCGGATCTGGCGCGGTTCTTCCGCATGAGGGCACCGGCGGGACTGCGCGCCGCGACCGCCGGGATCGCCATGCTCTGCGCCATGCTCTCGCCGTACCTGGGGTGGTGGGCGACGGACGACCTCCCTGCCGATGAGGCGAGCCATCACCGCCTCGGCTCCTTCGGAAATGACGATGATTGCGACTGGCCCTCCGTTGGCGCCGCGCTGGCCGGGCTTGCGCGCGAGCGCGGCGGAACGATAGCCACCTACGCCGCCCCGGGCCCGGAACTCGCGCACTTCAGCGGACTGGGAGTCGTGGCGTCCGGCTGCCACCGCAACGCGGAAGGCATGTCGGACGTTCGCGCCATGCTGCTGTCGGCGCCCGAGTCGGCCAGGGAGATCGCCGAGCGCCGGAACGTGGAATTCGTCCTGCAATGTCCCGCCTCGAAGGGTTGGCTGTATCACGACTGGTACCTCGAACGGGCCGGGCCGGATGGCCTCTACGCGCGATTGGCGCGGGGCGCGCCGCCGCGCTGGCTGACTCCCGTGTCGGATTCGGAACTGGGCGCGGACGGCTTTGTCGTCCACCGTACCGTGTTCGACGGGACGACCCAACCAGAGCCGTCAGGGGATATCCGAGAGTGACCGCCGCGCCACTCGCCGTACCAGGTTTCGAAGGGACTTGAAAGCGAACGGCACAGCTTCCCGCCATAATTGGACCCTCCTCCCGCTTGACCCCGCATTGAAGTAGACCGGCACCATCGGGACCATGGCGACCCTGGCCCCCAGCGTACCCAGCCAGAAGAGCAGATCCGTCTCGAAGAAGTAGCCGTTGTCGATCTCTGGCCACGGCAGCCGGTCGACGATCTTCCGATGCATAGCGAAGAAGCCGCAGGCCGGGTCAGCGACGTCCCAGTATCCCGTCACCGGTTTGGAAACGAGAGACAGCGTCACGTTCGCGAGCAGCCGCCCGATCGGCATTCTTCGCAGGCAGACCGCAAGATCGAACAAGCGATTGCCCTTCACCATGTCGGCCTCGCCGAGCGCAAGGGGCCTGACGAGGCCGGGCACCTGCTCCGGAAAGTGCTGACCGTCGCCGTCGAGCTTGACGATGATCTCCGCGCCAGCCCCGTACGCCTCGGCGAATCCAACAGCCGAGGCGCCGCCTACCCCAAGGTTGCGATCATTCAAAATGACGCGAACCCTCGAATCGTCAACCAATCGCCGCACCATTTCGCCGGTTCGTTCGGGACAGCGGTCGTCCACCACGACGACAAGGGAGATCGACTCTTCGATCCGCGCCAGCACGTCCAGAATGCGGTCCGAGCATCGGTACGCGGGGATGACCACCGCCACGGGTCTCTTCACATCGCTTCGAGCGGCACCATCCCCGACAGCCATTGGAATTAGCGTATCATTGACTCCAACGATGCGGACCTTGAATGCAGGGCAGCTCGGGGCAAGCGCCAGGCGGCACGTAATCCACGACCTGTCGGGAGGGCCCGCCTTAGTCTTGGGGGCGTGGTTCGCGCCGGTCGAGGACTAGCCACGCTATCAGGTAGGCAGCGACAACGATCTTCGGAAAGAACAGGCCGGTTACCACCAATCCGACCCGTACAATCGCCGGATCGATATCAAAACAGGTTGCGAATCCGGCACAAACGCCCCCGATCCAGCGCTGGCCGTAATCCAGCGCGAGGCGGTCACGGTCGATTTCGTCCGCTTCGTAGCTCATTCGAGCCTCCTACCGTTCCGAGATTCCCACCAGTGACGCGTCGAGTTCAGCCATGCAGACCGAAGGAGCAGCGACCGGTCCATGCGCCTGCGCGATGATGCCGAACAGGAGCATCGCCACGACGACCAGGGCAAACGCCGCCAGCGTGCCGCGCGGCGCATGTATTCGCGACAGCCTGAACATGACCCCTTTCTCAACACGTCCGGTACATTCTTTGGCATCAAGAAACGTGCCAGGTTCAATTCACCTTGCGTATTTCTCCAGACCGGACGTTTCAGACCCATCAAATTACGGCGCAGCGCACGAATCCAGCGATTTCGGCTCGAATCACGCGTCAATGCGCAGATCCGATTCTCGACTCGCCGCATCACGAGGCGCACTGACGTCACACTGGGTGGCGAAAATCACCAATTGTTGAACATTCAAGCGCCAACTACGCGACAGCCCGCGCAGACAATCGTGCTTGCCCCGGTTGTTCAAATCACCGACCGGCACTCCCCTTCGGTGGCAAACGTGACATCCACACGCCGATTCATTAGTTTCAATCCCCGATTCCAGTGGAAGATCCAGGATGGACCTGCACTTCGCCTCCGTCTGGGAGGCAATCTCTGATGAGATTCCCAACCGCGACGCGCTCGTCTGCGGCGACGTGCGGAGAACCTGGCGCGAGTACGACGACCGCGCGGCACGGGTCGCGCGATTCCTGCAGTCGCGTGGCCTGCGTCCCGATGGCAAGGCGGCCGTCTACCTGCACAATTCGAACGAATACCTCGAAGCGCAGTACGGCATCTTCAAGGCTCGCGGCGTCCCCGTGAATGTCAACTACCGCTACAAGTTCGACGAACTCGCCTACCTGCTCGACAACGCCGACGCCGAGGTCGTCTTCTTCCAGGCCTGCTACGCGGCGCGCATCTGGGAGGTCCGCAACCGGCTACCGCGGGTTACGACCTATATCCAGGTCGACGACGGCACGGAGGCGCTACTTCCCGACGTCTTCGACTACGAACAGGTCATCCGGGGAAATCTGCCGCTCGATCGCATGGAACGGCCCGGCGACGACATCTACATGCTCTACACCGGGGGCACTACCGGCATGCCGAAGGGCGTGATGCACCACCACCACCCATTTGTCTTCGGACTCACCGCCTTCCTTCTCGGCAGCCGCGACGCCGCGCCGAAACAGGTCGAGGACGTGCCGGCGGTCATCCGGGAACTGTCGGAGCGGGGGGACCAGCCCGTCAGCCTGACCGCCTGTCCCCTCATGCATGGCACCGGCATGTGGCTGGGGGCGATGATGCCGCTGCTCGGCGGGGGCACGATCGTGACGATATCGAAACTCGGCCTGGACCCGCACGTGATATGGGGCGAGATAGAGCGCAACCGCTGCACGACCGTGACCATCGTCGGCGACGCGTTCGCGAGACCCATGCTCGATGCGCTGAACGATGCCAGTGCGCGCAGCAATCCTTACGACATCTCCTCGCTGAAACAGATCGTATCCAGCGGCGTCATGTGGAGCGCCGAAGTCAAGGAGCGCCTGCTCGAGCACCAGGACATGACCCTTCTCGACACCATGGGCTCGACCGAAGGGGGCCTCGCCACGTCCGTCTCGACGCGCGACAGCCCCGTCGAGACCGCCAGGTTCAGGATCAACTCGGGGGTCCGTGTTTTCACGGAAGACGGTCGCGATGTCGAACCCGGGTCCGGGGAAGTCGGCATGCTGGCGAGTGGCCGTACGGCGGCTTTCGGCTACTACAAGGATCCGGAAAAGTCCGCCGAGACCTTCAGGGAGATCGATGGCATCTGGTACAGCTTCGCCGGCGACTGGGCGACGGTAGAGTCCGACGGCTCGATCACGCTCCTTGGCCGCGGCAGCAACTGCATCAATACCGCTGGCGAGAAGGTCTATCCCGAGGAAGTGGAGGAAGCCCTCAAGAGACACGCAGAGGTCTACGACTGTCTCGTCGTCGGCATCGACGACGAACGTTTTGGCCAGCGGGTCGTCGCGGTCGCTTCCGCCCGCAACCCGATCTCCGAGCAGGACCTGATCGACTTCGCGCACGGCCACCTGGCGGGATACAAGTCACCCAAACGCATCGTGTTCGTGGACGAGGTGAGGCGCGCGCCCAACGGCAAGGCCGACTACGAGTGGGCGCGGTCGGAAGCCGAGCGCGCGCTTTCCTGAGTCGGGCGAGCCGTGAGAGTTCCAGAACCCCTCTTCGTGGTCATCAATGCCGGCATGCGGTTGCTGCTGCGCTCGCCCCTGCATGCCCTCGTGAGCCGGAGCCTGATGCTGATCACCTTCACCGGGCGGGTCACGGGCCGCACCTACACGACGCCGGTGCGCTACATCAGGGTCGGCACGACGATCCGCTGGTTCACGAACCGGGATGCGAAGTGGTGGCCGAACCTGAAGCATGACCCCACGGTGGTGCTGCGCCTCGCCGGACGCGATGTCGTCTGCACCGCGCGTGTCATCGACGACGATCCCGCGACGGTCCGGGAGCTGCTGTCCGGCTATCTGACGCGGTTCCCCGGAGACGCCGTGTACCACGAGGTGGGTCTCGCGAGGGACCGAACCCCGTTGCCGGAGGATCTCGACCGCGCCGCCTCTCACTCGCTCGTGGTGGAAGCTCAACCAAAGCCCGCGAACTGACAGGAACTGCGTCGAATGGGGATGCAACGCACGCCGCTCCTGATGTCGCGTCTCATCGACCGGGGTGCACGGTGGCACCCGAAACGGAGATCGTCACCGCTACCGAAACCGGAACGCGCCGCCAGACCTTCCTCGAGACCCTCAATCGCGCCCACCGGTTGGCGCATGCGCTGAAGGACACCGGGATCGGCATCGGCGAGAACTCACCGCTCGCGACGGATGATGAAACACGCGCATCGCGAGCTCTCCGTCGACGCGCAGTTCGAAAACGTGGCGAAGGCGGGGCAACTGATTCCGGGGCTTGAGGTCGAGATCGTCGACGAGGCGTTCCGCCCGCTACCCCACGACGGCGAGTCGACCGGCGAGATACTGATCCGTGGACCGTGGGTCTGCTCGGAGTATTACAGGAATCCCCAGCCGGAGCGGTTCCGGGACGACTGGCTTCTGGCTATACGGCAAACAGCTTGATGATAGCGAGCGTCAGGGTCGCCGCCGCCACCATGCCGCCTACCACGCCTCCGAGAACCCATGCTTTGGTGGCCATATGCAGCAAGTGGGTTTCCAGGCGCGCAAGACGCTCATCGGTCGAATAGCCGCCGACATCCATTTTGGCAGCCATCACTAACGGTCGAATTCCACGGCCATGGCGCGTGACGTGTCGCGCACTTCGCCGTCCGAGAACACCAGGTGCCCATTGAGGAACGTGTGGGTGACCCGCGATCCGAAAGTCACTCCGGAAAACGGCGACCAGCCGCACTTGTAGTAAAGGCGCTCGTCGTCGACCGGTGTCGTCCGGCCCGGGTCGATCAACACCAGGTCGGCCCAGTACCCCTCGCGCAGGAAACCGCGCTCCCTGACGCCGAACCTGAGCGCCGGCGCATGGGCTGTCTTCTGCACCACCGTCTCCACCGGCATGTACTCGAGGAGGCTCGGGAGCGCGTGCTGAACGAGCGGCATGCCCGACGGTGCATCGACATAGCGAAGACCTTTTTCTTCCCGTGTATGCGGTGCGTGGTCCGTCGCCACGATGTCTATGCGGTCCTCGAGCACTGCCGCCCGCAGCGCGCGCTTGTCGTCCGGCGTCTTGATCGCCGGGTTGCACTTGATGTCCGCCCCGCGGGTCGCGTAGTCCGTCTCGTCGAAGAAGAGATGGTGCACGCAGACCTCGGCCGTGATGCGCTTGCCTTCGACGGGACCGGTCTCGAACAGCTCCAGTTCGCGCGCGGTCGTGAGATGCAAGACGTGCAGCCGGCTGCCGTGGCGTCGCGCGAGTTCAACGGCGAGGCTCGACGACTTGTAGCAGGCCTCCTCGGAGCGGATCCGGGGATGCATTTCGATGGGGATCGCATCGCCGTATTCCGCTTGCGCCCGCGCCTCGTTGGCGAGGATCGTTGGCGTGTCCTCGCAGTGCGTCGCGATCACCAGCGGGCTCGACGCGAAGATGCCCTCCAGGGTGTCTTCGTCATCGACCAGCATGTTGCCCGTTGACGCGCCCATGAACACCTTGACGCCGCAGGCCTTCAGGGGGTCGACGGCCCTGATCGCCTCGAGGTTGTCATTCGTGGCGCCGAAATAGAAGGCGTAATTGGCAGCGGACCTGGCAGCGGCCCGTCGATGCTTGTCGTCCAACGCCCCCGCATCGATGGTCTGCGGGATGCAGTTGGGCATCTCCATGTAGCTCGTCACGCCACCCGCCAGGGCGGCCGCCGACTCCGTCGCGATGTTGGCCTTGTGTTCGAACCCGGGTTCCCGGAAGTGCACCTGGTCGTCGATCATCCCCGGCATCAGCCAGGCGCCGGCGGCGTCTATCTCGACATCGCCCGCGACTGTTCCACCGACCCGCTCGATGCGGCCATCGCGCACGGCGAGATCGCCCTCCTTGACCGCTCCCTCATTGACGATCCGGGCATTCTTGATGACGGTTGCACCCATGCGCCTAGCCCTCATCCATCGAGGGCGCCTGTGCGAACAGGTCCTCGAGCTTTCGCCGGAGCTGATGGCGCCGCAGGTCGGTGGCAAGGATTTCGCCGGTCCGTGCATCGATCAGGTAGCTGTCCGGCACGCCCCTGACATTGTAGGCGGCAGCCGCTCCCGCCCCCGGGCCCATGCCCACGTCGATCCACGGCAGATCCTCCTCCGCCGACGCCACCTCCCAGGCTTCCCGATCCTCGTCGATGGTGAACGAGACGATCTCGAATCCCTGGTCGCTGAACAGTTCGTACGCCTCCATCATGTGCGGGAACTCCACCCGGCAGGAGCCGCACCAGGACGCCCAGAAGTCGAGCAGCACGTAGCGGTTGTCCGCCCGCACCTCGGCCAGTTGCACCGACTCGCCGGCGAGCGTCTCCCCCGTGAAGTCAAGGCACGTGTCGCCGACTCCCAACTGCCTTTCCTGCGCCCAACGCTCCTCGGCGGCTTCCGCTCCCGCCAGGCGTTCGACCACCCAGGGGTCGTCGGGCGTCAACTGGGCGAGGCCGCGCAGTGCCTCGAGCATCCACGGACCCCACAGCCACGACGACTCGATCGCGAGCCGCCTTACCTTCGGGTCCGGGTGGGTCCGCGCAACCCTGGACATGCCTTCCATCTCCAGCTTCGAGGCATTCCTCTGCGCCTCGACCATGCGGTCCCAACGCAGTTCCTCCTCCTCTTTCGACGCCCCTTCCACCGGCTTCGTCAACTCCCGGTACTCGGCGTCGGCCGCCATGTACTCCTCCGACAGCCGCCACGAGTTGTAAACGGCATCGTTGTAGTAACCGCCTCTCACGACGAAACGGCTGCTTGAAGACATTTTCAGATTCAGTTCGCCCGGCTCCAGGATGAACCGGAGTCCGCTGACCCGCCCCCAGCGCTGTCCTTCGGGGCCCACCGCATTCTCGACATAAAAAGAAACCATGCGGGACTCTTCCACCTCGACTTCCAGGTGGAACCTGCCATCCGGGCCGATCGGCGCCCGGGCGAGGACGCCGGGATCCGGCTCATCAGCACCCGACGCATCATCCGACGGCGCGGCTTTCACCATCATCGCCGCACCACCACCGGCGCGCATCTGATCGAACACCACGAAATCCCCGTTCGTGTAGAACGCGGACGCGTCGCCTTCAAGCACCATCACCGACGCTTCGTCGGCATTGACCGGGCATGCGCCCAACATGGCGAGCACAAACCACTTCGCCCAACTCTTCATGGAAACCACCTCGTGGCCAGGATCTTCCCGTATTTGACCTTACTCGAACCCCTATGGGAACCACTGAGGCCGCCAAGCGCCGCCAAGCGTTCCGTGCCCGCCCCGGCGCCGCGTATAATTCCGTCGCGGTGGCGACAACCCAAGGAGGGCGTCACGCGCCCCATGCGCAACCCCCGAGTCATTAATCTCCTGCGGGAACAACTATCCGCCGGGAGCGTCGTCACCGACACCCACGCGCTGACGCCTTTCGAGACCGACGGCCTGACGGCGATCAGGCAGAAGCCCTGGGTCGTCGCCCTTCCCGAGACGGTGAAGCAGGTTCGGGCGGTGCTGCGCATCTGCCGGGAGAATCGGGTGCCGGTGGTCACGCGCGGCGCGGGGACCGGCCTTTCCGGTGGCGCGCGCCCGCTCGCCGACGGCGTGCTGTTGACGCTCACGAAGATGAACCGAATCCTCGAAGTGATCCCCCAGGCCCGCGTGGCGCGGGTCGAGCCCGGCGTCCCCAATGCGAAGATCACTGAAGCGACGGCGCCCTTCGGCCTCTACTACGCGCCCGACCCGTCGTCGCAGATCGCCTGCAGCATCGGCGGCAACGTGGCGGAGAACTCCGGCGGCGTGCACTGCCTGAAGTACGGCCTGACGCTCAACAACGTGCTCGGCATGACGGTGCAGACCCTCGAAGGCGACGAACTGGTGCTCGGCGGAAAGACCCTCGACGCGCCGGGCTATGACCTGATTGCCGCGATGGTGGGATCGGAGGGGATGCTCGGCGTCGTCACCGAGGTGGTCGTGAAACTGCTGCCCGAACCGTTCGCGAAGCGCGTGCTGCTCGCCGCGTTCGACGACCTCCGGCGTGCCGGCGACGCCGTCGCGGCCATTATTAGGGGCGGCGTGATCCCGGCCGGACTCGAAATGATGGACGCGCTCGCCATCAACGCCGCCGAAGACTATGCCAACGCGGGATACCCGCGCGACGCCGCGGCGATCCTGCTTTGCGAACTCGATGGCACCGAGGAGGGCGTGAACGCGGACGTCGAAATCGTGCGCGGCATCCTCGACGAGGCCGGCGCGGCGGGCGTGAGCATCGCCTCCGAGGAGGCCGAGCGCGAGAACCTCTGGCGCGGACGCAAGGCGGCCTTTCCCGCCGCCGGGAGGATGGCGCCCGACTACTACTGCATGGACGGCACCATCCCGCGCCGCGAACTCGGCGACGTACTGACCGAGATCGCTATCCTGTCGGAGCGCTTCGGGCTCCCGGTGGCGAACGTCTTCCACGCTGGGGACGGCAACCTGCACCCGCTGATCCTCTTTGACTCCAGCAAGCCCGGCGAACTCGAAAAAGCCGAGCAGTTCGGCGGCGAAATTCTCAAGCTCTGCGTCGCGCGGGGCGGGACCGTCACGGGAGAGCACGGCGTCGGGGTCGAGAAACTCGACGCGATGTGCGCCCAGTTCGCGGATGCGGAACTCGACCAGTTCCACCGGCTGAAGGCCGCTTTCGACCCCGAAGGCCTGATGAACCCCGGCAAGGCGATTCCAACCCTCGCCCGCTGCTCGGAACTCGGCGGCATGCATGTCAGGGGCGGCGCACTGCCGCACGCGGAACTGGAGCGATTCTAGTGCCGTCCGACGGAGACCGTTCCGAGCCGCTAACCGCCGCCGTCGCCGCAGCCAGCGAGACTGGCCGTTCCCTCACCATCGTCGGCAGCGGCAGCAAATCGGGTACGCCCAACGGATCGGAAACAGTCTCGACGGCCGGCCACGAAGGCGTCGTCGACTATCGTCCCGACGAGTTGGTCGTTGTCGCCCGGGCGGGTTCACATCTGAATGACATCGAATCGGTCCTCGCGGATAGCGGTCAGGCGTTGCCCTTTGAACCGCCGCTGTTCGGCGGCCGGGGCACGCTCGGTGGCGCGGTGGCAACAGGGCTCGCCGGGCCGGGCCGGCCCTGGTTCGGCTCGGCGCGTGACGCCCTTCTCGGCGTCACCATCGTCAACGGCATGGGCCAGAGGCTTTCGTTTGGCGGACAGGTGCTGAAGAACGTCGCGGGATACGACGTCTCGAGTTTGATGGCCGGTGCCTTCGGCACCCTCGGACTCCTGCTCGACGTCAGTCTTCGCGTCCGCCCCCTGCCGGAAACCTCGCTGACACTGGCCCGCGAATGTACGCCCGACACGGCGCACCGACTGATCTCAGACCTGCTTCGCAAGCCCTTGCCGGTCACGGCCACCGCCTATTGCGGCGGCGTGTTGCGCATTCGGCTGTCTGGCAGCCACGAGGCCGCCTCGCACGCGGCAGCGGGACTCGACCTCGACCTCGAAGTCGAAGACGATTTGTTTTTCCAGGGTGTGCGCGATCACACCCATCCCTTCTTCTCGGGCTTCCATGGAAGTACGCCTCCATCGACGGGGGGAACGTCAACGCTTTCTCACGCGTCAGAGGCCGGGGCAGATTCCCCGGCTGAAGGCTCCGGCCGTCTATGGATGCTCTCACTGCCGCTCGGAAGCGTCTTCGACGAAGCGAACACCCTGACGGAGTGGGCCAGCGCGAGAATCTGGTGGCGCACCGACGCCGACGCGGACACCGTGCGGGCCAGGGCGCGCGTCGCCGGCGGGTACGCGGCGTCGTTTCCGCCTCGCCTCGCCGATGTCGCCCCGGCGGTCAGGAAGTACATGGGCCGGCTCAAGGCCGCCTTCGATCCTGCGGGAATCCTCAACACTAAACTCCTCTCCCATGCAGACTGACCTGCCGGCAGGGTTTCTCGCGACACCCGACGGCGAGCGCGCGAACGCGATCCTTCGGTCCTGCGTGCACTGCGGTTTCTGCAATGCGACGTGCCCCACCTACCAGGTGCTAGGCAACGAACTCGACGGCCCGCGGGGACGCATCTACCTGATCAAGGAAATGCTGGAGACCCAGACGCCGAATGCCGCCGTCACCACGCACCTGGACCGCTGCCTCACCTGCCGCGCCTGCGAGACGACCTGTCCGTCCGGTGTGCGGTACGGCGAACTGCTCGAAATCGGCCGCGGTTTTCTCGAGCGCCGCCCCGGGCGCGGTCTCTTGGAACGCCTTGTTCGCTGGTGGCTGACGCGCGTCGTTCCCCACCCTGAGAAGCTGCGCCGCTGGCTTCGGGCCGCCCTGCCGTTCGAACGCCTGGCGCCGCGGCACCTGCGCGCGATGCTGCGCCGTCCACCGGAGCCGGATGCGGCGGCGGGCACCGGCGAAGTGCTGTTGTTGCAGGGCTGCGTACAGCGCGTGATGACCCCGGAAGTAAACGTTCATCTCAGGAAACTGCTCGCGGACCGCGGCATCGCGGCCCGGTTCGACCCCAACGAAGGCTGCTGCGGGGGTCTGAGCCTGCATCTCGGAAACGCCGAGCGGGCGCGGTCCGAAATTGCGCACAACCTGGACGAAATGGACTGGCCCAGTGCCGACCGCATCGTCTCCACGGCCACGGGCTGTGGCGTCACGCTGAAGGAGTATGATCGTATCCTGGCCCTGGCACCGGATTACGCGGCCGCCGCCACGCGTTTCGCGGCAAGAGTCTGCGATGCTTCCGAACTCCTCCACGAGTTCGAGTTCGGCAAGCGCGAGGACATGCATCGGGTCGCCTGGCACGCGCCATGTACCCTGCAGCACGGCCAGAAGATCAACGGCCGCGTCGAAGACCTCTTGGGCCGGGCCGGATACGAGTTGCTGGCAGTACGCGATGCGCACCTTTGCTGCGGGTCCGCCGGAAGCTACTCGATACTGCAGCCCGAGATCGCGAGCGATCTGAAACAGCGCAAGACGGCCGCATTGATGGAACACCGCCCCGACGTCATCGCCACCGCGAACATCGGCTGCCAGATGCATCTCGCCGATGGCAGCGACGTGCCCGTCGTCCACTGGCTGCAGTTGCTGCAATGAGACTGCCGGAAGAAATCGTCACGCCGCGCCTCCTGTTGCGGCGTCCGCGGGCCGGAGACGGCACCATGATCAACCAGGCCGTGCACGAATCGTTCGCGGAACTGTCCCCGTGGATGCAATGGGCGAGGGAACTGCCGACCGTGGATCAGTCGGAGGCATTCGCCCGGGACGCCGCCGTTCGCTACAACAACGGAAGCACCGCGGAACTCCTGATACTGCACCGGGACACCGGCCGCCTCATAGGCGCCACCGGAATGCCGCGCATCGACTGGAACCTGCCCGGCTTCGAGATCGGGTACTGGTGCCGGACGGGGGAGACGGGCAACGGTTATGTCAGCGAGTCGACCTGGTGGCTCGCGAAGGCGCTGTTCGAGTTGGGCGCCAAGCGCGTCGAGATTCGCATGGACGATCTCAACCGGCGCAGCTGGCGGGTCGCGGAACGGCTCGGCTTCACTTTGCAATCACTGTTGAAAAAGGACTTGATCGCGAACGACGGCAGTCTCCGGGATACGCGCATCTACGTCGCGTTCGCGCTGGACCAGTTGACGCGGCCGCCCGCGTGACGATTTCTTCGGCGTGCTCAGGTGCCCAAGCCCTCGTCTTCTTAAGCTTCGTCCGCCATCCGCGCTTCGAGTTCCTCGCGCACCAGTTGATCCACGACCGCGAGGGCCTGCTTGCGGCCGAGTTCCATGTTGACGACGTACTTGCCCGCCACCACCATCGCCGGCACTCCGACCAGGTCCGCGTCGCGAAATGCGCGATCGATCGCTGCGACGGCCCTGCGAACGCCCGGCTGGTCGATGGCGGCCAGGAACGCATCCCGCTCGACTCCGTATCCGTCGACGAAATCCGCGATCTGCTGGCGGCCCGTGAACTGTCGATTGCGCTCATGGATGGCCCGAAACAGGCGTTCGTGATTCGCTTCGAGGGCCTGCTCCTGGCCAAGCACGATGTGCGCACGCGCGAGAACCTCGGCCCCGCCGGAGAATCCCACATGCGCGCGGCGGAAACTCGCCCCCTCCGGCAGGGTCTCCTGCCAGTCTTCAAGCATTGGATCGAAGTCGCGGCACAGCACGCAGGTGTATGAGAAGTACTCGACCACCTCCACGGTCCGGGACCGGGATTGCCGCGCACCCTCGATCAGCCGGTAGTGGTCATCCTCGGCGATTTCTCCCCCGGCGCCGGCGCCGGCGCCGTAGAAGATTCCGACCGCCACGGTCAGCACGGCGACGAGCGCGACGAACCCTATGCTCGCGTAGCGGATGAGGCGAATCTTGTCTTCGGTCCTGCGAACTCTCCTTGCCATGGGCCGAGTGTGTCACAATTCACGGAATGAACGAACAATACGTGCTTTATCAGTACGACGCCTGTCCGTTCTGCCGGCGCGTGCGCGCGTTTTTGGACCGCTCCGGCATTGAAATGCCCATGCGCGACACCATGCGCGACGTGGCTGCGTTCCGCGAACTCTGCATCGGCGGAGGGCGTTCCACGGTGCCCTGCCTCAAGATAACCGGGCCCGACGGCGAGTCCACCTGGCTGTACGAATCGAACGACATCATCGAATACCTGTCCCGGGTCGACGCGTAACACCACCAGTACAAGGGAAGCGAAACCATGAAACTCGGCCTGTTGGGCGGCTATGGCGGCCGCGTTGTCCACCTCCCCATGGATCGCATACGGCACGCCGAAGCCCTCGGCTACGACTCGGCGTGGACATCCGAAGCCTACGGTGCGGACGCGGTATCTCCGGCGGCCTGGATCCTTGCGCAAACCGAGCGCATCCGCGTGGGCACCGCGATCATGCAGATGTCCGCCCGAACGCCAGCCATGACGGCAATGACAGCCATGACCCTGGCGCAACTTTCCGGCGGGCGCTTCATGCTCGGCCTGGGTGCGTCCGGCCCGCAGGTGGTGGAGGGTTGGCACGGCGTCGCCTACGGCAAGCCCGTCACACGGCTCAAGGAATACGTTGCGATCATCCGGAAGATCCTCGCGCGCGAGGAGCCCGCGGTCTTCAACGGCGACCAGTACCAGCTGCCTTTTTCCGGCCCCGGCGCCACGGGTCTCGGCAAGCCCCTGAAGAGCATTCTGCACTGCGCCGAACACGTCCCGATCTACGCGGCCAGCATCACGCCGAGAGGCGTGCGGGCGGCGGCGGAAGTCGCCGACGGATTCTTCCCGATCTGGATGGACCCCGAGAAGTACTCGGTATTCGAGCAACCCGTTCGCGAGGGTCTGGAAGCTTCCGGCAGGACCGCCGCCGAGTTCGATTTCGCGCCCTTCGTTACGGTCGTCATGGGCGACAGCGTCGAAGAGTGCATGCGCCCCGTCCGGGGCACCATGGCGCTCTACATCGGTGGCATGGGGGCGCGCGGCCGGAACTTCTACAACGATTACGCGAAGGCGCTGGGCTTCGAGGAAGCCGCTGCCAGGATCCAGGATCTCTACCTTTCCGGCCGCCGCGACGAGGCAATGGCGGCGGTGCCGGCCGAACTGATCGACGCCTGCCACCTGGTCGGTCCGGCGGACCGCATCCGCGAGCGCCTGCAACGCTGGAGAGGAACGAACGTCTCGACCCTGATGATCGGCGGCGGCTCAAACGAAGCCCTGACGCTGATCGCGGAAGAGATGCTCTGATGGTGGAGCCAGGTGAACCCCCGCGGGCCGGCGGAGGCCGTCGATGACCGTCTGGCCCGTCATTCTCGACGGAAACTACGCCGTTCTCGGTCTCGGCTGACCCGGAGTCGAACTCCTACCCGCGCAGCATCTCCTGCACGATCCCCCAGCCCCGCTCGGCGCGCTCGCGGGCGGCCTTCTCGTATTCGAGCGCGTGCTCGGAGCTCGCGTTGCCGTCGAGGCCCCGCTTGTAGACCCCCTGCACGATGCCCGCGGAGCGGAACATGTTGAAGGCGATGTAGAACGGCCAGTTCTCGATGGCCGGGCGATTCGCCTCCCGGCAATAGGCGTCCACGATTTCCCGCTCGCCCGGGATGTTCAACGCCTCGAGGTCTGCGCCCGGAAGGCCCTTGCCCTGCGGGTCGCCGTAGAATTCCTGGCACCAATAGCTCAAGTCCGCCATGCCGTCGCCAAGGGTCGACAGCTCCCAGTCGAGGATGGCGGCTACGCGCGGTTCCGTGGGGTGAATGATCAGGTTCCCCAGCCGGTAGTCGCCGTGCACTATGACCGGCGGCGAGTCGTCCGGAAGGTTCCTGGGCAGCCACTCGATCAGGGCGTTCATCGCTTCTATGGTCTCCGTCTCGGACGCGATGTACTGCCTGCTCCAGCGGTTGACCTGCCGCGCGAAGTAGTTGCCCGGCCGGCCGAACTCGGCAAGGCCCACCGTCGCCGGGTCCACGCTGTGCAGCCGCGCGAGCGTGCGAACCATGTCGAGATAGATTTCCCGCCGCTCCTCGCGGCTCACGGCGGGCAGCAGGTTGTCCGTCCACAGCCGGCCCCGGACATGCTCCATGACGTAGAACTTCGTGCCGATCACGCCCGGGTCCTCGCACAGGCAGTGCATTCTCGGCACCGGCACATCGGTGGTCCCGAGGGCGTCCATCACCCGGTATTCGCGGTCCACCTGGTGTGCCGAGGGCAACAGTTCGCCTGGCGGCTGCTTGCGCATGACGTACTCGCCTCCCGGCGTCTCCACCAGGAACGTCGGGTTGCTCTGACCGCCTTCGAACTGCCGGACCGTGAGGGGCGCGCCCGCATATCCATCCATGTGATCGGCCATGTACGCGCGCAATGCGCCTTCATCGAAACGGTGCGCTTCCCGCACCGGCGTGAGTTCGACTTCGCTCATGGATGCAGCCGCTGACCCGAGGGTAGGCCAAGGATATACGGTTGCGCCGAGCCGCCGCAAAATGCGACGCTGCGGCGAACGAACCCGTAGCGGAGCGGACGATGGCACTTACCAGGCGCATCGCGATCACGATGCCCATGTCGAACCGGCTGGAAGACAACATTCAGCTCGTGCAATGGGCCGAGGCGAACGGTTACCACGACGCCTGGTTCTCGGATGCGGCATCGCCGGACTCGCTGACCATGCTGGCGGCGCTCGGCACCTGCATCAGGAGAATGCGCGTCGGGTGCGCCGTCACGCCGGTCTACACGCGCGCCCCGTCCGTGCTGGCAGCCACCGCCAATGTGCTCGGCCAGGTGTACCCCGGACGCTTCGTCATGGGTCTCGGCTCGTCCAGCGAGGCGATCATGACCCGCTTCAACGGTATCCCGCTGGAAAAGCCGCTGACGCGCGTGAAGGAGACCGCGATCATCGTGCGCCACATGCTGACCGGGGAACGCACCGACTTCGATCTCGAGACGCTCGCCAGCAACGGCTACCGGCAGGCCCCCATGGACAATCCCCCGCCGCTGTACCTGGCGGCGCTCCGGCCGAAGATGATCGAGATGGCGGCAGAGTACGGCGACGGCGTGGTGTTCAACCTGTGGCCGAAGAAGGCGCTGCCGAAGATGATGGAGCACGTCAGGATCGGCGCTGCCCGGGCCGGAAAGAACTTCGAGGACATCGAGATCGTCAACCGCAAGGTGGTCCTGGTCACCAGCGACAAGCAGGAAGGCTACGGTCGATTCCGCGCCGGCTACGCCCCCTACTACGCCAATCCGGTCTACAACAGGTTTCTCGCATGGTCCGGCTACGAAGACGCCGCCCGGGAACTCACGGAAGGCTGGGCGAACCGGGACCGTGCCCGGACCGCGGCCGCGTTCTCCGAGGAACTGATCGACGAGATCGCCCTCATCGGCAGCGCGGAGGAAGTACGCGACGGCATTCGCGCGGATGCAGCCGCGGGCATTCACACGCACATCATCGCCCCGATCACCCCGGTCGACGCCATCCACCCCGAAGCGCGCGCCACGTTTTCCGCATTCACCGGCGACAGGTTCAGCTTCTAGGGTTGCCCCGAACCCAGCGCCGCGGAACCCGCCACCTGGCGCGCGATCGCCCGGTCCACGCTCTCGCACAGCGCGTTGATACCACGACCGCCGCGCAGGCCGAAAGCGAATTCACGCCACTCTGAGAACAGGATCGCATCGGGAGTCACGCGCGTCTCGCCCGCGTAAGGGAACTCGATGACGCGCAGCAACGCGTCCGGATAGGGCGCCGGCCCCCGGGTTCGACTCGCAAGGGATTTCCCGACGCATCGGAACATCGCGTCGACATTGCGCTCGTGGCCCGGATGGTAGAAGACCTCGACGGTCATATCGTTGAAGCGGTGGCGCGCAACCGCATACCTGCCGGAGTGAATCGAGAATGCGAGGGCGGGACGGCCAGGCGCCTCCACGCGGGACGCATGCGGACCTCGGACATATTCGAAATACCGCCGCGCGTTCTGCTTCCACTCGCGCAGCAGTACTCCCGGACCGACGGCCACCTGGTCCAGGCTGGTGCCGATGACGGTCCTGATCCGGGTGGCCGGGACCCTTTCCCCTTCGTGCCCCGTGTCATGGCCGAACGACGGCACGACATCGCCGCTTTCGACGAACGTGCCGTTGTCGACCAGCAGGGCCGCACTCCCGCCAGGGTCGATGCCACGTCCCTCAAAAGCCAGTTCGAACAGCATCCTGACCCGCTCGCCGGAACGCAACGGCCGGGCGAAGGCGTAGCGATGGAACTCCGGGTTCCGCTCCAACGCCGACGTATTCGGGATATCGATGCTCGTGAGGCGGGCTCCTCTCGGGGCGAGGAGCGTGAGTTCGCGTATCGGTTCGGCCCGGACGTTTGCCAGCAACGCCGAACCCCGGCTTTCGAGTCTTCGCTCTACCGGATCGATGTCGACCTCGATGTCCCAAGCCACGACGTGCGGAACACCGGAACTGGCTACGAGCTGGTCTTCCTGCCCCACGGGCGACGCCTGCGGGTCGATCCTGTCTGCGCAGATCCACCAACCGGTGCCGATCCAGATCGCAAGCGCCGGCACGCCAACGTTGCCGATGCTTCCAGCGAGCCGCCGCCCCTTGCGAGCGAATTCGTCACGCTGCGACCGCAAATGCGACGCGAGCAAGAGGAGCGCGGCGAGGGCCGTCCAATAGAGCCCGGACACGTAGAACGGTCCGAGATGATGACCGTAACCGTTCATCCCGGAATATTGCGCAGGACCCGGACCGAACGGCGTATCCATACCGTCAAGCACCCAGGCGGCGAGCAACACCGCCGCGACGATCGACATACCCAACCGCTTGCCGGAAAACAGCTTCGCCCACCGCGTGTCGGCGGCTGTGCAGTTCGGGAGCACCTCGCGCAAGCTGATCTGCAGCACCATGGACACCGTCCCCAGCAGCACCATGTGCCAGCCGAAATCGACATGGGTGGCGTACGCGCAGAGAACGAGGTCCACCTCGGATTCTCCGCGAACGGTCTGAACGCCGATGGCCATGATCGCGAAGACGGTCAACATCGCGACGAGAGCAACGCATAACGCGGCAGCCTTCGCCCCGATGGTTGCCCCGGCTTCCCGGTGCGCGATCTCTGCGCCGCAGTAGATGGCGATCAGGTACGCCGGCACCCGGAACGCGTCGGCCATGTGCAGCGCCACGAAATCCGAAGTCAGCGCGAACGCCGCGCCGGCGACACCGGTGAGATGTCCGGTCCCGACAACGGCACCGAGCGCGAGCAACACAGAGAAGACGGCGTCGAAAACCGCCTTTGCTTCCTCCCGCACAACAGAAAGGAATCGACATGCCGCGTCGAACCGAGCCCTGCCGCCACGTTGCCCATCCGCTGAAGGATGCTCCCGGAAAGTCTCGGATGGCGGCACAACCATCCGCTAACGGTAGGTCGAACGCGTATGCCAGGTCGATGGCGGATCGCCCCTGCGGGACGGCGCCAGAAACTCCAATTTGGGTAGCAGGTTTGCCTATTCGGCGGCGTCGGAGAAATTTGTGATGGCCACATCACCTTGCGGAAACCTGGCGACAATACTCAGTTCGCCGCCTACCGCTTCGATATAGGCGCGCAGGTTGGAAACATACATGTCCGTCCGCCGCTCCAGCTTCGCGACTGCGGGCTGGTTGACGTTCAGTGCTTCGCCTATGGCTTTCTGCGTCATTGCTCTCGCCTTGCGAAGCTCATGAAGTGCCATGGCTGCGCGAAACTCGGTTTTCTTTGCGTCGACACGCGCTCGGCGCTCCGGTGCAAGACCCTTCGTGAGGTCGCTGAAGGCCTTTCGTCCGCTCATTCGATCAACCCCTCTCGTCTCAACTCTTCAAGGTGCTCGTCGTATAGCTGGTCTGCGAGCGGTACCAAGCGCCGGTAGAATCGACCGTCTCCCGATTTGCCGCCGCCGATCAGCAAGATCGCCGATCGTCTTGGGTCGAAAGCATAGAAGACACGCATCGGTCTCCCACCGCTTTGGACGCAGTTCCCGCACGTGAGCGTGGCGAGAACCCTGGACACCGGAAGAATAGGGATACGACAGACGTGGTCCTTTCTCCATCAGTAGCTCTACTATGGCGGTTACGTCGTCCTGCTCCTCCGCCGATAGGCTGGCCCACCACACACCGAACTCGTTCGTGTACTCGACGTCCCAGTTCATTCGTCGATATATTCCTCGGACGGAATGTTGTCAAGTGCGCTGACGACGTCAATTTCGTCCGTAGAGTCATGATCGGACGTCGGTGCGTCCATCCGACAACCGTAGCTCGAACGCCCATGTCGGATCGATGGGAGATGGACTCTTGTTGCCCCGGTCACGGCTCCTGCTGGCGTGCGCCAACGCCCCGCGTGCTTCAAGGAGAATGCCGCGACGTCGGCCGAGGGCACGCGCTATGATCGAAGCATGCCCGGCTTCACCGACCTCCAGGAAAGGCTCGATTCACTTCGTGCTCACAACATGTACAGGAGGCGCCGAAACGTCGGCAGCCGGCAGGGCCGCGCGATCCGGGTCGACGGGCGTGAACTGCTGAACTTCTGCAGCAACGACTATCTCGGTCTGGCTGGCGACGAGCGCGTCGCGGAGGCACTCAAGGAGAGTGTCGGGCGCTGGGGCGTGGGCACCGGCGCATCGCACCTCGTCTGTGGCCACACGGAGGCGCACGAGGAACTCGAAGCCACCCTCGCCGAGTTCACCGGGCGGCCGCGAGCACTCGTCTATTCCAGTGGCTATGCCGCGAACGTCGGCGTCATCAACGCGCTCCTGTCCGTCGGCGACCTGGTGTGCGAGGACCGGTTGAATCACGCGTCGTTGCTGGACGGGGGATGGATCAGCCGCGCGCGTTTCGCCTGGTACGGGCATCTCGACTGCGACGATCTGGATCGGCAACTGGCAACTGACGCCAACCGAAAACTCGTCGTCAGCGACGGCACGTTTAGCATGGATGGGGACCGTTGCCGCCTGGACGATCTGATCGCCGTCGCCAGGCGGCGGGACGCCTGGGTCATGATCGACGACGCACATGGGATGGGGGTGCATGGTTCGGGCGGCGTCGGCCTCGTCGATCCGGCGCGATACACGGTCGACGACGTGCAGGTGCTGGTCGGGACCTTCGGCAAGGCGTTCGGCACGTCCGGCGCGTTCGTCGCCGGCAGCGAGGCGCTCATCGAGACGCTCATCCAGCGTTCCCGGAACTACATCTACACGACGGCCATGCCACCCGCGATCGCCGTCGCAACACTCGCCAGTCTCGCCATAGCCAAGGCCGAGTCGTGGCGGCGGGATCGGCTGGTGTCGCTGGTTGAACGATTCCGGGCAGGTGCAGCGGACCTGGAATTTGTCCTGCCCGAGTCGGCGTCTCCCATTCAGCCCCTGATCGTCGGCGACCCCCAAGCCACGCTGGACATGAGCCGGGCCCTTGAGGAACGCGGCTGCCTCTGCACGACCATCCGTCCGCCTTCGGTGCCCGAAGGCACGTCAAGGCTGCGTATCACGCTGACAGCGGCCCACACCGACGCGGACGTGGATCAATTGATTGATGCGTTGGAAGAGGTCCGCAAGGCATCCGATGACGAGACCCGCACGGCCTAGTCCGCATCCAACACTTCGGTTCCACATTCCAATAGCTATGGGTATAGGCTAATGTATAGCTATGAGAACCATTCAAATCACAATCGATGACGAACTCGTGGAGCGGGTCGACGAACGGGTGAAGCGACTCGGCGCGACCCGCTCAGGATTCGCGCGACAAGCACTGCGGGCCGCCCTGGCGCGCTACGACGAGGCGGAATTGGATGCGCGGCACATAGCGGGGTATCAGCGGATTCCACCCACTCCACAAGAGTTTTCCATTCCAGAAGAGGATCGGGCGTGGGGCGATAATGCCTGGGAAGATGGCTGATGCGCCACGGCGAAATCCGGTGGTACCGTTTCGCTCCACCAGACAAGCGACGACCAGCGCTGATTCTGACGCGGAACCCGGTCATCGCCAGTTTGCATGAGGTCACCGTCGCTCCCGTCACAACCAATGTTCGCGAAATCCCCAGCGAAGTGGCGTTGTCAATAGACGACGGAATGCCACGCGATTGCGCCGTGAACTGCGATCACCTGCAAACTGTCCCGCAGGCAAAACTGGGTGCGCTGTTGACAACTCTGTCAACGGAGAGGATGTACCAGGTGACAGAGGCCATACGCTTCGCGCTCGCCTTGACGTGACCGGGCGACGACCATGCAATCAGAACTGGCGTTTGCGACGTAACGTCTCCTTCGAGAGATGCTTCGCGGATACACAGTATCCGTTGAAGACCAGGGCTTCGCGATCTGTCGGACACAGGCGGGTGCGGCTCGGCGCAATTGATCCGGCAAGTCAGTTGCCATGACCGTACCCGCTGCGATTCGGTGGGAGGGCAGCAGGTTGTGGCTGCTCGACCAGCGCAAGCTGCCGGAGACGGTCGTCTACGAAGAGCAGACGAGTGCCGAAATGGTGGCCGCATCCATCGCCAGCATGAAGGTGCGCGGCGCACCCGCCATCGGTATCGCTGCGGCATACGGCATGGCTCTTGCGGTCCGCGCAGGCGGAGACTTGGCGAAAGCTGCGCGGGTGCTCGTCGCCGCACGTCCCACCGCGATCAATCTCGCCTGGGCGGTCAACCGCGTGCTCCGTGCGAACGACCCCGTTGCGCAAGCGGAGACCATTCACCGTGAACATACCGAAATGTGTCGTGCGATCGGCGCAAACGGCATGGGGCTGATCACCGAGAACAGCGCGGTCCTGACCCACTGCAACGCGGGCGCGCTCGCCGTCTCCACGCTCGGAACCGCGACCGCGCCGCTATATCTCGCGCACGATGCCAGCGTCCGCTTCACGGTGTTCGTCGATGAAACGCGCCCGCTCCTGCAAGGGGCGCGGCTGACGGCGTGGGAACTGCTTCAGGCCGGTCTCGACGTCACCCTGATCTGCGACAGCATGGTTTCGCACTTGATGTCTCAAGGGGACATTGACCTCGTGATCGTCGGTGCCGACCGCGTGACGGCCAATGGCGACGTCGTGAACAAGATCGGCACACGGGGCATCGCCATCGCGAGCCGCTACCACGGCGTTCCCTTCCACGTGGCCCTACCGTCATCGACCTTCGACGCGGATACCGCAACCGGCGCCGACGTCGATATCGAGCAGCGCGATGCAAGCGAAGTGACCGAATCGATTCGGGCCGCCCCGGGCGTGCAGGTTCAAAATCCCGCATTCGATGTGACCCCGGCCGAACTCGTCACGAGCTGGATCACGGATCGCGGCCGCATCCAGGACGCCCGCGATCTTGCCGGACTGAAGCAGCCGTAGCCATCGTCCGGACAGCTTGACGGAACACTAGCCTCCCATAGCCGGGACGATCAACCGTCGTGCCCGGTCCGACCGCATCCCATACCGAAGGGGTGGCAGCCGTGCGGGATGCATCGCCGGTTGAACGCGGGGACTTTCGCGACGGGCTAGATTTCAGAGTGGTGCCAGGGTCCCCACCACTCGTAGGTCCTGCCGTCAATTTCCAATTCATGCTCTGAAGAAGCAGATGCATCGTCATTCGACAATACGAAGATGCTGGCATGCCCCTGGACGTCCTCGATCATCACTGCCGTGTAATCGTCATCGTCGTACACGACATTCAGCTCTGCGATATTGCTGTTTGCATTGACGGCAATTTCGGATACCGGGCTGTAGCTTCCGTGGGGCTCCACGGTTGTCGCGAAGACAGTGTTCGCGACGCCATTTCTTCGAATGATGAAGGCCGCATCCCTGCGCAGATTGAACTCCGGATCGTTGGCGCCGATTCTTGTGAACAGCAACTCGTCGGCAGCATGGGTCGCCGACGTTAGCGTGTAGAATTTTCCATGGCCCATCCACGAGAGCACTGTGTTGTTGCCGGAAGGTTTGCCTGTGCCTTCCAGGTACAAGTGCTGATATCCGTTTTTTTCCCCAAGGGCGCGCAATGCCGCCGGCGATTCGTAGGCAAAGTTTGCCCTCATGACCTGACCCATGAAATAGAAGGGCAGATCGTATTGACTCTCGGCGTCCGAGATCACCTTGAGAATGTCCAGCAGGAATGGCTTTTCGAAACGCTCGTTCTTGATCAATGCCATGGTCCGTTGCATTACCGTCCCGGGGTAGGCGTCGTCTTCGAAAGCGCTTACCACTTGAACCCCGTTGTCGGAGGCGTCAAGGAACTGGAGTTCCGAGTGGTGCTCGCTGCCGATCTCATACCTCCCCTCGAAATGCGACGTCTCATTCCGTACGAGCGTGTTGTGCGAGATCGTCTGCTTGGCCCAAGTGGTGTTTTCCGTCAGGTAGTTGCCGCCTCCCTTCTGCCCGATGTTGACGAAACGCGCCATCCCGTAGTCCTGAAGGACTTCGTCACCCTTTTCGTAGAGGGAGAATGAGAGCTTGTCGTAGTGGCCATGGCTCAGGCCCTGGGCCGTGTACTTGAAGACGAGCGTCAGATCTTCATCGCCCTGGCGCAGCACGGCAACGCCGCCCTGCCGGCCATCGTGCCCGTCCGTCAGGTTGATGGTCGATTTCTCATATGGTTGCGCCCTGCCGTCGCGGATAGCGGCGGCAACCGAGAATCCCGCGTCATCCAGGAGGACCTGGCCCTGCTCTTCGGCAATGCTCAGGAGCTTCGCGTCCCGTCCGCCCACGTGGTAGGCAATGTCAACCGCCGTAACCAGCTCGCGAGAATGGTAGGACATGCCCTTCTGCGCGTCGTTCAGGGGGAAGAACTCGCCATCCGCATCCGACAGACTCAAGAGCGCATCGACCCCTTTGAGGAGCACGCTGTCCTTGTGCTCGAAGATGTTCAGATCGGGCCGGACGTTGTGCAGGCTCTGGGCAAAGACCAGGAACGGATACATGGCGTACCGTTGGTAGTAGGGGCCTTCTGTGTAATACCCGTCCGGCGAAAAAGGCGCCTCAAGGTTCGCCAGAAAACCGGTACTTTGTCCTTCCATCCGGATGAACCCTCCGTCATCGTCGATGGCTCCCACTCCAAGGCCATCGTCCTGAATGCCGTACAAGGCCCGCCGCACCAATTCCTCGTCTTCCATGACCAGGCCGATCATCCCCACTGCCGCGCCGCCCCAGGTGCTGTGGTTGTGTATCCGGTTGAAGAACTGCGGGTTTTCGATCGATATGAAGTCGGCAAACGGACGAAAGAGATTCTGTTCCAGTGTTTGCCGTTCCTGTTCGGACAACCAGTCGTGGATGGCGTCGTAGGCCTGGCTCACGTACACCAGCCAATTGCTGTCGTTCAGGCATTGCCAGAACAGCCTTCCTCTCGCATAGGACCGTTGCTGGGGATGAAGGGGCAGGTCCTTGTACATGGCCTCATACCGAAAGAGCATGTCGCGGACATGGACAGCGTATTTTTCGTCCTCCAGGATCTGGAACAGCGCTCCCGCCTGTTGCAGTACCAGGAAATTGCGCTTGTGCCGCTCGTGCGTGTAGCCGCCGGAAAGATCTTTCGGGATCGGGGTGTCTATTCCGAGTTCGATTTCAGCATCCACTTCCGCCTTGACGCGCTCCACGGTGGCGTCGAACAGGGGGACGATGCCCAGTTCCGCCCTGATTCTCTCGACGCCGGCCTCGGTAAGGATCAGATTGGGGTGTGCGTCCGCTTGCGCTGTCAGCGCAATGGTCAGCCCGAATATCAGCCTCGATATGGCCATTCCGTTTCGCGCTGCATCCTTGATTCAGTTCTCGGTGGTCAGCGGGCGAATCCGGCCACCGAATATCCATACCGAAAGGATCGCAAGCGGCACCAGCGCCGCGCCCAGAATGAAGGCGGGCGCGAAAGATGCCTCGGTGATCCGCGGAATGAGATCGGTGGTGATCAGCACGCCGGCGACGGCAGCGGCGCCGCCAACGCCGGCTAGCGAACCGACCGACTTGCCGGAGAAGAAGTCGCTCGGCAGCGTCTGAATGTTGCCGATCGCGGTCTGAAATCCGAACAGGATGACCGCGATGAGGAGTATCGCCGACAGAGGCGTGGATGCGGCCGCTGTCAGGAGCAGGGCCGGCAGCATGATGATCCCGCCCAGCGTGATCGTCAGCTTGCGCGCAAAGTCGACCGTTCGGCCCCTTTCAAGCAGGAAGCGGGCCAGCCAGCCGCCGAAAATCGCGCCGGCCGCAGCGCCGACATAGGGAACCCAGGCGGAAAACCCGATCTGCTCGATGTCGAAACCGAATGTCGCGGCGAGGTAGATGGGCAGCCAACTGACGAACAGCCACCAGATGGGATCCAGGAAAAACCTCGATGCGACCACGGACCAGCTCTGCCGATAGCGCAGCATTTCGAACCAGCCGGGCGCGACCTGTTCCTCGTCTGCGGACGCGCTTTCGTCCCGCTGGCCCGTGAGGATGTATTCGCGTTCTTCCGCTGAAAGCCACGGGTGCCGATCCGGCGGGGCTTTGAATATGAGCAGCCAGGGAACGAGCCACAAGAACCCGAACAGGCCGATGATGACGAAAGTGGCCTTCCAGCCGAACTGCAGGTACAGAAGCGCGATGGCGGGCGCCGAAATGACGGCGCCGAGGGACGCGCCGGAATTGAATATGCCTTGGGCGAGGGCGCGTTCCCGGATGGGGAACCACTCGGCGTTGCTCTTGGTCGCGCCGGGCCAGTTGCCGGCTTCGCCGAAGGCCAGGGTGAAGCGCATCGCCGCGAGCGAGGCGAAGGTGCGCGTGACGGCATGCAGCATGATGGCCACGGACCAGATGACGATGGCGAGCACGAATCCCAGCCGCGTGCCGATCATGTCGAATATCTTGCCGAACAGGGCCTGACCGATGGCGTAGCCCACCATGAAGACCATGACCAGCCGGGCGTAGTCGAATTCGTCCATGCCCAGTTCCGGGCCGATCTCGACCCACATGATGGCCAGCGCGTTGCGGTCAACATAGTTGATCACCGTGGCGATCGCCACGAGGGTGACCACCACCCATCTCAAGTAGCCTCGGGACATGGTTGCCTTACTCCTTCGCTTTGCTTCCCTGCTGTTCGGCGGACATCGCGATGGTCGCCGGTGGACGGCAGCCCGGCACCGGAAGTTTCGTATCGCTTGCCGGCCCTCGGGACATCATTGCCCGCCGAATTCACGGATGATCGGTTCGGGCGTCCTCTCAAGCCGATTGTC
The DNA here is from genome assembly GCA_026706665.1 of Gammaproteobacteria bacterium. Lineage (GTDB taxonomy): Bacteria > Pseudomonadota > Gammaproteobacteria > Pseudomonadales > Azotimanducaceae > VXNE01. The sequence continues at coordinate 46,460 of JAPOYI010000224.1, read as the reverse complement.
CCCCAACCGGGTTACGGGATCGCCGACGGTGTGGATCACGCGGACCGGCCGACTGTCGGCAACGACATTGTCGAATATGTCGGTCGCCTGCACCCCCAGCAGCCGGATGGAGGCGGCGGACTTGTTGCGGGAACCGTTGCCCACCGAGTCGAGCGAGGACGCGCGCAGTTCGAAATGCGGCCCGAAGGTGCTCTCGTCGGTGCCGCCCCGGTAGATGTCCGCCACCGCCCCCCCGATGTTCTGGAACGTTGACCCGACAATGGAAATGTACTCGCCGTTGTAGAGGCCGAGATCGTCGGTTTCCTGCGCCAGGGACAGGACGTGTCCGGTGATGTTTCGAAAGACGGAATCGGCGATTTCAATGCGGTCGGCGAACGTATGCCTCGCGACGGACAGGAAATTGAACGAATGGTTGGTATCGAGATCCTGAATCGTCGAGTCCTCCACGACCAGGGCGTAGTTGCCCAGCATCGAGTAGCGGTGCGTGCGGATGGCCGAGTTGCCGGCAACGTCCGGCGCGGCCCGGCCTGAAATCGTCAGGCCGCTCAACTTCAGGCTGCCGCCGTCGGCGATCTCGAACAGCGCGGTGCGCTCGAACTCGATGCTCGCCGTCCCCGGGGCTGCCCGGATCGTCAGAGGCCGGTCGACGACGATGGTTTTCGTCAGGAGGTACCCGCCCGGCGCAAGCACGATGACGTCGCCAGCGCCGGCGCCGGCCGCCGCGTCGAAGATCGCGTCCTCACCGGCACCGATGGAGATCGTCTCGCCGGTATCGAAGCGCATCCCGGGGCCGGCCTTCGGATACCAGGATACGCCCGTGCTCTCCCGGTCAAGCACCTTGAGCTCCCGGCTCGCGCCCACATCCGCGAATTGCCCGTCCGCCGGATACAGCAGCCTGTTGTCGGCCGCCGCCAGCTCAAGCGACGCGTTGACGAAACCCTCCGTCAGCGCCGGTTCATCCACGTTGTTGGTTGCGTTGCCCCGAAACTCGATGCCGCCGACATCGTCGTGGACGGCAACGATGTTCCGCCCGTCTTCGTTGAAGATCAGGTTCGATCCGAACACGCTGTCGGTGGGCGTCGCCGAACGCTCTTCGTCGCTGCCCGCGCCAAGCTCCACATGGTCGCTGTCGATGATCGAGTTGTTCTCGATGACGGCATTGACGACCGGGTCGTAGCGGTTGAGCGGCGAGTTCGGCACGCCGTTCATGACCACCAGCGCACCGCCGAAACGATGGCCGGTCAGCCCGTGCATGTAATTGTTGCGCACCACCTGGTCGGCGTTGATGACGCGGATGCCGCCGGTGTGGTCCGCGCGGTTGCCCAGAAACACGTTGTTCGCCACCACGGTGCCGTTGCCGTGGCGCAGCGTCAGCGTGCCGCGCGATTCGAAAAAAAGGTTGCCTCGAAACGTGTTGCCGCCGGATTTGTTCGAGATGACCTCAAGCTCGCCGTTGCACCGGTCGAAATAGTTGTTCTCGACCGTCGTGAAGGAATCGGTCCGTGAGTGGTGGCTGGTCCCGATCCGAAGGGTCTCGCCGCCGTTGGCGCCGAGGATCGGCCGGGGACCAAAATAGTTGTGGTCGATGCGGTGATGGTTCTCCCGGCTTTCCTCGCTGTCGAGCCGTACCGCCATGGTGACGCCCGCATTGCTTTTCCCGACCAGGTGGTTGTGATCGAAGCGGTTGTGCCTGCCGTACATCATCACCCAGAAATCGGTCTCGTGACGCTCCGGGTTATTGAACCGGTCGACGACGGTTTCGGTCACGCGCGAGTGGTAGGCCGGGTCGCCGCGGGTGCGGCGGAAGGAGATCACCGTGTTGGTGGGTGTATGGCCGTCCCTGAAGATCAGTCCGGATACGACCAGGTACTTTCCGGCCATGCGCAGGTTGGACTGACCGGTGATGAAGACCTCGCCCCTGGTTTCGGCCGTCAGCGCGATCGGTTGTTCGGCTGTGCCGAACCCGGTGAAGAGGATTTCGAAATCACGCCATGCGCCGTTGGCCAGCATGATCGTATCGCCGGGCTTGAGGTCGTCGACGGCGTCCTCGAACTCGTCCTGGGAACCGACAAGCAGCGTCTCGGCAAGCCCTGTCTGGCTCAGCACGAAGGTCAGCGCGGCCAGCGCGATTCGGATCATCAAATCCCCATTCCTTGACGTGGGTTGTCCCGCGCGGGCGCCCGAAATCAGAGCTGAAAGCTGGTGAGGAACCGTTCGCGGCTCTCGGTCGCCTTCCGTCGAAGCTCCTCCAGCGCCTGTTCTTCGGTGACGTCCAGCATCGCCTCGATCAGGCGCCGGAAATGCTCGCGCATTGCGATGCGGGTCGCCGCGGGGTCCCGCGCGCGCAGCGCGTCGAGAATCTCCCGGTGCTCGGCCTCCCGCGCCTCGGAGTCGTGATGACACACCGAGTCGTATACCCGGCGCACCGGTTTCGACTCCATGCGAATCCGCCACAGCATCTCCACGACATGGCACGCCGCGGCATTGCCGCTGGCCGATGCGATTGTCAGGTGAAAGTCCCGATCCGCCAATTCGGCCTCGCGCTCGGCGTCCGCGCCGTTGCCCGCCATCTTCTCAAGGTACCGCTCAAGGCGGCTCAACGTCTCGTCGCTGATGTCCCGCGCCGCAAGGGCGGCCACCTCCGATTCGAACAGCGTGCGGGCCTCGGTCAACTCGAAGGCGCTGACGCTCGGCAGGCTCCCATTGTGCTTCGACGGGTCCAGCACATAGGCGCCGGAACCCGTCTTGACCTGGATGATGCCGCGCGCCTGCAGGGAGATTTCTGCCTCCCGCACCGTGACCCGGCTGACGTTGAGTTGGTCAGCGATCTCCCGCTCGCCCGGCAGTCGGCTGCCGGGCGGAAACGTGCCGTTGTCGATCATGGTGAGGATCCGGTCGGCCACCGAGTGATAAAGTCGCTTACCTGTCATTGATCGCTTCTCGCAAAGGCCCGTGGGTTGCTGATCCGGGCAATTGATCCGCCGATGGTCGCGGGCAGCCCGGAGAGGGTTGCCCGCAGCCTCGGACATGAACTAGAACCTCGCCCTGACGCCGGCGAATACTCGCGGACCATACTCCAGGGTCTGGACAACCTGGCCCACCAACGCGCGGTAATCCATACGCGGCTCGCTGAGCAAGTTAATGCCCTCCAGTGACAGTTCAATATAGTCGGTGACATCGACGCGCAAGCGAAGGTCAAGCGTATTGTAGTCGGCCACGTATCGAACGCGGGCGGTCGTATCGCGACCGAAACCCTGGAAGTACCGCGACCGCGCCTTATAGATCACCTGCACATTGATGCGATCATTCTGCCAGTAGATCTGCGTGGCGCTGGTATGACGCGACAGCCCCCACAACCCGGCCGGCGGCAACAGGCCCAGGCGTGGAATCGGATTGCCGTCGGCATCGAAGGCAATACCGTCGCCGCCGTGCCCATCCTCGAATTCAAAATCGGAATCCGCATAGTTGTAGCTGAACTTCCCACCGAAGCCGCCCCAAAGTCCGGGCAAGTAGTCGAACGAATGCGTCGCGGTGATTTCTATTCCATTGAGGTCGCTCTTGTTGTCGGAAACCTGTGTGGTTCTCACGGAGCCGGTCACTACATTTCCGTCAATCAGGATGTCTTCCGGCTGGTAGGCGTTCTCAAACGCACCCTGAAACCGCTTCCAGTAGACACCGGCCGCCAACAACGTATCTTCGTTGGCATACCATTCCACACCAACGTCGACATTCCAGGACGGCAAAGCCTGCAACTTCGGGTTGCCCGGCGAGCTGATGCCATGCACCGCTTCTTCCAGGCTGGCATAGCCCGACTCCGGATCGTCGGAGTCGTTGGTATTGATGGAGCGGCTGTTCCCGTAGGAGTGGGGATCCGGACGCGAAATGCCCTTGAATACTCCGGCTCGGAAGACCCAATCTTCATTGAAATCCATGATGAAGGTCAGGCTGGGCAAGACTTCCGTATAGCTATTGGCTTGCAATACGCTTTCGTACTCCGCGCCCGATTCCGCCTCAACAAAATACAAGCCGTCTTCCTGTATGACGGTGAGCGGGGTCCGGTAGCCGATCGAATCGACGTCCGTCTGCACAACACGCGCACCGAAGTTGCCTCGAACCGGCCTGCCAGACATCAGCGATTCGTAGTTGGCCTGCAAGTAGAAAGCCGTCACATCTTCGGTCAAGTCGATACTGTTGGTCTCGATTCCATTCTCGTAGCGAATTGCGGACCTGCCGCCGTAGTTTACGAGCAGTTCATCGAGCAAACAGCCGTGATCGAATGTCGCCCATCCGGTGCCGGAGCCGATGCCGTGCGCGAACGTGATGAGATCCAGGCCGCCTCTGGACTCCGACAGGAAATCAGGCTCCGGAAAACTGGACTGTCCGCATTTGTTGGCGGCATTGAAGACGGCCGCGCGGATCTCAGGCGTGTTGTTACTCCCGTGGGGGACGCCGTCAAGATCCTCATCGTCCCATCGATTAATGCCAGCACGGCTGCGATTGCCACCGAAGGTCCGATACTCAAGCGACGAAAGGCGTACGCCGCCCTGGATGTTGTTGACAATACCCAGCTCGGTGTACCAGGACAGATCCAGCCTCAAGGCATCGATCGTGTGTTCGCGAATCTGCTGCCTGGCTCGAACCTGCACGCGATCCTTGGCGGTAAAGTAGCGGGGATCGTTGATGTCGAAATCCAGGAGCGAAGCGGGATCGCGGGAACTGCTGCCGTCCGTGCTGAGAACCGTCGGCAATGCAAGCCCATCCGTTCCGGACGCATTCACATCGAACCTGACCCAGAACTCTTCCCTATTGGATATGTCGTCGGGATCCGTGACCAATACCTCGTTCGCAGCCAGTCGAACCTCCACATCCGTCTCGGTACGCCCGGTGTCCGCAAACGCCGCATCGAATGAAACTTCCAGGTTATCCGTGGCTTGCCAGGCAACGTTCAGGCCAGCGCCTTCGTACTCTTCGAAGCGCACGAAGTCCGTTGTCTTGGACCGGATATCGGTATCCGCGACGAAACTCCGCAGAAGGCCCGTACGCGGGTCGGAAACGACGTCCCGCAGGTTGTTTTGGGTTCCTCCGAACTGAAGATCCTGGCGGAGTTCCTTCTGATCCCGCTCGGACTGCTGGAAGTCCACCATGAATTCCAAACGGTCACTGGGCTGCCACTGGATCGCTCCGAAAAACGCCTGACGGTCATCGTCCGTCGTATTCCGGCGGAATTGGCGATCACGGGGAATATAGGCAAACGGAATATCCGCGACGCTGTTGTAATTGGGGCTGGAATCGATGAGGTCCTGAAGTTGATCGTTGCTGAGGTCGGGATCGCTGCCGTTTTCGTCGCATCGACCGGATGTGTCAAGCGGCTGCGCCGTGGAGTCGAATGATTCCAGCACACAGGCTTCGAACCGCCCGCCTCCCGTGGTGTGCGTCGCTTCCGCCTCGGGGTTCGAGTCGTCGCGCAGCTGGGCGCCGAAGGATACGCCAATATTGCCCAACCCCTCGGTTTCCCATGAATTGATATAGCTTGCAGTCGTGCGGTGACCCATGCTCTGACCATCGATATTGGCGTCGTCGGGATGCGCCGAGCCCTTGAGGCTGAATTGCGCGCGCTGGTCGCCGTACTCGATCGGTCGCCTGGTCGTCAGCTGAACCTGACCGCTGACGGCGCCTTCAATGTAGCTCGCCGACTGCGTCTTGTGAATGGCAATGGAATTGAACAATTCGGAAGGGAAGATGCTGAAGTTGACCGCGCGGTTGCCGCTGCCGTTGGTCGACTCTCTGACATTGACGGTGGTGGTGCCGAGGTAAGGCCCCAATCCACGGATGGCAACCTCGGTCGCGCCGCCGTTCTCGCGGTGCGTCGCCGCGCCGGTGACAGTCTCCAGCGCTTCACCGATGGACAGGGCCGGCAGCGCGCCGATCTCGTCGGCATTCAGCCCGTCGACGATCTCGACCGAATTCCGCTTGAGCTGGATCGAGTCCTGGATCGTGCGCCGCGTGCCTGTGACGACGATCTCCTCAATGAGGTCGGCACCGTCGTCCTCCTGCTGGGCGAGGGCCGCGGCTGGGGGCAGCAATATTGGCGCACATAGCACGAGCAGCCATGACGAACGCAGAGAGGCAAAAGCAGTAGTGGCACGCATGTCGGACCCCCTTGGGTGTTGCGTAATGCAAATCGGTAATTCCAATTTGATGGAACTGTGCTGCATATGGTCTACAAGGCCTCAACACTGCCACCAGCAAGTAGTAGTGTCAACCAGTTGCTATCCATTTGTTTGGATTATTGGTAATACCTATTGGTAGAGTCAGCTGGAACTCAAGCGCCGACCACCCGGACCGAAGTGGCAGTCACCGAACAGCTCGTAAAGGAGGTTGTCAGAGTCGAGATCGACCAGCCGTTGCAGGAAGCGATCAAGTATCGCCTGTTCCGGGGTCGACTCCCGCTTGATCTCATCCGGTACGCCGCATTGAGCGAAATCCGGAGAAATATGAACCTGGCGTCGTCATCGTCCCCGCAACGCTCCGCGGCATCCAGCCAACTCAGCGCCCTGTGTACGCGCAAACCCAACCCGTCGGCGCCCTTCGTTTCTATCCTGCGCGCCCGCGCCTCAAGCTGGCGTGATTGAAAATCATCGTGTCGTTCGCTTCGTTGACGGACGATGGTACACCCGACTTCCATGGAACAACCGCCTCCCGGGAGCGCCAGCGACCGGGGGCCGTTGTTCCATGGTCGACGAGCGGGGCCGGGCCCGGGGAGCGCGAGGGGGTTCCCCTCGCCAGAACAAACCGAAGCCGAAGGCACCGGCCGTGGGGCGCTCTCATGGGGAAATTCTCACGCGAAATCCCGCTGTTATCCGCTACCGCACACGCACGAAACAGGCAATCCTTGCGGCCTCGTGTTCGCCGCCCGTTTCGAGGTTCACCATGTGTCGCACGCTCGGTATCGCCGCCGCCGTCCTTCTTTTCTGGAACGCCACGGCCGCCGAGATCGAACCGCCGGCCCTGTCCCTTGCCAACGTCTACCGAGACAACGTCGATCTCGAGGCGTACTGGGTCAGCGAGAAGCTCGACGGCGTCCGCGCGTGGTGGGACGGTGAGGCGCTCTACTCTCGCCGGGGCAACCGCTTCAACGCGCCCGCGGCGTTCGTCGAAGGGTTTCCGGAGGTCGCACTCGACGGCGAACTGTGGATGGGCCGCGGCACCTTCGAGAGACTGTCCGGCATCGTTCGTCGGCAGCCAATGGGGGAGGACGCGTGGCGCGGCGTGCGCTACATGGTGTTCGACCTGCTGGATCACCCGGGTACCTTCGATCAACGCTTGGCAAGTCTCCGGAAACTGCTCGACACCCCGGAGACTTCAAGCATTGGACTGGTCAAGCAGTTTCGGGTCGAAAACGACGCCGAACTCATGGCCATGCTCGATCGGATCGTGGCCAACGGCGGCGAAGGCCTCATGTTGCGCAGGGGCGACTCGTACTACCGACGAGGACGCTCCAACGATCTGCTCAAACTGAAGGTCCACCAGGACGCCGAGGCCGTGGTTGTCGCCCATCTGCCGGGCCGGGGCAAGTACATCGGCATGCTCGGCTCGCTTCTGGTCGAGATGCCGGACGGCCGCCGTTTCAGGCTCGGCACGGGATTCTCCGACGAAACGCGCCGCAGGCCACCGCCCGTCGGCACGACGGTCACGTACAGGCACTACGGCAAGACCGGCAGCGGCATACCTCGCTTCGCAAGCTTTCTGCGGATTCGACCCGAGCCATGAGGCTGGCCCGACCGCCGGGAACACCTTCACTCGTGTCACACGACACTGGTACCACCCGCAGCGACCGTCCCTCAACCGCTTGCGCCCGTCTCCATCGGCGCGTTCGGATCGAGCGCCCATTCCGACAGGGATCCGTCGTAAACCGCCACCCGGTCCTGGCCCACAAGGACGCAGGCGAAAGCGTCGATGGTCGCCGCGATGCCGGCGCCGCAGTACGTGATGACCCGATCGGCGTCCAGCATGCCCGACGCCGCAAGGACCGCTCGCATCTCGTCGGTCGACTTGAATCGTCCTTCGGTCAGAAGTTCGCTGAACGGCAGATTGCCGCTGCCGGCGATGCGCCCCTGGCGGGCGTAGCTGGACCGCGTTTCGCCACGGTGCATCGCGGCGCCGAGCGAGTTCACCGTGCGTACGGCGGAGTCGCCGATGGCGTCGGCCACCGCCTGCTTGTCCGCAAAGACCTCCGGTCGGGGACGCGCCTCGAAATCACCGCGAGGGAAGCGCGGCACGACCCTTTCCACCGGTCGACCGCCGCCGCGCCAGGCGTCGAAGCCACCATCGAGCACCGACATCCGCTCGAAGCCAAGGTAGTGCAGCAACCACCAGGCGCGCGTCGACCACATCACGCTGCTGCTGCTGTAGAGCACGACGCGGCTGTCCATGTTGACGCCGAGGCGCCGGAACAGTTCCTCCAGCGCGGCGGGTTCCGGCAGGGTGAATTCGAGTCCGCTGGCCGTGTCGGCCGCGTCGCCCGCCAGGTCGAGAAACTGGGCGCCCGGGATGTGCCGGCGGTCAAAGGCTACCCGCCCGAGTTCGCGCTCCATGCCGGGACCCTTAGGCTCCAGGTTGGCGGCGGTCTCGAAGAGGCGCAGGTCGGGGTCTCCGAGAGCGCGGTCGAGATCATCCGCCGATACCAGGTAATCGCTCGTAACCGATCCCATCATGTTGCCCCCTCGCGGTTGTCCACGGCACCGAGTATAGCCATCGTAGACCGGACCCGCTGCCGCAGGGATCAACGTGTGGGCGAGCTTCGCCAACAATCGGTGAAATACACCAACTTCGCCATACGGTCTTCGCGTAGCAAAAGCCAATGGGTCCAGCAAGTGTCTGAAACTGTTGCCTTTTCCATGACCCAGAGCATCTGGCACGAGAGTTGCGTCCTGTCTGGTCAATCAACCAAAAGGAACATCCATGTACGAACGCTCGGCGCTGATACGCATCTGCTGGTTCGCCATGGGGCTATTGTGCCTCGTCATCGGCCTGGTCGGCATCGTCATCCCACTCCTGCCCGGGATTCCGTTTCTGATCCTCTCCGCGGTGTGTGCGGCACAGGCTTTCAAGCGCGACCATGTACTCGAGAGGAACGGCCTCGAAGAGTACAGGCGCTGGCGCAGACGCCAGTTCGGCTGAGCCTCTGCCGAGATGTTCCGGGGCGGACGCTAACAGCCCAGGCCCTGGAAAATCTGGGCGTAGCTGGTGAGCGGGACCGCGCACATCCGATGCCAGTCCGCCTTGTCAATGACCGGCTGGTTCAACAGGCCGATCATGTCTTCGAACTTCTCGAGGGCGGCGCAATCCACCACTTCGGGGTCCGCCGCCTCCCGGTGCCGCGTCCAGGCGTGCTCGCGGGCGTAACGCCAGAACTCGCTGTCGTACCTGGAGCCGCAGGAGTAGTGCCACCCGACGAACAGGCCGTAGCCCAGCATGTTGTTGATCAGAAACCGGTTGACCGTCGGCGCATCGCGCTTGACATGCTCTGCCGGACGGTTGAGGCGCACCTGGAGCACCATTCCGATCTGCAACTGGGCCGATACGATGGCCGTCGCCTCCAACGGTTCCATGAAGGCCGCCGCGTTCCCGACCCGCGCAATCGCACCATCGAAGATCTGGCGGTGGACAAAGTTGGGGAACTGGATGACGGCGCGTTGCTCGAACTCCGATACGCCGTCCGCTTCCAGGAAAGTGTCAAAGTCCGCCTCGGCTTCTTCAAGACTGGTGACATCACGGTTGAAGATGTACCCATAGGAGGTGTGCACCGTGAGCGGAATGACGAATACCCAACCATGCGGACGCGCGACCGCGCGGGTGTAAGTGGGTTGCAAGACCGGCCCGTCCTGCCCTGATTCGATGATCGCCGGACAGCGGCGGATGACGGCCGTATTGGTGGGGATGAAGGAAATGTCGATGTGCTCGTCGGCATGGAGCTCCCTGGGAAACCCGCGGGCATCGAAGACCAGGTCGTAACGCTCCGGCGCCCGGTCCTCGAATTCCACCTGCGCGCCACCCTCGACCTTCGTGATGTCGAGTACTCTCGCATCGACGTGGCGCGCGCGCGTGCTCTTCTCCAGCAACTCGCCCATGAAGTCCGCGGACAGGTGGTAGGCATAGGACACCTGTTGCGGCGTGAAGTAATGCGTGAAGTCTCTGCCGCGCCGACCCCACCCCTCGAACGCAACGCCGTACTTGCGGGTCCCGTTGAGGCGCTGCTGGACGGTCTCGTGCGGCAGGTTGGTCAGTTGCTGCAGTTCCTGCACGAGGCTCGGCCAACTGCCCTCGCCCACCCCGATGACCGGGATGCGCGAGTCGTATATGTGGTGCAGTTCGTGGTCGCTGTCAGGGTGCTGGCGCGTTACGCTGGCGGCCGCCAGGGAGCCCGCGGTTCCTCGCCCGACAACCGCGATCTTTCTTAAGGAGTTGCTGCCCGGCTGCATCATGCCAGGTGACTTCCACAAGTCGGCCGGGCGGGCACGTTGGGACATTCGCCTGCTTTCACCGACCGGGAACCCCCATCAGAAGCTGTAGGTGAAATCCACGCCCAGGAAGCTGTCACGGCGTCCATCGTAGGTCAGGTCTTCAGGGTCCGCGGCGAGGTTCACGATCGCTTCCAGCCGCATCGACCAGTTCTCCGAGAGGCGGCGCTTCAGTTCCAGGTTCAATGCGCGGTAGTCGTGGTTCAGGTCACCCAGGAATCCCGCGACAAGCTCGGTGCCCTGCACATCGTTGAACCCCAGGAAGCCCGCGATGAAGAGGTCGTTGTCCCAGACACCGTTGGCGCGGGGCCCGCGCCCGTCGTAGAGCCATTCGGTGAGCAGGGTCAGGTCCGCTGCCGAACCGAACAGGGAATAGAGCGCGCGTTCCAGGCCGAGGATCAGGGCCCCATAGTCCTCCTCCTGTCCCAGGAGATTTCGTGCTCCGCTACGGCGAATGGCTTCCATCTTGTAGAGCCAGGGGCCAGTCGTGAGTTGCGCGTCGACCCCGAACTGCCGAATCTGCTCGTAGCAAGGGATCAACGATGGCTCGGCTACCGGCAGCGGCGCGGTCTGCTGGCGGACGAGAAAGGAGGGTTCGCGGCTTGTTCCCCTAAAGGCCGTCAGGCCGAAGTCAAGCAGGCCCACGGCATTGCTGTAGCGAAACGCGAAGTCCACGTGGCGCTCCTCGGCGTCACTCTCGTAGGCCGCGTCTTCTTCGATCGGAAGCCCCGACCGAAGGCGGCCGGAAGGGCCCGGGAACGTGCGCTTGCGGTGATACGGCAGCAGGAACGACTCGGCCACGCCCCAGTCGCCCGAAACCGTCACGTGCGCCATCGGCTGGCCTAGCTTCGGCCGATCGCGCGGGTGCTCGACGAGATCGAGCTGGTTGACGACATCGACGATGTTGTGCAACTCGGCCACGCCCCAGAAAACGCGGTCAAGTCCCAGCCGCAGCTCCCAGGAATTCTCGCCCCAGTCTCCATAGGTCAGGAGATATGCTTCCCGGACATCGGCATGCGTACGCTGCGAGTCGGCACTGTCGTACCGGTAAAGCGGGGTTAGGGTGAAACTGGTTCGCTCCCCGACCTCCCCGTATAGCGACGGCTCGACGACCAGCCCGCCGGTACTGGAACGTTGCGCCGGGAAGGCGGGCGATTGCGGATACCACCGCGCCTGCAGGCTCAGGTCACCCGAGAAATCAAGCGTCTGCGCTCCGGCACCCGCGGCCGCCGTGAGCGCAAGCGCAGAAAAAGCGGCGGCGAATCGCATCAGCGCACCCGGCGAAGCGCGGTCTGGGTGAATTCGCCTTCATCGAGATCGGTGCGGAACCGGAAGTCGGTCCATTCGAGCACCGTGCTCGCGCCGGTCAGGTGATTCACCATCGTCTGTTCGCCTGCCCGCCAGTATTGATCCAGGTATTGCCGGTAGTCCGCAAAAGTGAGCGTCTTGAGATGCGAGCCCCTGCGGTCGTAAAGCTCCATCTTCCAGGTTCGGAGCTCGCCGGTGTCCTGCCAGATGACCTTGCGGCTGTATCCGGACTTCTCGTCGAGCGGAAATTGCTCGATCACCGTGCAGGTGAGTTCCCCGCAGGGTTCGTCGCGAAGATACCTGTAGGTGTATTCGTCCACCTCTGGAGAGCTCATGTCCTCGTAGGAAAACTCGCTACCCATGAAGGCGCCCGAACGCCTCGAAGCGCTGATGCGTTTCACCCTTTTCAGCGCCGGCAGGTACAGCCACTGGTCGTTCTGGGTGTTGACGTGCGCGTGGGTCAGGAGCGCGGTTCCCTGCACGTCTCGTGGCTGGTCGAACACGAACAGGCTCTTGTCCCCGTCCCCCTCCACCTCCAGCACCTTGAAGCGCATCTGGCGGACGCTCTCGCGGCCTTGCCGGTCGCGGAGCACCATCGTCATACCAGCGGTGTGGTCCCCGAATCCCTCATTGCGGGCGCTTGACTCCCGCGCGATCCTCAGTCCCTTGTCTTCGGGCGTTTCTTCCTGGGCAAGCGCATGTATGCCGGGCAGGCAGAGGCTCGCCAGTGCCAGAACCTTGAACGAAGCGCGCCAGCGGGATGCGAAGTCCTTCATCCAGCCCTGGCCGATAAACCATTCTTCAATGGTCTCGTGGTTGGGGAACATCCGCACCGGTCCCGTGGATGGACTTGTTGCATTGTACCGTGCTTCCCGGACGACCCGTCACGGCAAAAGAAACCGCAAGTTCATCCATTAGGAAAACTAAATCGGCTCATTTGAATTGCTTGCGGTGCCTTGTGCGCTGCGACAACGTAGCGTAACGTCTCGAATGCATTTGATTGGCGCGGTTCGCCGCGCATGGAGGAATGCAATGAGAAGTGGCGACGAAATGCTGCAGCAGATTGTCGAGAAGTCCGCGCTCGACGCCGAGTTCAGGCAACAACTGCTTGCAGATCCCAAGACGACGATCAGCGCCGAATTGGGCATTACGATTCCCGAGTCGATGACGATCCAGGTTCACGAAAGCGACATGCAGACAGTGCATCTCGCCCTGCCGCCGGATCCGAACATCACCGAGGAGCAACTCGAAGCTATCTCTGCGGGCCTTTGCTGCTGCTGGTAGAACCGGCAGCCGGCACTTGGCCGGCGCATAGCTCGAACTGACCCCCGTCCACCCCGCATCAAGCGGGCCGGCGGGGTTTTTTGTGTCTGGCCCCTCAGTCGGGAACCGCCCCGGAGAGCACCAGGAACACGTAGGCCTTGGCCTGTCGTAGCCGGTTTCCGGAAATGACCAGCTTGATGTGGTGGATGCCCCGCAGCAGCACGTAGCGTCCGGACCTTGCGAACAGCGTGGTCGGTTTGGATACCCAGCCGCCGAGCGCCGCCAGCTTCTCTCCAACGACGATGTCCTCATGGCCCAGGGCTTGCAGGAACGGGTCCCAGTCCGTCAGGCCGTCGAGCCAATAGCGCGAGTCTTTCGTATATCTCTGCTTCACCATGAGGGTCAGGCCGAGTGTCGGACCGACACCCTCTTCGCGTACGTCGAGATTCACACCAGACCTGACGATGTTCGCGCGTCCCCTGAAGCGTGCAATGACCGATTCGACAGCCGGAATCTGACCTGGCCAACCCGCGTTTTCAAGGTAGATCCGTAGCTCCTCTGGCGTCTTGAACCCCATGATCGCGAGGCGTACGGAACGTTCGCGAGACGGGAATACGCCGAACGAATCGAGGCGCGTATCTTCCGGCTGCGCCAGGTAGACGCATTCGACGTTCTTCCGTTCCGCCTCGCTGCGCTCCCATCCCACGCAGGAAACGAGCGCGTCGACCACCGTGAGAACATCGTTCTCCTGGCCAGAGTCGCCGATGATCGGCCGTTCGCCCGGACGCAGGAACATTGCCGGAAGCGGATTCTCGCCGTCCCGGGCCGAGCCGATGTCGTACTCCAGCATCAACTTCGGGCCGACGATTGCACGCAGGGGCGAGTTCCCTTCATCCATCTCCGCGAACAGCCGCCCGATCGCCCCGGCAGTCTCGTCCGTTCCGTCATTTCGTGCATGTTCCCGGAAAAACGCCGCCGGCCTGGTTCCGCTCGCGAGCGAGACGCCGAAATCCGCCTGCGGCCTTCGTTCATGCAACGGCAGTTCGAGACCGAACGGTAGGGCGCCCATCGTGATCGGCAGTTGCCCTGCGCATCGCAGGACGCGCTCCCATTCCGGGTCTCCCACGAGGACGGGCGAAACCATGCTCCGAAAGTGCCCGAGCAGGTCGGCCATGGTGCCGCCCTCTTCGGCGAGACGGTCCTGCGTCAACGTGACTGCCTGGTCAATGTCCATATGGCCTCCTCACGCGATGACGGGCGCAGGGTTCAGTTCGGCTTCAGCGAGGGGCTGCTCGCGGTGGCCCATGCTGACTGGCACATCGTACAGGCGCCCGGGCGCGAACCTGGCCCAGAAGTGGCGCATGCCCGGCACGATGACCCGCACGACGGGCATGCCGACGTCGGGCCGGGTCTGGTCCAGAACCAGGAACTCGAGGCCCTGCGCTTCGACAAGCGAGCGGCAATACTCGATGTCGTCGCGCGTATCCGCCGATTCGACGAACGGATGACTCGAAGCCTCGCGCAGGGCGGCGTCCGCCTTGGGCGCCAGCCAGTCACAGTCGGCGAGTCGGGCGGTCCTCCACCACTTGAGCGCCAGCGGATCATCGATCATGGGCCGGCCGTCGCCGCTCCCTGGACGCGGCAACCAGGTGAGGCACTGGTTCAGTTCACAAAGCGCCCTCAGGGCCGCGATACGCGGGTCGGCATGGGCGCCGGCACCGTAAATGATGTCCTCGGTTTCTGCGGCCGGCCTGCGCGAGAGCGCGACGAAGGCGGGAATCCCGATGTCGGCGGTGACGTCCAGCATCCACACCTCCCGTTCATACACGGCGTACTGCTCCGCCGCCGCTGCGAGGTACTGGTCGTCGAAGCTCGAAAGATCGACCGCGGGCACCCGCAGTCGGTTGTACCACCAGATCGCGAACGCGTCGCGCTCGGCCAGTTCGTAAAAGCCCTGCAGGATCGCCTCTTCCAGGGTATTGCCGGCGGCGCAGCCGTTGGAATCGGCGATCAGGTCGTAAGGCGCGCGCTGTTCCGGCGCCATGCTGTAGAGCATCGAGGTCGGCAGGTAGCGGTGCATCTCCCCGGTCAGCGACCATACCGGTGTCCAGCCGATTTCCGCGTCCGGGTCGAGCCGTGGCGGGACGACATTGTAGGGGTGGCCTTTCGCGTTGATGCTCTCGGCATTGTCGAGCTGGCAGTCGCTGAAAAGCTGCACGTCGTTGGGATGGATCGCGTCTTCTGCGCCGGCGAACTCGGCGAATCGCTTCAGCCTTCGGATCTCGTCCCCGTGGAAGGCGCCCGAGTAGCGCTCGACCGCTTCGCAGAGCGCGCTGACCTTGGACTGATCGCGCGTGCTGCCCTTGCCGGCGCTCTTGCTGCGGAGACTCCTCCTCAGCGAACTTAATGTTCGGCTTCGCATCCCGAGATTGCTTCCGGCCCAGTAGACATGCAGCCAGGAATCGGTCTCGTCGGTGGTGCGCCTGAGCCAGGTCACGACCCCACTGACGGGGCTTACGAGGTGGCGGTAGTTCGCCAGCGTGACTTCCGGGGCCACGGTGCGGGTGCCACCGCTGTTGCTGACGGACTTGGGACTGGACTCGAGACGCAGGGCGGCCGGCGGGCGATCCGGACGGTATAGCGCCTCGTCGCCGCACACCGCGCATTGCGGCCGGCGCACCACCCGATGCCGGGAACTTGCAAGCGTGCCGAGATGCATCGCGATCGCGTGTTCGTGAACGGGCGCAATCTCTTCCAGCACCAGCCACTTGGCGATCTCCGCGGCAATCAGTCCGCACAACGCGTCGAGCACCGCCGGGTCCGCCGCAAACGGCTTGAAGGCGCCCTTCTCGCCGGCAAGGTTACGCAGGAAGTTGTGAACTTCCTGGTGGCTGCGCAGGCGGTATGCCAGGCAGTCCCAGCAAGGGGACTCCTCGTCCCCCCGAAAGACGGGACCGAACAGCGGCTCGATGCCGCCCGGTCGCACCAGCATCCACGGCGCGTTGGAGTCAAGCTGGCGCCGATTCACTTCCGCCAGGCGCACTTCGAGATAGTCGCCGCAGACGATCACGGCGAGGTTCGGATTGTCCGGTCCCACGGTGATCCCGGACCGTTCCAGGTGCCGGACCAGGCGGTCGCCGTCGCTCGTGACCGAGATGCTCGATTCCGCCAGGCGCCGCTCCGCCCAGCGTGGCGAAGCGCCGAGCGATGACCAGTAGGCCGCCCGGCTCCGGTCCATGCCGTGCTTCCCGGATACGACATAACCCCTGGAAGAGAGCGACGCCACCGCTGCCCGCACATCGGCGGCGGCGTGGCGGCCGTCAAGCGCGGCGGCAATCCCGCCCAGGGAGCGCCGGCCGTCCAGCAGCGGCAGGAGATCGCAGGTCAACTCGCCGTGCAGCAGCGTATTGAACGAATCCGAGACCAGGAGCGCCTGCTGTTCTCCGATCGCGCGAAACACGAGATGCGGGGTGAGCGCGGGGAGTTCGACTGGACCGCTGTCGGCAGGGTCGGTCCTGGTCAGGATGCCGCGCCGCGTACTTTCATGGGAGTACGCCTCCGACGACGGGGGAAATGCCGGCACGTCCCTACGCATTAGCGGTCGGGGGAATGCCCCCCGGCTGAAGGCTCTCATGGAAGTACGCCTCCGACGGCGGGGGAAATGCCGGCACGTCCCTACGCATCAGCGATCGGGGAAGATCCCCCGGCTGAGGGCTCCTCCGTCCGGGATGGCGCCTGGGATTTCAGCGCCGGGTCACCCGGCGGGTTCATGCGCGCGAAACAAGCGCATCGATCTCGGCGGCCGCCCGGGATGCGGTCTCGGCGATCGCCAATTCGAGCCCATCGAAGTCCTCATGCCCACAGGCGCTCGCAACCAGGGACCTGACCTTCGCCCCTGCCGCGCCCGTGTCGAATCCTTGTTCGCCGATGAGGCGCTGGATGCCCTGCAAGTCACGCCACATGGCCGCGGCTTGCGCCAGTGGCTCGGCACCCGCGGCGTCGAAAACCGCCGCCGCCGTCGGGGCCGGATCGTCAAGGCTGGCCGCGGCATCCGCGGCATCCGTCAACTGCAGGAGTCGCGCGATCGTCTCGACATCGTCGAGCCCACCGCGCGCAACGGCATACGTGGACACGTCCGTTGCCGCGGGGCCTTCCCCTGAGCCGCGCAGCCGGTCGACCAGGGACGCGTCCGCGCCGCATCCAGCGAGGACTTCGCGCCGAGCTTCGTCGAAGCGGCGGCCGATTCCGGCATCGCCGCATTCGAATACGCAGCGCGCCCGCGTAAGGACGGGAACTTCACCGGAGGCGGAGCTGCCGCAATGCCCGGCCAGCCCCGAGAGCGGGACCCCGGCAAGTACGTTCGAGCCTGCCTTACGCTTCGCCGCGGAGAACAACAGGCTGTCCTGCGCAAAATCCGTCAGAATCTCCCCGAAACGCTGACATATCCCGCCCGACTCCCCGCCGTCATGCACGAACAGCATGTCGATCGCCACCCCCGGATACACCTCCCGGCTGGCAAGGTCGCCCAGCGCCACAGCAACGACGCCTCCGTGCAACGGCCCCGCCCGGTCGACGAAATCGGCGACCACCGCGGAAAGCACCGTCGAAATCGATGCTTCGGCGAGATTGGAGAGTGCAACCCTGGCCTCCGCCAGCGACAGGTTTCCGCGCACGACATGCATCCCGATCTGGAACGCCTTGTCGTTCGACCAGTTCCGTACGACTTCAGCGGTGTCCTTCGCATCCGCCGCTGGCAAATCGGCGACCAGGTCCCGCATTTCCTGCACGCCCATCTCCATCGTCCAGTAGAGTCGTGCCAGCCCGCGCCGGGCGATCGCCTCGTATTCCTGGTCCGGCCCGAACCCTTTCGGCAGGTCGATATCCGTGAACTCCCGATCCTGCAGGTTGTCGAGCAGTTCCGGGTTGCGTTCGATCCATCCCGCGAGCCTCGGGGCGGCGCCGAAGATCTCGACTATCGCCTCGAAGGCGTCCGGTCGAGACGCGGTGATGGGGCTGTCGTAGGCGCTCCAGTCATCGATCTCCGGATAGAAGTGGCTGCGCCACTGATCCACCAGCGGGTCCATCTTCTCGAACCAGCGTTTCGGCCGCAGGACGAGATTCATCATGTCGCCGTACGTTCCCGGCAACTGCGGCGACTCGTCGGCGCTGCCGATCTGCAGCAGGGGATAGTGGCGGGTCGCCATCGCATGATGGTCGGCATGCCTCTGCATGTTGAAGAACATCCAGTTGCTGAACTTCCAGTCGGCGTTCCAGGAATGGCGCGGCTGCACCTTTTCCCAGCGGCCGTTCGGCAGTCGGACCCGGCGCAGGCCGTAGTGCTGAAAGTAGTTGCTGATCTTCATCGAAAAGACGCAGGAGAGGCCCAGGAAAATGAACGCCGGCACCGCCCAGATGCCGCCCATCCAGAACACCAGTCCATACCAGAACACGAGGCTCAGGCCGTAGCGCCAGAACGGATTGCTGTAGTGCCACACGGGCAGGCGGCGCCGCGCCAGGCGTTCGCCGGAAGCCTTCCAGGAATTGGTGAGGTTGCTCGCGACTTCCTTGGGGAAATACCGCCAGAAACTCTCCCCCTTGGGCGCGGATCCCGCGTCATCCGGTGTGCCGACCTTGGCATGGTGGATGTACAGGTGTTCCGTCGCGTATTGCGGATAGGACGCCGAAGAAAGCAGGAATTCGCCGATTCGTCTTTCCCAGGTAGAGCGCCGGTGAATCAGTTCGTGACCCACCACGAATACCGCCTGCGCTTCCATGGTCAGCAAGATCACGAGGACGACTTCTTCCCAGATGGCGAAGGGGTCTGCGACAAGGACCTGCCACATGCCAAGGATGAGGGTCGGCGGCCAAAGGAACGCCCACGACCAGACCGGCAGGTTGTGCCAGCGCAGGCGGCGCTCCGGCGTCCCCAACGGCATGTTGCGCCCATCTGGGCCCAGAGCCTTGTCGAGCTGCGCGGCGACGCTCATGAAGAGAAACGCCGGCAGAAGCCACCAGCCGCCATGGACCAGGGCGAGAAAAATCAGCGGAAAGATCCCCAGCGGCAAATAATGCGGAAGAGCGTTCTTGATCGACGGCTCGACAGGCGGCGCGATATCGGCCCTGTCTGGGCCACCAGTTGCGGCGGTATCCTGCGGCATGCCAGCCACTCTAACGGACCCGGTACTTGAAGGTCATGCTATCACCGGACCGGGTGACCTGCATTCGCTCACGCCCCCAAGGCCTCGGTGAGGCGCTCCAGGGCCTCGATACAAAACGCGGAGGTTACGGATTCGGAGCCATGTCCTATCTGCCCGACCGCGCCCCACTTCAGCGACGCATCGCCAAAGGCGAGCAACTCCGGCCAGCTACCGTCTTCGCGCTGCTCGCCGAGGAGCCTGTCCACTTCGCGCCTGGCGTCGATCCGGTCAAGTCGGCCGACATTGAAGAGCGCCGATACCGCCTGCGCGGTCTGGAGGACGTTGCCGAACTCGCCCTGCTCGTCGCGCAGGGCGAGAATACGATCGGCGAGTACCGGGCGCAGTCGATCGAGGGTGGGCTGCGTCCGGACCATGGCACGGGCGATGCCATAGTAGATCGCGACCACGTCGGGATACCACTTGGATGAGCCCTCGAGGCTCCCTTCGGTAACCAGGGACTCCAGCCACGCCCTGGCATCCCCGGTTTCAGGATGGTCGCCAAGGTAGCCGATGACGTTGGCATTGACGACCGGGTCGGCCTCGATACGAAACGTCGACACCACGTCGGGCTCGTCTTCGGCCAGCACCCAGGTCATGAACCGGCCTTCCTCGTCCCGATTGGCCAGTATCCGGGGAACGTTCCTGCCGAGCAGGATCCAGGGGTGGGATCCAAGCACGAGCGAACACAGCGCCGTACTGTCGAGATCCTGCGGCAGGTGCCGGTAATAGCGCCAGAACCCCGGGTATTCCATGGTATCGGCGATATATGACCGGGTGGCGGCGCAGATGGCTTTCGCCCGCGCCTCGCGGCAATTCTCGAGCGCGAGCACGCAGAGCGCGGAGACAAAGGCAGGTCTCTCGAAATGCCGCGGAATGTCGGGGTCGGCGGTATTGAACCGGATGCAGTGCCAGGCCCCGTCCCCGTCGATGGCGGACTCCAGGAAGCCGAGACCGCGGCGAATGCTCTCCCTTGCCGCCCTGGCAAGCGCCTGTCGCGAAGCGGCGCGCACCCGCGCACTTTCCGGGCGCGTTGCGGCGGGACGCATCGGGGGCGCGGGGTCGTACATCGTCTTTTTCAGGAATTCGAGTGAGGCCGCACCGGTCCTCGCCGCCTCCCGCTCCTCCTCGCTGCGTCCATCCAGGGGCGGGAGCACGAGATGCGTCGCGGCATGGGTGTTTTCGTGGACGTGAATCTCGTGGCCTTCGGGCAGCGTGACGCGGAATTCCCTTTCGATCACGGCTTTCGGATCGGCGAGCAGGCGCGCCCGAAATCCCAGGTCTTTTCCCGCCTTTGAGAGGAGACGCCTTGTCGCGTCGATGGGATCTCTCATCGATTTCGGCCGACTCAGGCGACCTGCCTTCTGACCAGTTCCCTGAACACGCCGTCCTCCTCCATGAGTTCCATGAAGGAGCCGCGCTGCACGACCCTTCCGGCCTGCATCACGTAGATGCGGTCAGCCTGTTCCAGCGTGGAAAGGCGATGGGCGATGACGATCCGGGTCGAGGTCAGCAGGGCGAGGTTCTGCATGACCTCGGCCTGGCTCTCGTTGTCGAGCCAGTTGGTCGCCTCGTCGAGCAGCATGATGCGCGGGCTGCCCATCAGCGAGCGGGCGATGGTGACGCGCTGGCCCTCGCCGCCCGAAAGCACCGCTCCGCTGGCCCCGACCATCGTCATCAAGCCCATGGGCATGGCCTTGACTTCGCTTTCGATGCCGGCGGCGCGGACCGTTTCCCAAACTTCGTCGGTCGTGGTGCCCTCGTGGTGCGCGACGATGTTGTCCCAGAGATCCTGGGGATGCAGCCGCACCGACTGCGGCACCGCGCCTATTTTCCGTCTCACCTGCTTCAGGTTCAGGTGCCTCAGATCACGTCCGTCGTAGTACACCGCACCTGCGGATGGCCGGTCGATTCCAAGCGCGAGACGGAACAGGGTGCTCTTGCCCGCACCGGACTCGCCGGCGATCGCGACGAACTCGCCGGGACGCGCCCGAATCGTGACGTCGTCGAGAATCAACGGTCCGTCGGGGTCGTAGCGAAAGGAAACGTGGTCGAAAAGGACTTCGCCCCCGAGGCGTTCAACCGGCTCACCCTCGATTTCGGTTTCAGGCACGGCCGCGAGCAGCGGGCGCATCTGATCGAACGCCGGCAGCATGGCTGCGATCGTGCCGAATGAGTCGCCAAGCCGGGCGATCGCGGTCTGGAACGTGATGAAGACGATGTAGACGACGAGAAAGTCGCCGACCGGGACGCTGCGGTCGCCCACCGTTACCACGGCCAGCAGCAGCACTCCGCCGGCAAGAAAGGGAAGCGCGGCGCCGAATGCCCGCGAGTGTCCCTCGAGGCCGCCCAGTTCGAGTTCCGCCCGCTTCTGCTCGCGATAGTCCCGCGCCCACATGGCGAAAGCCGACCCTTCCGCGTTCTCCACGCGCAGCTTGGCGATACCGCCGACGATCTGAAACAGGCGGCCGGCAACGCGGCGCGCCGCGCCGAGCATCCGCCCGCAAGGGGGTAGCTGGCGCAACCCGAGGACTACCGTGACCAGGATCGAAGCCACGCTGAAAGCGAGGGCGATGACGCCGAGCGTGGTGTCGTAGAAGAAGATGAGGCCGAAAACGGGAAGCAGGAAGATGATCGCGAGCACGCTATCGGCAATCACGCCCTGCAGGCCGTCGCGAAGATTCTGGAACGTCATTCCCGACATGGCCAGGTCGCCGGCGGGATGGCGGTGCAGAATGCTTGGCGGAAGGCGCATTAGGCGATCCCAGAAAGCGGCTTCGACTCGTGACGCGCGCCCCTCGAGGCGCATCATCGCCGTCCCCTGAAAGAGGTGCAGCAGCGCGCCAAGCAGGCCGAACCCCGCCAGCGCCATGGCCACCGCATAGAGCGCTCCGGCACTACCGCCTGTCACCACGTGATTCGCGACGAATCCTAGCGCCAGCGCCGGGAGCAGCTTGACCAGGCCTCCCGGAAGCCCGGCAACCACGAGCCGCCCCAGGTCTGCCGCCGATCCATGCATGGCGATTCTCAGCAGGTCGGCGGGCTCGGCTTGCCCCGGCGGCAATGGCCGATAGAACATCCAGGCTTCCCGCGCGAGCGCGCCGGCGCGCTGCGCCGAAACCCGGACACGGCGCCTGGTGACCGGATCGACCTCCCGGTAACGCCCGAATGCGCCCGGCAGCAGCGCAACCGGCTGGCCGTCTTCGGCGCGGAATCCCAGCATCGCGTTGCTGTCGCCGCGCCACCAGTCTCCCTCGGCCCTGAACCGCACGCGCCGGGCGCGTACACCTGACGCGTCAAGAATGTCGACGAGGCCCGGAGCATCGGAAGACCCCGAGCGAGCCGGAATCCTGAAATCTATTCCTTCGTGACGGCCGATCATCTCCAGGGCATCCGCCAGGGACGTGTCCTCGACACTGGCATCCCGGCCAACCGGCAGGTCGTAGATGTTGAACAGCCGCTGCCGCGCGGCTTCTTCGGCGGTGCGCCGGCTGGCGGTCCGCTCGCGTTCCAGATTCGCATCGTCGACCACCGCAAGCCGGCGGTTCAGCCGTTCGAGCGCGAAAGCGATCGCGTGAAAGGAAGCGACCGCCGGCAACAGGATGCCCCGCCGGGCCAGTGTCTCGGACGACGTGCCCGCCAGGGTCGCCTCGTCGAACAGGGTAAGCCAACTCGACCGCGTCAACGGCACGACCGCTTCGGGCGGACCGCCCGCCTCGGCAAGTTCCGTTTCGTCAACCACGTCCATGAAAAGGACCGCACCGGGCGGCGGCCTGGATACCCACACCACCCCGCGCCGGACAGATAGCGTGCAGGGCGCCAGGTTCTGGGTCAGACCCGGCTCGGCCAGCGCCGTGGCGCGCGGAAGATGGTCGACGAACCGGGAAAGCGTGTCCGTCATGGCGGTAAGCCAGGTGTCGGTCTGTGACGCCAGCTCCGCCGGGTCGACGTCGGACATGCTGGACGCCGGCAGGCGTTTCAGAAGCGTACCGGGCAACCCCTTGGCGACCAGGCTGAGGGTCGTGTCCTTGCCTTTGGCCGGGTCCCGTTCATCCGGCGCGACACCCGGCAGAAACATGCCCGATTCCCGGCGCAGCAGATGCTGCGGGGCCGCCTGCTCCACACCGTCCCTGAATTCGACCAGGAACAGGTCCACGGTGCCCTGGTCGATGAACCAGACACTCTCCGCGTCGTCGAGACTCACCGGCAGGTTGCCCGCGCAGGGCACCGATGTGCCGGAGCGAGCAGCGAGTTCGGCCAGTGATGTGAACTCCGACGCCGCGTCGCGCATCAGCCAGACCTCACCAGCTTGTAGTACGTGCCATCACGGTCTGCGATCAACTCGTCGTGCGCGCCGCGCTGCACTTCCACGCCCTTGTCCAGCACGATGATCTCGTCGCAGTCCCGCACCGTGCTGAGCCTGTGCGCCACGATCAGGCAGGTAACGCCGCGGCGCCGCAGGGCATCGTCGACAAATTCCTCGGTGGCGGCATCCAGGGCGCTGGTGGCCTCGTCCAGAATGAGCACGGTCGGATGGCCCACCAGCGCGCGGGCGATCTCCAGCCGTTGCCGCTGGCCGCCGCTGAAGTTCACTCCGCCCTCCTCGACCGCGGTCGCGTATCCGTGGGGCCTGACCAGGATTTCGTCGTGGATGCAGGCGTCTCTCGTCGCCGCGACGATGGCTTCGTCCGGAACAGCGGGATTCCAAAGCGTGATGTTGTCCCGAACGGAGGCCGAGAACAGCACCACGTCCTGGTCCACCATGGAGATGGAACGCCGCAGCACTTCCTCGGGAATCTCGTCCCTCGGGTGGCCATCGAACAGGATCTCGCCCGACCAGGGCCGATAGATCCCCGCAACGAGACGCGCCAGGGTCGACTTGCCGGAACCGCTGGGACCGACCACGGCCAGCCGCTGCCCGGGCTTAAGCACGAGGTTGAAGTCCTTCAGCAGCGGTGGCCGGCTCCTGTTGAAGCCGAAGGTGACGTCCTTGAGTTCAAGCTGGCCGGCAAGCTGGAGCCGGCCGTTGAACGTCGGGATCGATGCCGATTCCGGGCTCCGCCGGCCGAAAACGGGGTCGGGAGCGGTCTTCGAGATATCTTCCAGCCGCTGCAAATCGGTTTCCAGCGCCTGGCGCTTTTCGGCGAACTCCAGGAAACGCCCCACGGGCGCCAGGAACATCTCCGCCAGGATGTAGACGCCGACCAGCGTTCCCAGAGTCATTCCCCCGGCCATGACCATGAATGCCCCAACACCAAGGATCGCCGCGCTGCGAAGTGCGGCAATCAGCCCCGGAAGCGCGGTATCGACCTGGCCGAGTTCGGAACAGAGCTGGCGCGCATGCAGTTCGCGCGCCTGCTGGCCGCTCCAGCGGGAAAAGAAACGGTCGTCCGATCCCGTCATGCGCAGGTTTTCCGCATGGCTCAACATCTGCATGCCGACCCCGATGAGCAAACCCTGTTCGCGCCGCATCGCTTCGATTCGAACAGCCCGGCGCGCACCCACGAAGCGGGCCAGCAAGGCGTGCAGGAGCCCCAGCAAGACCACGATGAGCCCGAGCGCGATGTCGCAGGCCAACATCGCGACGAGCAACACGGTGCTCATTGCCATGTCGATGAGGAGGACGAGGAACTGCTCGGTCAGGTTCTTCGCGACCCGGTCGATGGACGAAACCCTGTCAGTCACGTCGCCGACCAGCCTGTGGTCAAAAAACTCCACCGGCAACCGCAGCAGCCTTGACAGGCCCCGGTTGTAGCCGATCACGGAGATCCTGACCGCGAGCCGTTGCAGGAACCTGTGCTTCAGCAGGGACAGGGCATACACCAGGATGCCGCCGCCGATCAGGGCAGCCACCACTCCGCCCCACGGCCCATGGCTATTCAGCACGCTGTCGACGAAAAAACCGAGAGACACGGGCACGATGAGCGCCAGCAGCGTCAGCATGAGTCCACAGGCAATAGTCCCGGCAAGCACGTTCCATGATCCGGCCAGCAAGGTACCCAATTGCTCGAACAGGCCGGGCCGCTCGCCACCGGTCTCGAAATCGGGACCGCGCTCGAACCGGAGCACAATTCCGCTGTAGCCCTTGTCGAACTCTTCCGCGGAGAGCCTGCGGCGGCCCGTGGCCGGGTCATTGAGATAGAAGTAGCGGTCATCGACTCCTTCGACGACCAGGAAATGGCTGAATTGCCAGAACACGATCAGCGGCAACTGCAGCTTTTTCAGGGCCTCGGCGCGAACGCTTAAGCCCCTGGATTCGAGACCGTAGTGCCTGGCGGCACGCACGATGCTCGCGGCGCTGCTGCCGTCCCGGCTCACCTCGCACTTCTCGCGCAATTCGGTGAGCGGCACCCACCGCCCGAAGTGACCCAGTACGCTACCGAGACAGGCGGCACCGCATTCGGTCGCGTGCATCTGCAACAGGACCGGCGTCGTTACCCTCCGCGATGCGGCCCGGTCGCTATTTCGGGCGCTCGCGGCGCGCGCCGCCATGCTATTGCCGCCTCATTCCAAACAGCGCGACCGGAGCCTGCCTGCCGAGTTCAATCACGATCCGGCATTCCAGACCTGCAGGGAAAAGAACATCTTCTTCGAGCCCGATATCGATTCGGTGCGGGAACACCGGCGCCAACGCCGCCACCCGGTCGGGTACGGGTAAAGCCGCGACTTTCGCGACTTCACCGTCAAGCGAGCCATCCGCCCCGGACAGCTCGATCCCCGCGGGCATGCCGACCTCGATCTCCGGCGCGACGCCGCTCTCGATCCAGACGAAGGCCGCAATGGACGCCGTGCCCTCGCCGGGTGCCACAAGCACACCGTCCAGGGTAACGGTACGGACTACGCTGCCGAAGAAGAGCCACGCCGCCGCAATGCACAGAAGGAGGGCGATGCCGACAACGAGCAGACGCTCCCGCGGTGTGGAGATTGTCAGCAAACGGTCGAGTTGTTCGCGCTCTTCCTTTGCTTCCGCAACCGTATTGTGGAATGAGTCGAATGGATTATTGAACACGACCGTGGGTGCAGGCGCCTTCATGAGACGAAACAAGTATATGCAAACTCGTACGGGCCCGGTGCTTGCGCCGCACCGCCATGCGGTCGCCGCTTCAGCCGGCACGCCTCCCTGAACTTCGGTCCACACCCATCAGCAGCGCCGGAAGGAGCGTCAGGTCCGCAATGAGCGCGAAGCCGATGATCATGGCGGTCAGGACGCCCACCTGGGCGGTGGGAACGAACGGCGAAAACACGAATATCAGGAATCCGGCCACCAGCACGACCGTCGTCGTGATCAGGGCCCGGCCCGCGGTGTCGAACGCATGACGCACCGCGTCGTCGGGATCCTGGCCGTACTCACGCCGCGCGCGGCGGTACTTGGCGAGAAAATGCACCGTATCGTCAACGACGATGCCCACCGTCATGGCCACCACCACGGACAGGAAGATTCCCACCTGTCCGACCGCCAGGCCCCAGACGCCAAAGCCGAGCACGGCCGGAATCAGGTTGGGCACGATGCTTATCAGGCCCAGCCGCAGCGATCGCAGGGCGAAGAGGAGAATAGCGGAAATGGCCACCAGCACGACCAGCGTGCCGATCAGCATGGCGCGGATATTGCGCTGCCCGATGTAGGCAAAGAGGACTGAGGGGCCCGTGCTGTTGACCTCGCCCACGTACGGCGCATTCTCGTCGAGCCAGGCCTGGGCACGCGCATTGAGTTCAAGCAGATTCCGGGAATAAAGCGTCTCTGTCGACACCGATACGCGCGTGGCCGACCGCGACCTGTCGATCTGATTGTTCACGTCCAGACCCTGCGGAAGCGAGAGTTCGTAGAGCAACAGGTACTGCGCGGCGAGTTCCTGGGTCTCCGGAATCCGGTAGGCGTCGGGGTCATCGCCGTGCATGCTCTGGTTGAGCTGCCTGAAGGTGTCGGTGATCACCGCCACATGGCGTACCGGTGGCTGTTCACGGTACCAGTCGGCGAAGTTCGAGACCTCGGTGAGGAATTCGGGATCGGTGGCGCCACCCTCGACAGCAGCGTGCAGCGAATATTCGAGCAGGGTATTCCCGCTCAGGTGTTCGTCCATGAAGTCCGTGTCCTGCCGAAACTCGACGCTCTCGTCGAAGAAGTGCACCAGGACATCGTTGAGGTCGTTGCGCGGAATGGCTAAGACCATGGCGGGGACGACCACTACCCATCCCCAGAACAGCACTTTTCTGTGGCGTAGCGCAGTGTCCGCCAGCAGCCGCATGGAAGGTCCCCGAAGCCGCCGCTCCTTTGCGGCCCGGATCGGGAGGAGCGAAAGCAGGGCCGGAAGAAACGTCACCGAGAGCAGGAAGGACGCACCGATACCGAACGCGACGAAGTTGCCGAGGTGACGGTAGGGCGGCACTTCGGAAAAGTTCATGCTGAGGAATCCGAGCGCCGTGGTGAGGCTCGCCAGGAACACAGGGTGCAGGTTGAGCCTGATGGCTTCAACGATCGCGTCCTGACGCGAATCCCCTGCACGCAAACGCTGCTGCACGGCCACCAGCACGTGCACGCAGTTCGCCACGACGATCATCAGCACAATGGTCGGCGCCGGTGAAATGGGCGGGGAAAACGGGAGGCCGACCCAACTGCCCAGACCCATGGACGCGAAAATGGAAAAGACGATCACCAGTCCGGTCGCCACGACCCCCGCCCAGCCCCGGGTAAGGACGCCGAGGATCAGCGCCATGAGCACGAGGCTTGCCGGCAGGAACACCATCTGGCTGTCCATCGAGGCTTCCACGAACGTCTGGTTGACCATGACCGTGCCGACGACGCGAATGTCGATTCCGGGGAAGGTCTCTTCGGCCTCGGTCCCGATCGACCTGGCGAATACGGCAACTTCCTTCACGGCCGCGAGGAGGTCCTCCTGCGGCATTTCTATCGTGACGTTCACGACCGTGACGTCGCCGGCGAGGGACAGGATGACGCCAGCGATACGGGGGTCCGACAGGGCGATGCCGCGGATACGCTCGCGCGCCTCGGCCCGGCTCAGTTCCAGCGGATCAACGAGATCCTGCACATACAGGTCGTCACCGTCGGCGGTGGTGTGCTGAAAGTTGGCGAGCGAGTCGACGCGCCTCACATACGGAGTCTGCCAGGCGGCCTCCGTGAGCCAGACAACGGCATCGAGGGCGTCCTCGGAGGTGGCATCCCCGTTGTCCGGGACGACCAGGAACGCGATGTTCTCGTTCTTCCCGTAGGTATTCTCCAGCTCTTCCAGCGCCAGGAGCTGCGGATTGTGTTCGTCGAAAAAGATGCGGTAGTCGGCGGCGAATTCGAGCCGCGCGATGCCGCCGGACGCCGCCGCAACCAGCAGCACCGCAGCCACGATGACCCGCCACCGGGACGCGAGTATCCGCTCGGCGAAGCGCCCGGCGAATTGCTTTCCTGCTATGCCGCGCTGGTCCACGGGACTTGAACCCCTGGCGTTCCGTAAAGGCGTTTCACACGGGATGAATCGGGGGGAAGCTGATTCGTGAGTATACTCGACCCGAAAACGGAGAAACCCGCATAGATGGGCCAAGCATCGGAGTACATTCTGACCCTGCATTGCCCGGACCGGCCGGGACTCGTGTTCGCCGTCAGCAACTGGTTGATGGGCCACGGTTGCAACATCGTCGCCAGCGATCAGTTCGGCGATCCCGAGACCAGGCGTTTCTTCATGCGGATACGCTTCAGCGGGGAGGCCGCGCTCGGCGGAGCACCGCGTGCTGCTGAACGGCGCACGCACGGCGGTTTTCCAATAGCGCCAGGCCCGATCAGGGCAATCAGTTCCCCGATACCGAATCGACGGATCCGAAGAGCGCCTCGAGCTGATCGGCGACTTCGTCCGGCAGTTTCGGCGCCTGGATATGGGCGACGTTCGCCTCGAGGTGCGCGACGTTACCCGTGCCGGTGAGGATGACATGCGCCCCCGGCTCGTGCCGGCAGAAACGGTAGGCCGCCTGCACCAGCGACTCGACATCGGGATGCCGAGCCACAAAGCCAAGTGGGTCGTCGCCCGCTAGCGAAGCGTCCACGACGCCCTTCCCGACCAACTCCGCCAACAGTTCCCGGAGGGCTTCGGGCCGGCTCAACGCCCGGCGCACGGCGAACATGATCAGGGTGCCCACGTCCTTCCCGAGCGTCTGCGCGAACACCCGTTCCCGCGCCGAGGGGTTCAGCATGCTGAAACCCACCATGATCACGTCGAAATGGTCGTCGGGAAGCGCCCGCTGGAACAACCGGTGTTGCGGATCGCGAATGAACGTCTCCGTGGCACCGAGGAACCGGATCTTTCCGGCCTCCTGCTGACGCCGCATCTCAGGGACGAGGAATTCGACACAGTGCCGATATTGCGCCGGACGCACACCGTGCAGGTGATACACGTCCACATAGTCGGTCCCGAGCGCCCTGAGGCTCTTCTCCAGGTTCTCGGTGAGTCCCTCGGGTGTGAGCAGCACACCATCCGCACCAAAACCGGGACCCACCTTGGTGGAGATCACCACCTGGTCGCGACGCCCCCTGATGGCCTTCCCCACCGCCGGCTCGGTCCCGTAGACACGCGCCGTGTCGATGAAATTGATGCCGAGGTCCATCGCGCGCCGGACTATGCGCACCGCGTGGCTTTCGTCGTGGCCGGTCCCCGTGCCCAGCCTGCTATGGCCGCCGCAGCCGAGTCCCGCAGCGCTCACTTCGAGGCCGGTGCGTCCCAGCCTAACGGTCTGCATCGTATCCCGTTGCCTCCATTCTCACTCGATCTACACCGGCTGTCTTGCCTGCTTCGGCTGGTTCACGTAGCGGGCGAAGTCGGCGTACTTCCCGTTCCCCTTCGACGATTCGGCCCAATAAAAGTAGGAGATCGCCTTGCGCGACCGCTCACTCCGGTTCGGCTCCGACCAATGCACCGTACGCGAGTTGTGGATGGCCGCATCTCCGGGATCGAGCTCGACCGGGATCGCGCCTTCGCTCTCGGCGTCGAAATCAAGCCCCAACCTGTTCGGCAGGTCCAGTCTGTGTGTTCCCCTGACATAGCGCAGGCAGCCGTTTTCCTGGTCCGCCCTGTCGAGGGCAATCCAGATCGTCGCTCCCTTCCTCCGATGGCCAATGGCGTCAAAGTGCGGAGGGATCGCCCCGGACTCGTGCGGAACCCGATCAAAGTAGGCGGCTGTAGCGGGTTCCAGCGCATCGTCGAGCAGTGTCTCGATCAACCCGACCTGCCGTCCGCGCCGCAGTTGTTCCCCGAACCAGGGATCCATGTCCTGGAGGTTCTTCGTGGTCGGGCCATCCCACACAGACATGTGCTCCCGCATGCAGCGCTCGGTGCGGGCCTGAAGCTCCGACAATTCCGATTGCGAAAGGAACCCCGGGATGATGACACAGCCGTCGCGGAGAAAATCCCGCTTGATCTGGTCTACGTTCTGTCCCCATTCTCCAGGTCCCATAGATCGCATTCCCGCCATCGAGCCAGCTTCTCATTTTATCGCCAACCACATCGGACCCCGGCCAGGGCGTGGCGGAATCTCACCCAGAACATCAATCCTCCATCGCCGGAACGAATTCGGGAAACGCCTCGATGCCGAGTTCGCTGACATCCTGCCCCATGGCCTCAACGTCCGGGCCGATGCGGGCACCCATGGTCCAGTCGATCATCACAACAATGTCCTCTCCAACCCGGTGGAGCCATAGCCAAGGAGACCCGTCTCTTCAACGCCGCCAAACATGATGTTGTAGACGACGAGGCAGAAGGTGAGCCCGGCAATGGCATACAGGCCGACGTTCTTCAGGCAGACGACCGATGCGTTCTTGGTGCGCACCGACCCGGCTTCGAGCATGGTGAAGCCCGCGCACATCCACATGACCAGCGCGCCCCAGAACAGGAAAGAGAAACTGCTGAGGACGAACTGGGTTTCGCCGTCCAAACCGACCCCGGCCAAGTGCTCCGTCGCAGCGTAACATGGCGGCGACGCGCCACTGGAACCGGCCAGCGTATCTCAGGGTATCATCCGCTCCCGGTCGCCAACGACGCCTGCGCCGATCCGGCAAGGCGCTCGAAACATTTGCACAAGTACGCCTCCGGCGACGGGGCGAGTGGCGGCACTTCCTTGCGCGCCGGCGGTCGGGGAAGCTCCCCCGGCTGAAGGCTTTCCCATCAGGGATCGGAAGTGCGGCCGACTCCAATACGGGACGAAACACATGGCGGGTACCCGAGTTCTCATCACCAACGACGATGGAGTCGACAGTCCCGGCATCCATGCGTTGGCGCGGCATGTCGAGCGGGCGGGTTACGAGGTCGCCGTCGCCGCGCCCGACCACGACGCCTCCGGCACGGGCGCCGCGCTCGGACCCATATCTCCCCATCATCCGGTTGCCTTGACGGAGACATCCATCGACGGGCTCAAGGGGCGGGTCTACGCCATCGGCGGCCCGCCCGCGCTGTGCGTGATGGCGGCCAATCTCGAGGCCTTCTCCCCACGCCCGGACATCGTGATCTCGGGCATCAACGCGGGTCTCAACACCGGCCGGTCCGCGCTGCACAGCGGTACTATCGGCGCGGCGCTGGCAGCCCAGAACTTCGGCCTCCGGGCGCTTTCGGTGAGCCTGGCCCGGTCCGAACCATGGCACTGGGAGACCGCCGCCGAACTGGCCGTCGAGGTGCTCCCGGCCGTGGCCGACGGCCCGGAAAGAGGGCTTGTGAACCTCAATGTGCCCGGTCTGCCGCGCGACGAGGTCATGGGCATCCGGTGGACCGGACTGGCCACGTTCAACAGCGTTCGCGGAGCCATTTCCGGAATCGAGAACGGCCAGCTCCATTTCGAGTTCGAGGAAACCGGGGAACAGCCAGACGTCGATACGGACCTCGCCGCCGTCCGGGCGGGTTACGCCGCCGTGACGTCACTGCAAGGGACCGTGGAGGTGTGGGGGCCGGTCGGCGCACCTGGCGAACCATTCCAGCCCGGGCATCGTGCCCATGGGGCGACCGCGGGCCACGAGTTGCGGGCCGCGCGATCCTACCTGACCCGGAACTAAGCGAGACCCGTCAACCGTTCGGGCCGGCCCATTTCGCCCGCCCAGGCGCCGGCGTCCGCGTTACTCTCGCCGCACCCAGCGGCTGGTGGCTCGTACGTCCTCGACCGACTGGCCGGCCTCCTTCCAGCCATTGAATCCCACCTCCAGGTGGGCCACGTCCGTGAATCCCATGTCTTCCAACGCCTTGACCGCAAGCGCCGAACGGCCACCGGCGGCGCAGAACAGGACCGTTCGCCGGTCTTCCCCGAACCAGTCGCGGTAGTAGACGCTCGCCGGGTCGGCCCAGAATTCGAGCATGCCTCGAGGCGCGTGCAGCGCGCCGGGAATGGTGCCGAGATCCACCCGCTCCTGGATCTCGCGGATGTCGAGCAGCAGCAGGTCGGGGTTCTTTTCGCACTCGGCCTTGAACTGCTCGATAGTCAGGTTCTGGATCTTCTGCTTGACCGCCTGTACTTCGGCGAAGATGTTCTTGATGGGCATATCTTGCTCCGCTGACCTCAAAGATTCTATGGACCGGCCGCGACCGCGTAAAACGGCCCTTGATGCGGCTCCCATCCGGGGTTGACTCATGGTCGGCAAAACCGGCACGACGACTCCAGGGATCGAGTCGCCGACGCTCGAAGCTTCCTGCTCCGGAGCCCCCGGGGAGCCTGCTACGAGCGGGGGATCAAACGGTCGTCATGCGAGAGGGAGAGCTCTGGGTGTTCAACAACAAGATCGAGCACGCGGCCCGGAATCCGGCCCGGGTGACTCGGACACACCTGATCTTCGATCTCCTGCCCATGCCCGGCCATGGCCACTACGTCGACCTTCTGGGTCGGCGCGGTCCGTTCGGTGGTCCCACCATGCGAGAGCTCGATTCCGAGAATCCCTCGGGCCCGGCGAATGAAGGTGTGGTTGAAGCGGTCCAGGGGAACGACTCGAAAGTCGTCTGCGAGACATGCCTCAACGATTTTCACCGCGCCGCGCTCCGACTCGGTTCGCCAGACCGTGCAACGAGGCGTCCCGCAGCCACCCACACTTGCGCGCCCCGCCATTTCGTCGCACACAGAACCAGGCCACGCCCGCAAGGGCACCAGGATCAGGAGTTCCGGGTCGGCTTTCGATCACGACGAAACGTTAGCCCTGCAACAAACGCCCCAAAAAGAATCGCGCAGACAGAAAACTTGGTGTGTCAGATCGCCCAGTCGCGCCACATGTTGTCTTCGGTGGGCGCCACGTCCTCGCGAAAGTTGCGCGTATCGATCCACCACTGGTACCGGGCACCCGGGCCGAACTCCATGTCGTCGAAGTGGCTGCGGTCCGCGCGCTCGTAGTCGCAGGGCACGATCACGCGAATCCGGGGAACGCCCCCGTCCGCCGAGCGGTTGACACCAGCCGAATGCAGGAGGCGCGGATGCCAGAAGACCACGTCTCCCGCAACGCCGGTGAACTCCACCGGCGCGATGTCGCGCAATATCGCGTCCCGGGCGAGGCGATAGCTTTCCCTCTTTTCCCGCGAAATCGCGCCGCCGTGTACGGTGTCCCAGTGCATGTGCAGGCGGCGGTGCGATCCCGGCCACACCGTGAACCCGCCCGTGCCCGGCGGCGTCGTATCGGCGATCACCATGGCCGACAGGTGCGCCGCCGCATTGTCCGCGTGGGGACGATATTGGCCGGCAGCATCGGGAGCCGCCGGGAAGATGCAGTAGATTCCCCGCACGCGTTCCGCGCGCTTCACGGGACCTCCGATGAACGCTTCCGCGAGGGCGCGCATGGCGGGATGGTTCGCGATCGCCTCGACCAGAAAGCCCTCGGTGCCGATGCCCTCCCTCGAGCGCATCTTCCAGTTGCCACCGGCCAGAAGCCCGACACGCAGGGCATCCTCCTCGGTCCAGTCTGCGTCCGGCGCATCGGTCCAGGTGACCGGATCGTCCCGCCGGAGGAGGCCGCGCGGTACGTTGCGCCAGATCTGATCGACTATCCGCCGAAACGTCTCAGGGTCATCGATCAGGCCACGCTTCACCATGTAGCCCCAGGTCTTGAAGAAGGCGGCTTCGCGACTGTTTAGCCACGACTTCCGTGTTACGAAGCCGGGGTCCTCGTACACCGTCGCCCGGGGCACGACGATGTCTTCGGGCACCGCTTGCGAGGCGGCGTGTCCGACGTTGTAGTCCGCCGCCCTCGGGAGCACCGGCGCAGCGGCAGGCGGCGGTGCCGTCATCGCGGGTCAAGCCGGAACAGGGCGTAACCGGGCCGGACTTCCCGATCACCCATTGCACCCTGGAGTTCCGCGGAGTCAGTGATTCTCACCGCCCGGCGCATATATATCTCATCGCCGATCTTCAGCCGTACCCGATCATCCCGCGCAACGTGGTTGGGCCATACCT
This sequence comes from Gammaproteobacteria bacterium, assembly GCA_026706665.1. Lineage (GTDB taxonomy): Bacteria > Pseudomonadota > Gammaproteobacteria > Pseudomonadales > Azotimanducaceae > VXNE01. The sequence continues at coordinate 11,773 of JAPOYI010000224.1, read as the reverse complement.
TGGTGTCGCATCGGCTACATCCGACGTACAGCGTGCCGTCATCCGCCCAGGCGCTGACCGTGATGGAGTGCGGAACCAGGTACCACGTATGCATTTCCAGCCAAGCCTGGGTGCGGCCTTCAAAGAACGCCCAATCCGTGTCCTGCGCGGCGGCGAGGTCGCCGCTGAGGCCCAGGCCGGGCCTGCGCTCAACCGGATCGACGGGGACGAGAATCAACCCGACATAGATCACGATGACGATAGCCAGCACGATCAGCGCGATGCGTTTCATTCGATACTCCTGCGGCGCCATCGAGGCCGGCGGCCCATGCTTTCGGTCGCAGGATACCCGACCATGCCCCCGCCGCACATGGCGGCAGACGCCCGCCGCAACGGATACCCGTTCATGTGGCCGCGGGCTATGATCCCCCGATGAAGCCACGGCTCGTCTACGACGGCGACTGCGCATTCTGCCGATACACCGTCGAGTACGCAGAATCGGTCACTTCGGATGCCGTCGAATATCGGCCCTACCAGGAGGTGATGGCCGACCATCCCGGCGTCACCGAAGCCGAGTTCGCCGCCAGCATCCAACTCTTCGCCGACGGCGAACGCTTCGAGCGGGCCGGCGCGGCGTTTCGCACCCTGGCTATCGGCGGCATCCGCTTCTGGGACAGTCTGTACCGCCGTCTGCCCGGCTTCGCCGCCACTTCCAACGCCGTCTACGAGTGGGTTTCCCGGCATCGGGGAGCCTGCCTCGCATTCGCCCGGCCGCTGTTCGGGCAGCAACCACGCCGAGCGGAGTTCAACGTCACGGCGGATCTCGTCATCCGCGGCATCGCGCTCTGCGGCCTCTTCGCCTTCCTCTCCCTCTGGTGGCAGATCGACGGGTTGATCGGACCCCAGGGCGTACTCCCGGCAGAGGACTTCCTCGATGTGGTCGCCCACCGCTATGGCGCTGAACGGCTCTGGCTCCTGCCCACGGTGTTCTGGCTCGATGCCTCCCCCGCGGCCCTGAACGCGGTATGCGCGCTCGGCACGCTGGCCACGCTCACCGTCCTTCTCGGCCGCTGGCGCTGCACCGGCGCAGCGATCGCCTACGCCTGCTACCTGTCGCTGCTCTCCGCCGGCCAGGTGTTCCTTGCCTACCAGTGGGACATCTTCCTCGTCGAGTGCTTCGTCGTCGCCGCGGTACTTGCCCGCGCGCCGGGTTTCGGGGTGTGGCTCGCGCGGCTCGCGCTGTTCCGGTTCATGTTCCTTTCGGGGTTCGTCAAACTGGCGAGCGGTGATCCCACCTGGGCCGACGGCTCCGCCCTCGCCTTCCACTTCGAAACCCAGCCCTTGCCGACGGCGCTTGCGTGGTATGCGCACCACCTCCCAGTGACATTGCTTGAGTGGTCGGTGTGCCTGACTTTCGTCATCGAGCTCGCGCTGCCCTTCCTGATTTTCTTTCCGCGCAATCTGCGGCTTGTGGCGGCCGGCGGTTTCGTGCTCCTCGAAGTGTTGATCTTCGCTACCGGGAACTACAACTTCTTCAACATCCTCACCATCGTGCTGTGCATCGCGTTGCTCGATGACCGGTGGACCAGACCTGTCGTTCGAGGCGTCACGGCGAGTCCTGGACGCAAGCTGTCGAAGACGTTCGCCGCCGCCATCATGGCACTCGGGATCCTCGTCACCTTCCACAACGTCTTTCGGCTTCCCGCGCCGATGGCCCTCCTGACCGAAACGACCGCACCCCTACGGCTCGCAAACCCGTACGGGCTCTTCGCCGTGATGACGAAGCGGCGGGACGAACTCGTCGTCCAGGGGTCCATGGACGGGCACACCTGGTCGCCCTACGTCTTTCCGTTCAAACCGGACGATGTCGCCGCCCCACCCCGTTGGGCAACGCCGCATCAGCCGCGCCTCGACTGGCAGATGTGGTTCGCCGCCCTGACGAGGCCCGAGGGCGCGCCCTGGACCCATGACCTCGCGTTCGCGCTGCTCGAGGCGCGTCCCGACGTGCTGAAGCTAGTGGCCGACCCCTTCGACGGAGCACGACCGAAGTTCGTTCGTATCGTGCGCCATCGGTACCGATTCTCCACGCCGGCGGAAAAGTCCTCCACGGGCGACTGGTGGGTACGCGGCGAAGCGACGACCTGGCTACCGCCCACGCAACTGCGGAGGCCGAAGGTCACCCACGAACCCCTGACGCTGGATTGATCGGCACGACAACCGCCATACTTCGCCTCCATTGACGCTTCGCAACGGGCGGGTTGCACTTGAACTTCGACATCCGGGCCGCATGGGCCAAGCGCAGTTGGTGGATGAATCTCATCTTCCTGTTCTGCGTCTACATGACTCTCATCTACCTGCCGTACGACCTGTTCGGCAAACCCGTGGCGGCGGACGAGGAGGTCTGGTTCGGGTTCGTGCTGCACGGCTGGTGGGCCAAGGCGACAGGGCTCCTGCACTGGCTGGTGTACGGCGCGGGCGCCTATGGATTCTGGAAGATGGCGCGCTGGATGTGGCCGTGGGCGGCGGTGTACGTGGCCCAGGTTGCGTTGAGCATGCTGGTCTGGAACCTGGTGGACGACCGTGGTGCCGGCTGGGCCATGGGCGTCGTGGCTATGGCGGTATTCATGGTGCCCGCCATCGCCCTGTGGCGGGCGCGGCATGCGTTCCAGCCGAGCGACCGATAAGGTAGAGAAGATCCACACTTGAGCCTGCGAAAGCTCGCCGGTCACATTCGTTGTCTCCTTCAGGATTCAGCCAGTGCCCGCACGAATGTTGATTTGATTCATGGTGCGCCGGCAGGCGCCGTCGCCAATGCCGAATACTAGGGCGCCGAGCCAAAATGACACAAGTACGACCACAATCCCGGAGAATCCCGAAACCAAATGAGTCAATCGCCCGAATGAGAACTGCTGGCGCACTTCGCGCCGCGTTGACCCTCCGAAGAGCGGTCAGTTAACATCATCGAAGCCATGGGCCGATCGGGGGATGCGAAAAGCGCCACGATGGCATTGGAGAGGTCCGGCGGATCGGTCGCGTCGGACTGAAGCGGAACAGATGTAGAGAGGATTTATTGCGCATGGGTACGATGGTTACCTTTCCGAGAGAAAAACACGCGTCCGGCAAGCAGATGCGTTTCACCGACATGAAAGAGGAGCAGGATCGCGAGATCCTCGCGAGAATCCTGCTCGAGAACGTCGCCAACTGGGTCGCCGACAGGGATCGCGACGTGATCGTGGGCATGGACATGGGCGGCGGCGGCGCAACCCGTCCGGCGCTTACCGACGAGGAGTGCGCGGAGCTGGCGAAGGCCGGGGCCGGGTCCTATGGCCACTGCACCATCATCGAGCCCGTCGACCTCGACCTTTACGAGTCGTACATGTACGCGCCGCTCAAGATGCCGGAGAAGCCGGAGATCATGCTCTCTTACTGGGACATGAACCGCGGCGTGGCACCGTTCATGGAAGGCCGGGTGATGGTCAAGGCGCTGTGTCCCGACGGGATCGAATCCTGGCTCGTGATCAGCGTGCCGGTACCCAACTTCTATACATGTCTCGAAGGCAACTGCTGGGGCTGGCCCAAGTACGTGTGCGACGAGATGACGGTGGAGAAGGACCGGTCGGAAGTCATCTACGAGGGCAAGGTCCGGCTGTCCATGGATTTCTCTCCCGGTGGCCTGGACGACGCCACGGTCGCGAAGCTGAAGGCACAGGGCACCGAGGGCGGCAATACCATTTCATTCGCCATCGACGGCGGAACCGGTTGCCTGATGCGGCAGGGGCGCGGCCCGGCCGACACCGATCCCAACAGGAACTACTTTGTCGAATGGGAAGCCGGCATGATCACGACCTACATGCGGCCGGAGGACAAGTTCTCCCGCATGCTGCCGGATCCATGCGTCACGCCTGGCTTCTGGCAATGGTCCATCGGCAGGGGCGGCGGTCCCGCCGGCGGGATGTTCAAGGTCACGTAACCGACGTCTGGACTTGCCGCACTGGCGGCAGGTCCAGCGAACGCCATCGCGGGCGACGGCGAGGCGGCTTCGGCTCTCTCGGCGGTCGCCCGTTTACTTTCTGCGGCCGGCCTGCAAGTCGTGCAGGTTGTCCCAGTCGGCCCAGGCGCGGCGGCCTCCGCTCTTTACCAGCGACCGCTCGATTCGGGGATAGTGCACGACGTCCGACAGGTTTCGTTCTCCTCCCATCAGGTAGACGAGGTCCTCGTCGAACGGGTTGTGCATCGCGTGCGGCTTGGACGGAGCGCCGAAGCCCATGAAATCCCCCGGCCCCACTTCGAAACGCTCTTGGCCGATTTCCGCGATACCGCGTCCCGACAACACGTAGAGAAACTCCTCGTCCGAGTCGTGGTAGTGAAACTCCGTGCTGTCCCGTCCCGGCGACAGGCGGACCAGGTGAATACCGATGCGTTGCATCCCGACGGCATCTGACAGCGATCGCGTCATCCGCACCGCGTTGTCGTTGAACTGGTGCCGATGGGGCCGGGGCACCATGGCGTCGATTTCCTTACTCCTGAGCAGCATGGCCCTCCTCCCCGATCTCCCGCAACGCGTCCAGCAACAGTGAATTCTGTTCCGGCGTCCCCACGGTGATACGCAGCATACCGCCAAGCCTCGGCGTATCGAAGTGGCGCACGAGTATGCGCCGCGCCCTCAGTTGTTCGTACATCGAACGCGCACCGATGGCCCAATTGGCAGGCGGCACCGCTAGCAGGAAATTCGCTTGTGACGGCGGGGCTCGAAAACCGAGTTCCGCCAAGCCCTGTAGAAGCAGTTCGCGCGCGTCCCGGACGCGCTGCCAGGTGCGGCGTGCGTAGGTCCCGTCGGCGTACGCCGCACAGGCCAGCGTCTGCGCGAGCAGGTCCTGGTTGTAGCTGTCCCGGGTCTTGGTGGCGATCGGCTCCAGCAGGTTCGGGTTCCCCAGCAGGAAACCGAAGCGCAGTCCCGCCAGCGAATATCCCTTGCTCAACGTGCGCAGCAGCAGGAGATTGTCGAATTCACGGATGAGCGGCGTGACATCGTGACCGAGTGCCGGATCCACGAAGTCGACATACGCTTCGTCCACCAGCACCACGCCCTCTATCTCCCCCACGATCCGGGCGAGCGCGTCCACGCCGAGCAAAACGCCGCTCGGCGCGTGGGGATTCACGATACAGGTCAGACGTGCCCCCACGCGGTTCACCCCGGCGCTGAAGTCCTCCGGCAACGACCAGTCTTCGGCCAGCGGTATCGACTCTATGCGGCAGTCCTGAACGCGCGCCAGCACCGGGTAGAGCGAATAGCTCGGATCAGCCATGGCGAATACCGCACCCGGATCGACAAACGTCGTGAAGGCCAGCCGCAGGGCTTCGTCTCCGCCGTGGGTTACAACGACTTCCCCCGCGGTCAGGCCAAGTTGCGACGCGGCCACACGGCAGAACGCGTCCGACTTCGCGGGCGGATAGCGCCGCAGTGCGGCGGCATCGAATTCTCCCAGTGCCGCGGCCACCGCCGGGCTCGGCGGATACGGGTTCTCGTTGGTGTTGAGCTTGACCACGTCCGGGTCGTCCGGCTGCTCTCCGTACCGGTAACCCTCCATGCGGCGGATGCTCTCGCGCTCGTAGCTCACGGCTCCGCCTCGCCGGGGCCCTCCTCCACCACGCGCGCCGGCGCTTCCGCCGGACCGAGCAGGTGCGCCAGCCACTCGCTCGACGGATTCGCTTCCAGCGCCAGTTTCGCGGTCATGGTCAGGGGCACCGACAGAAGCATGCCGACGGGACCCAGCATCCAGCCCCAGAAGACCAGGGACAGGAACACCACCAGCGTCGAAAGGCTGAGCGCCCGGCCCATGAACTTCGGCTCGACGTAGTTTCCGACGACCACGTTGATTGCCACGTAGCACGCGACGGCCACCGCCGCGTCGGCAGGGCCAAGCTCCACGAGCGCCAGCAGCACGGCGGGTATCGCGGCGATGATGCTGCCTATGGTCGGCACGTAGTTCAGCATGAAGGCGAGCAGGCCGCAGAGGATGGGAACGTCGACGCCGATCACGGCCATCGAGACACCGACGGCAACGCCGGTCCCCATGCTGGTGGTGGTCTTGATGGCGATGTAGCGATTGACGTTCTCGGCGAAACGCTCGAAGTACGGCATGTCGCGGTCGGGAGTTTTGAGCGTCTCGCGCAGCTTTCGCGGGAAACTCCACGCCTCGGCCAGGATGAAGATGACCGTCAGCAGGATCAGGAATCCGTTCGAAAGCACGTTCTGGAAGCCGCGCAGCGTGTTGCCCGCCATGGAGAAGGCGACGGCGGGATTGAAGGCTTCGAGGATCCAGTCGACGGAGAACTCAACGCCCAAGGCGCTGAGTTCCGCCAGCACCCGCTGCGCGAACTCGGTCGCCTTCGCCTCGTACCCCGGCAGCGCGGCAGCGAACACGGCCACCTGTTGCGCGACCACGGCGCCGAGACCGAACAGGACGACCAGCAGCCCGGCGATGACCGCCAGGATCGCGAGACCGATGGGCACGCGGTGCTGATGCAGCCAGAACATCGGCGTCGCAGCCACCGTGGCGATGAAGGCCGCCAGCAGGAACGGCACCATGATGGCCTCCGCCGCCTTGATACCGGCCGCGATCACGACAAACGCCGCCGCAACCATCCACGGGTTACGGGATGGGGACCCGTCAGCCGGCATCTTCCGCCTGCCTCACGCCCGCACCGGGGCCGGGCCGATGCCGTCCTGTCACGCCGTCAGCGATGGGCCTCCGATTGGCGATGCTCGGCAGGTCGCGCCGCACCTGCGCGACACGTTCCGGATCGATGCCGGCGATGGCAAAACTGTCGCCGTCCCCAGGGCATTCCGCGATGACGTCGCCCCAGGGATCGACGATCAGCGCGTGGCCAAAGGAGGAACGATTGGCATGACCATGCTCGCCATGCTGGGCGGCGGCGATCACATATGCCTGACACTCGATCGCCCGCGCCCGCAGGAGTACGTGCCAGTGGTCCGGTCCCGTCGCACTGGTGAAGGCGGCCGGCGCCGCCAACGCGACCGCACCAAGATCGACCAGCCGCTGATACAGGTGCGGGAAGCGCAGGTCGTAGCAGATCGACAGGCCCAGCAGGCCGAACGGCAGTTCCGTGGCCACCGGGGTATCGCCCGCCTCGGTGTATCTGGATTCCAGGAGGCGCGTGCCGTCGGCCAGGTCCACGTCAAACAGGTGTATCTTGCGGTACATCGCCCGTAGCCGGCCGGCCGGGTCGAGATGCGCGCAGGTGTTGTAAGCGCGCCCCTCTGGCCCCGTTTCGTGGAAGCCGAACACGAAGTGCACCCCGTTGTCCGCCGCCATCGCCCGGCAACGCTCGAATATCGGGCCACCTTCCGGCAGCGGTTCCAGTATCTGAGACCGGATTCGGCCGGGACCGATGAACGTGAAAGTCTCAGGCGCGAATACCGCCTCCGCCCCCGCCGCGGCCGCATCGGCCACGAGCGCTTCGGTGCAACGGAGGTTGTTCTCCATGTCGGCGGTGGCGCACATCTGGACCACGGCAACCCGCGTCTTGGCGGTCATGGGGTCATCGGCGAATACGTCGCCGCCGTTCTCAGCCATCAGAGCGTCGTCCTCTCCCACATGGCCAGGCCGCGTTCGAGCGCGCGTTCCAACCAGTCGGCGTAGCGAATCTCAACATCTGCGATGTCTTCCTTGTAGTTGACCTGAAAGACCTCGTCGCACAGAGGCGAATCACCCGAAGTCTCTGTCCCCTCGTCAGATGCCACTCGCTGAAACCACGATGCCGAACACGCCAATACGCCCTGGAATTGATGACCGATTCCGTGAAACGAAAACAGTATGTTGCTTTGCCTTCCGTCGGCGATGCCCAAACGTACCCAGGCCCGGTGTTGCCTGGTGTTGGCGTAATAGTCCAGTTCCTTGGCCGAAGCGACGATTTGTCGATGAAAATAGTGACTCTTGCCACCTTGATCAGTCTCATCGTCAACGAACAAAGTGAACTCCTGGTAGTCGCCGACGGCGGCAGCAAGTGTGTCGCGGACTTCCGTGAGCCTGGCCGTGGTGATTTCCCGTAGTCTTTCGGCGTTTTGCACCGCCGTCTCCCACTCCTTGGCCAACGCATCCCGTCGCGCCGCAAGCTGCTGGCGGATGGATTCGATCCGCGCGTCGACGCGCAACGACTGCCTGATGTCTCGCGCGATCCCGATTACATTGATGAATTGGCGACGCTGCACGGCTGCAAAGAACTGAACCAGTGGTCTCAGATCTCCTTGGTCAGCGGCTTCCAATGCGCCGATGTACCTGTCCCGTTCATCGTCGCGAACGACCAGCGGGAGCCAATCGGCCTTGATGAAGATCAACGTCGCCAGTGCCCGCGCCAAGCGACCGTTGCCATCCTGGAATGGATGAATCTGGACGAACCGATGGTGCAACCACGCGGCTTCCACTTCCGGGGGGACATCGGAATGTTCTCGATGCCACGCGATCAATCGGTCCATTTCGGAGGCGACGTGCTCCGGAGGGCAATACACATGGACCGTACCGTCGGGCCTTGTCGGATTGTTGGGCTGCTGCTTGTAGTCGCCTCGAATCAGCGGAACGTTGGCGCGATGCCCGAACTGGTCCCGTCCTTCCACAGACTCCTGGTTGCGGGTAAACAGGCTGTGCAGTTCCCTGATGTAGCTCGTCGAGAGCACCCGCCCGCCGCTGACGAAAGCGAACAGGCTCTCGATCGCTTGTTGTTGATCGCCGATGAGAGCCGCCGTGCGTTCGGGATCGTCGGAAGCGCGGCTGGGCAGGAAAGCCGCGTTCACTCCCCGTTCGATCATCAGTTCGGTGATCCCGCGATCAAGCGTGTACAGGCGCTCGATGAGACCTGTTTCGATAGCCCATTCGCGCCTCAGTCGTTCGTTGAAGTGATCAACGGCGGCGGATTCGCCGAGCGTGTCCTTTTGTTCCATCCAGACGCTCGAAAGGGCACGCAGCTCGCCATCGGCGAGCTCGCCTGGCGGGGTTTCGTAGTCCCTGACCGGCGTCCAAGGGAGATTCAACGGTCGCCCCTTGCGGTCCGTTCGGTAGACTCTTGGGTTCGCAAAAAAAGTCCCTTTCGGGATATGCACGTCTTCATCCTACCACCGTGGGGCCAGACTCAAATAAGCGAAGGCAGCACTGCTGCCCAGGTCTGTGCGAGCGCCAGGTCACAGGTCCGGCAACGTGCACTCCACGGCGTGGCCCAAGAACTCCTCGATGGCCGGCAGGTTGAAGGCGTCGCCTTGGGAAACGAAGCTGATCGACGTGCCCGTGGCGCCGGCGCGCCCCGTCCGGCCGATCCGGTGCACGTAGTGCTCCGCGTCTTCCGGTAGGTCGAAGTTGATGACGTGGGTAATGCCTTCGACATGGATTCCACGTCCGGCGACGTCCGTCGCGACCACCAGGCCGACGTCGCCGCGCTTGAAACGGTTAAGCGTGGAGAGGCGCCTGCGTTGGGGAATGTCCCCCGCCAGGCCCTCGCATTCGATGCCGCGCCGCTTCAGGTATCGCACCAGGTTGTGCACGGCGTCGCGCCGATTCACGAAGATCAGCGTCCGGCCCGGTTGGTGGCTACCCACGAACCGGACGATGGTGTCGCGTTTTTCCGCGTCGGAGAGCATCCAGAAATGCTGGTCCACGGCCTCGGCGGCAATCGATTCCGGTTCGATGGCGACATGCACCGGGTCCAGCGTCCACTGTTGCGCGAGGCGCATCACGTCGTCGTTGAACGTCGCGCTGAAAAAAAGCGTCTGCCGGTGCCGCTTGTGCGGCGTCTGGTAAACGATGCGGCGAACGTCCGGGATGAAGCCGATATCCATCATGCGGTCTGCTTCGTCGATCACGAGCGTTTCGACGCGCCTGAGATCGATCACGCCGCGGCTGCAGAAGTCGAGCAGGCGTCCGGGTGTCGCCACCAGGATGTCCACCTCTCCCCCCCGCAGGCGATCGATCTGGCGATTGAAGTCGAGGCCGCCGAACACCGCAATGATCGTCGTGTCGAGATGCGCCGACAGGTCGATGGCGTCCGCCTCGATCTGCAACGCCAGCTCGCGCGTCGGGGCAAGGATCAACGCCCGGGGCGTCCCCGGAGGGTTCGGTCGTTCGAGCGGATCTTCCACGTGCCGCGTCAGTATCGTGATGAGAAACGCGGCGGTCTTGCCGGTGCCCGTCTGTGCCTGTCCCGTGATGTCATAGTCAGAAAGGCTGTAGGGGAGCACCTCGCTCTGCACCGGCGTGCAGCGTTCGAAACCGAGATCCTCGATCGCCCGCTGCAGGGGCGCCGGCAGTCCGTAGCCTGAGAAGGTGTCGTCGCTCATGCGTCCCTGTCGGCGCGAATCCGGCGGACGCTCGCTAGACGAATGCAAAGGCACAGCACTGCCGTTGCCGCCTCCACTTCCTCGAGCGCGGCGAACGTGGGCGCCAGCCGGATGGTCCTGTCGTCGGGGTCCCGACCATACGGATGGGTCGCGCCAGCGGGGGTCAATCTCACGCCGGCGCGTCCGGCGAGGTCAATGACTTCTGCCGCCAGTCCCGGGATTGTGTCGACCACGATGAAATAGCCGCCCCGGGGCCGCGACCACTCGGCGATGCCGAGACCGTCGAGAGACTCATTGAGGATTCGATCCACTGCCTCGAACTTGGGCCGCACCAGGTCGGCGTGCGCCCGCATGTGCTCCTCGACGCGGCCGTGGAGCAGCTTGACATGCCGAAGCTGGTTCACCTTGTCGTGCCCGATCAGCATCACGAACATGCGCGACTCCAGCCTGTCAAGCATTGCCGGGCTGCCGGCGACAAAACTGATGCCTCCCCCTGCGAAGGTGATCTTCGATGTGGAACCGAACACCGCCACGTTGTCGGCGGTGCCGCACCTCTCGGCGTGGGCGAGAACATCGTCCAGCTCGGCCGGCGGAAACTCGAAGTCGTGTACGGCGTAGGCGTTGTCCCACATTACGATGAATCCCGCCGGGGCACGGTTGGCAAGCGCCGCGATCCTCTGAACGGTTTCCGACGAGTAGATGCAGCCGGAAGGATTCGAGTACTTCGGCACGCACCACATGCACTTGATCGAGGGGTCGGCTTCGACCAGTGCCTCCACGCGATCCATGTCCGGCCCGGCCGCATTCATCGGCACATTGATCATCTCGATACCGAACGACTCGGTGATCGTGAAGTGCCGGTCGTAGCCCGGCACCGGGCAGACCGCCTTGACCGGGGCCTCACTCGACCAGGCCGGCCCGCTCAGCCCGTAGTGGTACGCCGCGTCGATCACCTGGTACATCAGGGTCAGGCTGCTGGGGCCGTCGGCAATGATTCGGTCCGGGTCCAGCCCAAGGATCTCCGCGCCCAGTTCCCGAGCCTCCGGGAGTCCCCGCAAGTCGCCATAGTTGCGCGCATCGATGCCGGTGGCCGACATGTAGTTGCCTTCGAGGATGCCGTCGAGGGCATTGGCAAGGTCCAGTTGTTCCGGCGCAGGCTTGCCGCGCGTCAGATCGAGCGAGAGGTTGGAGCCGCTCACCGCCGAATGGCGTTGGGCCAGCGTGGCCAACTCGCGTTCAAGATCGGCGATGTCGAGTTGCGCGTATTGCATTTCCTACCGACGTGGGTCGTAACCGGCCAGCGTGAAATCCGCGGCCGACGCGGTGTGCCCGCAATGCGGCGCGCATTGTACCCAACGCACGGCGCGCCGCAGCTTTCTCTATATGGGCTAGGCCTGCCGAGTCATGATAAGTAGTGACTGACAACAGACTACGCATCGTGCCGCAAGG
>JAPOYI010000134.1 GCA_026706665.1 Gammaproteobacteria bacterium | reverse complement strand
GGACACGTCTGTTCCATGGTAGTGCCGCAGATACCCGTAGATTTGGGTTTGACGGGCACTAGTCAATCCATGACGCGGCACGCGCCCAGGTGTATACGGGCATAGTCCAGGGACGCTGCGATGTCATCGCGGCAGAGCGCGATGGGGCGCTGACAACACTCTCCGTCGATCTTGGTCAACTCGCCTCGGGTCTGGAGTCCGGCGCTTCGGTCGCGTTGAACGGTGTCTGTCTAACGGCGGTGGAGATCTGCGAACCCATCGCGAAATTCCACCTGGTCCAGGAAACGACGAACCTCACGAATCTAGGAGAACTCACGGCCGGCGATCGCGTGAACGTCGAACGTTCCTTCACGGTTGGGGATGAAGTGGGCGGGCACGTGCTGTCCGGCCACGTCGCATGCACCGCCCGCGTCAACGCGATTGAAACCGCGAAAGGTCTCGCATCGATGTCAGTGTCGGTACCGAGTCCCTGGTGCAACTACATGATGCACAAAGGTTTTGTGGCGCTCGACGGCGCCAGCCTGACGATCGCCGAATTGGATCGTGACGCCCAGACGGCCACGGTGAAGCTGATTCCGGAGACGCTGGTTCGCGCCGGATTCGAAGACAGGGTTGCAGGGGATCGCCTGAACCTCGAAGTGGATTTTCGGACACAGGCCGTAGTGGATACCGTGCGGGAACTGCTCCGGGACAAGACGCTCCTGCGCGAGATCGCAGACCGGCTCTAGTCGACCAGCCCCTCGTTGAGCGACCCGGACCGGAAGCCCGCGAGGTCCAGCGCAACGAAACGATAGCCGCAGGCCTTGACCCTTTCGACGATGACATCCCGTCGCGCCAGCGCCTTGTCGAACTCCGACGCAACCAGTTCCAGGCGGGCGACATCACCGTGGTGGCGGACGCGGAACTGCGAAAAGCCGAGCGCCAGGAGTGCGCTCTCCGCCCTCTCGATCTGGCCCAGCAGACTGGCATCGATCGACGTGCCGTAGGGCACGCGGCTCGAAAGGCATGCCGACTGTGGCTTCCGGGCGTTCTCGAGCCCGAGGTTCGCCGCGAGGCTCCGGATGTCGGCCTTGGTAAATCCGCTTTCCGCCAGCGGTGCCATGACGCCATGCTCTCTCGCCGCGATGAGCCCCGGCCGGTGATCGCCCAGGTCGTCCAGGTTCGTGCCGTTGAAGATCGCGTCAAAACCTTCGGCCTTGGCGATTTGCGCCAGGTGCGTGTAAAGCGATGTCTTGCAGTAGAAACAGCGGTCGGTGGGGTTCGCGCGATAGTTGGGATCGTCGAGCTCGTCCGTCACGATGACGCGATGCGGCATGTTCCACCGATCCGCAAGTTCCTTCGACAGGGCAAGATCTTCCCGCTTCAGGCTCTTCGAGCCGGACGTCACGGCCAACGACCGCGATCCCAGTACCTGCGCCGTAACGTAGGCCACAAGAGACGAATCGACTCCGCCGGAATACGCCACGACGGCGGAGTCAAAGCCGCCGATGAACGACTTCAGTTTGTCGTACTTGGCCTGCACGAAGCTCATGTGTGCATCTTAACCCGAGTCAAAGCCGATTGATCTGGCTCGCAAGGAATCCCGCGCCGAACCCGTTGTCGATGTTCACCACGCAGACGCCGGAAGCGCAGCTGTTCAGCATGCCGAGCAGGGCTGCGACGCCGCCGAACGATGCCCCATAACCGACACTTGTCGGAACGGCGATAACGGGTTTGTCCACGAGGCCGCCAACGACGCTGGGCAGCGCCCCTTCCATGCCGGCCACGACGATCAGCACCTTCGATTCGCGCAACGTCGTCATGCGCGCCAACAGGCGATGCAGTCCGGCAACGCCGACATCGCTGATCCGTTCGACCCGGGTGTCGTAGAACTCGCACGTGACAGCGGCTTCCTCGGCGACAGGCGCGTCGGAGGTCCCGGCCGTGACTACGGCGACAGTGCTCGGCGCCGGTGTTCGCGCGGAAGTCTTGCATGTGACGACGCGGGCCGTCGGATGGTACTCGGCGCCGCCAAGCGATCCCTCGAGGGCGGCGAACTTGTCCGAATCCACGCGGGTGATCAGGACGTCTTCTCCCCGCTCGCGCAGTGCCCGAAACGCATTCAGGATCTGCTGCGGTGTCTTGTGTTCGCCGTAGATGACCTCCGCCGCTCCCGTGCGGTGGCGCCGGTCGTGATCGGCGGTCACGTCGCCCCGCGACTCGAAATACGAGGCATCGATCCGTTGGACCGCATCGGTGCGGGAAACATCGCCAGACCGATACGCATCGAGGATGGCCGCGAGGTCGCTTAGTCGTTCATCCATTGGGCGATCTCCCGATCGACGGCGTCCTTGAGCGCGAGGTAGCTTTCACCGCGCGCGCGGGCGAGGGCGAGGATGTCTTCGTGTTCAGACTTCCAGCGCTCGTGGCCATTGGGTAACTCGACCACCTTGACCCGAATCTCGCCGAACGTGGTCTCTATGGTTGCCGTGCGCCGCGGCAGCATCCACTTCTGCACTTCGTGAAAACGCACGCCGATGGTCGTGGAGTCGTCGGTCAGGCGCTCCACCACCGCTTCGAGCCGATCCTTCGCGGCAAGAACGGAAACCCTGTGCCCCGGCCGGGACTTCTTCATCAGGGCAGGCGTCACCATCACGTCCTTCGCGCCGACCGCGAAGAGGCCGTCGATCAGCGGCTGGAATGCTTCCGCGCGCATATCGTCAATGTTGCAATCGATCTCAACGTTCGTTTCGACGTCGTAACCGGCTGTCCGGCGGCGGGCGGAGCCTCCGAGCGCGACGCGCAACACGTTCGGAAGGCTGAAGTCCTTGCGCCCGACCCCGTACCCGATGCGTTCGGTAACGAAGTCGCGAGGCTCGTCGAACGCATCGACAGCGCACTTCAGGATGGTGGCGCCGGTCGGTGTGGTCGCCTCGCCGTCCACGCCGCCGTACCGGCACGGCACCCCCCTCAACAACGACGCGGTCGCGGGAGCGGGCACCGGCATCCGGCCATGCTCGCAGACGATCGTGCCGCCGCCGACTTCGACGGGGCGGCACAGGACCTCGTCGACCTCCAGGTACTCGAGGCCAAGGGCTGCCGAGACGATGTCGATGATCGCATCGGTCGCACCCACCTCGTGAAAGTGCACCTCTTCCAGGTCGATACCATGGACTTCGGCTTCCGCCATTCCCAATGCGCGGAACATCTCGACCGCACGCGCTTCCGTGCCGCGGCCAAAACCGGCGCGTTCGATGATCTCGACGATCTGGGCGAGGCGGCGGCGGGGCCTTGGCGCGCCGTGGCGCAGGACGACGGCCGCCCTGGATCCCTCGATGCCCATCTTGGTCGCCGTTTCGATTTCGAGTTCGAATTCGGAATCAAGGGAGAGTTTTGCGAGCTGACCGCGCAGGTAATCCTCCGGTACGCCGATGTCGACCATCGCGCCGATGTGCATGTCACCGGAGATTCCGCTGAAACAGTCGTAAAGGAGGGTCCTTGCCATGGGCCGATATTAACGCAGCGCAGGGCGCGCTGTTTTCGTCGAGCCCACGATCCGTGTCCTCCCACCCGAGCGCCGCCGCACTTACAATGCGGCTACGGCTTCCATCGAAAGGGGATGCAATTGACCTTCGACTACGACCTGTTCGTCATAGGTGCGGGTTCCGGCGGGACGCGCGCCGCCCGCATGTCTGCGGCGCTTGGCGCCAGGGTTGCCATCGCCGAGGAACGCTACCTGGGCGGGACCTGCGTCAACGTCGGCTGCATACCCAAGAAGCTGTTCGTCTACGGGTCACATTACGCCGAGGACTTCGAAGACGGAGCGGCCTATGGCTGGACCGCGGCGCGCGCGAGCTTTGACTGGCCGACCTTGCGTGACAACAAGACCCGGGAGATAGCGCGTCTGAACGGCGTCTACCAGGGCCTTCTGGAGGGGCCAGGGGCAGAGATCATCCGTGAGCGGGCAGTTTTCTCGGATGCGCATGGCGTGTCCGTCGGGGGAGAGACGGTCACTGCCGAGAACATCCTGATCGCCACCGGCAGCCGGCCCAGCGTGCCCCCGTTTCCCGGCGACGACCTGGTCATCACGTCGGACGACGCCTTCTACCTGGAAACGTTTCCGGAGCGCGTGGTCATCATCGGCGGCGGCTACATCGCCGTCGAGTTCGCCGGAATATTCAACGGTCTCGGTGCCGAGACGACGCTGCTGTATCGCGGCCCCTTGTTCCTGCGGGGGTTCGACGAGGGCATACGCGAGTTCGTCGCGCAGGAAATGCGCGGGAAGGGCGTCGGGTTGCGGTTCGACACTCGCGTCGCGAGCGTCGAGCGCGTGGCCGGGGGACTCGCCGTTCGGACGCGGGCAGGGGATGTGCTCGAAACCGACGAGGTCCTCTGCGCTACCGGCAGGGGCCCGAATACGGCCGGCCTGGATCTCGATGCGGCCGGCGTCGAACCGGGTCCTTCCGGCGAAGTGCGCGTAGACGGCCGCTATCGAACCAACACGCCGAACATACGCGCCATCGGTGATGTCATTGGCCGGGTGCAGTTGACGCCGGTCGCCATCGCCGAGGGCATGTGCATCGCCTATGACCTGTTCGGTGGAGAGGACCGCCAGGTGGAATATGACGACATTCCGACGGCGATCTTCTGCCAGCCCAACATCGGCACCGTGGGTCCGACGGAAGAACGGGCCCGCGAGCGCTTTCCTGACCTCAAGGTATTCGAGTCGGCATTCCGGCCCCTGAAGCACACCCTGACGGGGCGTGACGAGCGAACCATGATGAAGCTGCTGGTGGACGGGGACAGCGACCGCGTCGTTGCGGCCCACATGGTGGGTCCCGAAGCCGGGGAAATCATCCAGGGGTTGGGCGTCGCCATCAAGGCAGGGGCAACCAAGGCCGACTTTGACCACACCATCGGCATCCATCCGACCGCCGCCGAGGAATTCGTCACGATGCGCGAAGCCCGGGCCTGAGCGTCATCCGTCCGCGGAATCCCGGCGGGCCTCGCATGGAACAAGCGGCTCCGGGAGGGTCAGCGACCGGGGGCGGTTGTTGCGTGGTCGACGAGTAGGGCCGGGCCGCGGGCGGCGCCGATAGGCGCCGGCCGCGGGGCACTCGAGACGGTGCGGAGCCGGCCGAGCCCCGTACCTCGCCGGTTCCTGCAATGAGATAGTGCAACGGTCCGGCGATGGTATAGTGAGCGCCCACAAACACTCTGCTGGGGATTGAAATGTCGTTGCGGGTCGCCTTCGATCTGGAAGAGACGGACCTCGAGTATTTTCGCTCGATCATCAGACAGGCCGGAACCAGTGCCAGGGGCGCTTCCGCGGACGAAGTCATCGCGCGCGCGGAAGAACTGATCAACAACGTCAAGGGCGCCGACTTGCCGGCGTTCGCTGCGCTGCGGATCGCTCGCGTCGAAGTTCTCATCGACATGTTGCGGGATGACGAGTGGCAGCTCTCGGGGAGCGAGCGGACCAACGTCATCACCGCGCTCGCGTACTTCGCCGAGCCGAAGGATGTCATTCCCGACGATGTCCCGGTTCTCGGCTACATCGACGACGCAATCATGATCGAGCTGATCATGAGGGAACTGAAACACGAGATCGACGCGTTCGACGACTTTCGTCGCTACCAGCGGGAGGTGGCGTCGAGAAACCTGGACCCGAACGCGACAAGGGAGGATTGGCTCGCCGCCAAGCGGCGCGAACTGCATCAGCGCATGCGCCGCCGCCGGAACTCCCGCAGCCCGAGGCAGGCCGGGCGGACCCGAATCAGGCTGTTCTAAAGCGGGGCCCCGCCGTATCGGCCCTCGCGTGCCGTATGGCGGCGCCTGGCGCAATCAAATCCGTCGCGCCGCTCCAATTCGTCGCATTTCGCCCCCGCACCCCTTACCAGCGGGCGCCGCGCCCGCAGAACTCGCAGATGGCGTAGACGTGTCTCGGGTCGTTCAGCGACGCGAGCGATTCGAAGCCGGCGACGATCGGCTCGAACCAGGCAGCGGGACGCAGGGAGAGTCCCATTTCGTCGAATAGCCGCATGAGAATCTTCTCTTGCGTGGACAGCGGTTCGTCGATCGTCACCACCCTGTACTTGTCGATTCCAGCGTGCTCCGCCGCGGCCTCGATGGCTTGTTCGAGGTGGCCCAGTTCATCCACGAGTCCGAGGTCCAGTGCCTTGCGGCCGCTCCACACATGCCCTTGGGCAATCGCTTCCACTTCTGCCGGCGCCATGTCCCGGCCTCGCGCGACAAGGTTTACGAACCGCGAATAGGTATGCTCCACGGCAGATTGCAACACGTTGCCCATGCGTTCGCTGACGCCGCTCACGGGGTCGAGGGCACCGGAGAGGGCAGTGGTACCGACCCCGTCCCGCGTTATCCCTATGGTCGACAGGCTGTCCTCGAAAGTCGGCAGGATGGCAAACACGCCGATGGAACCGGTAATGGTCAGGGGCGATGCCCATATCTCGTCAGCCGTCGCCGAGATCCAGTAGCCGCCTGAAGCGGCGACACCGCCCATGGACACCACGACGGGCTTGCCGACGGCCTGCACCAACTCCAATTCCTGGCGAATGACTTCGGAAGCGAAGGCACTGCCGCCTGGCGAATCGACCCTGAGCACCAGGGCCTTGACGTTGTCGTCTTCGCGCGCGCGGCGGATGAGGCGCGTTGTCGATTCGGAGCCAACGACTCCACGCGGCTGGTCTCCCGGGAGAATCATCCCGTCCGCGACGATGATCGCCACCTTCGGCCCTACCGCCGGCAGTTTCGGACGCACCGCGCTGAGGTAGCGGGCGACATCCGTACGCAGTTCCTTGTCCGATCCCAACCGGTCCTTTAGCCGATCCCGGAACGCATCCCGGGTCAACAGTTCGTCGACCATTCCGCTCTCGAGCGCTATCCGCGCGGCGTCGCCGTCCACTCCACGCAGCAGGACGTCATATTGGTCGGCGTAGTACTGCAGCGCCTGCGGGTCCAGGTGCCGGTTCTCCGCCACCCGCTCGACATAGCTTCGCCACAGGTCATCCACGAGTTCGCGGTTTGCCTTCCTGGCATCCTCGGACATGTCCGAGCGGGTATAGGGCTCCACGGCGGACTTGTACTCGCCCACGCGGTACACGTGGACGTTGACCTTGAGTTTCTCGAGCATGCCCGCGTAGTAGTCGCTGTATGCGCCAAATCCCGGCAGCATGAGTTCGCCGTAGGGATGCATGTAGACCTCGTCCGCGAAACTCGCCAGGTAGTACCGTGCCTGGGTGAAATAGTCGCTGGTGGCAATCACGGTCTTGCCGGCTTCGCGGAACTCTTCGATTGCCTCGCCGATCGCCTCCAGTTGCGCCACACTTGCGAAATCGAGATCCGTGAGTTCCAGGGTCAGCAAAGCGACTCGTTCATCGGAAGCCGCCTTCCTGATCGCGTCGATGATGTCCCCCGCCCGGGTCTCGTCCGTCACCACCAGAAGCGGCGGCGGAAACACGGGATAAGAAGGCTGTTCGACGATGGCGCCGCTCGGAGCGACCACGAGCGCGGTGCCGTCCGGCACTTCCACGCTTTCCGGTTTCGACAGGATCACCGCCACCAGTAGCAGCAACAGCAACACTATGAGCACGTTTGCGAACGCCGCCCGCAGGAATGCGAATGTGCGGGAAACGACCGCGTACGATCTCCGCAGGATATCGCCAAGCATCATGTCGCCACCGGATGGTATAAGGGAAAGCGATTGTCCCACAGGCTTGCATGGAAGTACGCATCCGCCGACGGGGGAACGCCAGTGCTTCCATACGCATCAGCTGTCGGGGTAGCTTCCCCGGCTGAAGGCTCCGCCCATATGCGCGATGCCGGCAAGTCGAAACGGCAGTTTCAAGAACCGGGCAGGTTGGATGATGGTCGACAGATGAGTCTTTGGCGATGGTCCGATGTCTGCGCGGCGGTGGGTGCGCCCCTGGCGGACGGGCCGGACATCAACGGCGTGAGCATCGACTCGCGCACGCTTGCGAGCGGTGACCTGTTTGTGGCCTTGCCCGGCGATCCGGGACAGCGTTTCAACGTCAGCCAGCGGTCTGAGCGTGACGGGCACGATTACGTCGGCGCAGCGCTCGAGGCGGGCGCCGCGGGAACCCTGGTGAGCAGGGACCCGGACGCCGATGTCCCGCGCATCGTTGTGGGAGATACTATTGATGCCCTGTGGGATCTCGCGCGCGCCGGGCGCGCAAGGTTCGACGGTCGCGTTGTCGCAGTGACCGGCAGCAGCGGAAAGACCACGGTCAAGACTTTCATCGCCCATGCCCTGGATGCGTTCTCCTCGTCGGGGAGCCTGAACAACCACCTGGGCGTGCCGCTGTCGCTGGCGCGCACACCGGCGGATGCCAGGTTCGCCGTATACGAGATCGGCACCAACCATCCGGGCGAGATCGCGCCCCTGTCTCGGCTTGCCCAGCCCGATGTCGCGGTGGTACTGAACGTGCATCCCGCGCACATCGAGCACTTCGACGATATCGCGGCACTCAAAAGGGAAAAGCTGTCCATCGCCGATGGGTTGCGGCGCGGCGACACGCTGGTGTGTCTCGACACACTCAACGCCAGCAGCTCCGGCCGCGACATCCGCGTGCTTACTTTCGGCACCGGCCGGGACGCGGACGTGCGCCTGGTGAGTTCGGACGGGGGCATCGCGGTGGTGGAGACGCCATCCGGCCGCGTCGAGGCCGAGGTTCCTGGCGGCGGCGAGCACCGCGCGGTGGGATTGGCCGCCGCGGCCGGCGTCATGATCGCATTGGGCGAAGATCCCGCGGCGATACGGCGCATAGGCCCTTCAGCCGTGCCGGCAGGGCGGGGCAACCGCATCAGGGTCGGCGGGATCACGCTGATCGACGACAGCTACAACGCCAATCCGGCGAGCATGGCCGCCGCGTTGCGCGCGCTCAGGGGCGAATCGGGCAGAACGGTAGCCGTGCTGGGAGAAATGCTGGAACTCGGCGACGACGCCAGGCGCCTGCACGCAGAGATGGCTTCGGCCTGCCGCGAAATCGACAAGGTGATCTGTGTCGGAGATGCCATGGACATCCTGTACGACCGCCTGCCCGGTCATCGACGCGTTGCGTTCTTTCCCTCCCCCGAAGATATCGACCCGGACGTGATCGTCGAGGCGCTGCGGCCGGGCGACGTCATACTGCTCAAGGGATCGAACCGTGTCTTCTGGTCACGCGGCTTCGCACGGGTACTTGGCCGCCGAATCGAAGAAGTGATGGGCACCGGGCAAGAGTGACTGGCTGCACGGAAACCGACGCGATGACCCGCGCTGGGGGCCGGCGGGCACCGAGGTGAAGATGCCGGCAATGCGTGCTTGCGGTAGTATGGCGGATCGCTGCCGTCGCCCCGGCCATTCGGAGCAACGGCGAATTCTGCTGGAACTCACGAATGATCGTTGACAGCCACGGGCGCAGTTTTCGCAACTTGCGGGTCAGCCTGACGGCGGCGTGCAACTACGCCTGCACCTATTGCGTCGCCGACGGCAAGCGGCTTCAGCCCGCGAGCCGGGAACTGTCTTCCGACTCGCTCGTGAAGGCCGTGAGGCTGATGATCAGGGCCGCCGGGATCGAGAAGCTTCGGATCACCGGGGGCGAGCCACTCCTGTCCGCCAAGTTCGACGAATTCCTCCCGGCCGTCATGGCCCTCCCGCTGTCAGACGTCGCGGTCACAACCAACGGACAGTTCCTCCTGAAGAAAGCCGACATCATCAGGAACGCCGGCCTCAAGCGCATCAACGTCAGCCTGGACACCCTTGACCCGAGCCGCTTCCGCCTGATCGCCCGCTCCGGCGACCTCGAGACGGTGGTTGCCGGCATCGACGCCATGATCGATCTCGGCCTCAAGGTCAAGATCAACATGGTCCCCATGCGTACTGCCAACGCGGACCAGGTTCTGCCGATGCTCGAATTCTGCCTCGACCGGGGCGTAGAACTCCGTTACATCGAACTCATGAACATGGGACACCTGAAGTACAACCAGGCCTACCAGCGCGACTTCATCGGCATGGACGAACTGCTCACCACCATCGGGTCCCGCTTTACGTTTGTTCGGACCGATGCTCCCTACGACTCGACCTCGGTACGCTTCAACGTCCCGGGATACGGCGACTTCGGCATCATCGCCAACGAGAGTGAACCGTTCTGCAGTTCCTGTACGCGCCTTCGGCTGTCTTCCAACGGACTTCTCTATGGCTGCCTGTCCAATACGAACCATCGCGACATCAACAGCCTGCTGGAAGCGCCGGAACACGAAGCCCTGATGCGGCTTCAGGGAGTGCTGGAAAAGGCCCTGGCGGACAAGCAGACGGCCTTCACGGGGGAAGTCACCGTGATGAAGTTCATCGGCGGCTGAGCCATTTCCGCAGGCCGGTGAACGCCTCTCGCCGCCAACCTCCAAGCCGGTAACGTCTCCCGAATGGAGGATGCTCTCGACGCCCTGTTGAAGGCGGCCGGCGACAGGAAGCTGCCGCCGGTCGATCAGTGGCAACCGGAACGCGTCGGGGACATCGATATCCGGATCGCCTCCGATGGCCGCTGGTTCCACGAAGGAACCGAAATCAAGAGGCAGCGGCTGGTCGCGCTGTTTGCGACGATCCTGCGCCGCGATGCCGATGGGTATTGCCTCGTCACGCCGGCGGAGAAGCTGCGCATTCGGGTCGACGACGCCCCCTTCGTGGCGGTGGACATGGAATATGCCGGCGAAGGGCGGGAGCGCAGGCTCATTCTCACCACCAACGTCGACGACCACGTGCTGGTCGACGCGGCGCACCCCATCACGGTCCGGGACAACCAGGGCGAGCCTCGTCCCTACGTGGAGGTGCGCGACGGCCTGCGCGCCCTGATCGCCCGCAGCGTGTTCTATCGGCTCGTGGACCTCGGCGAAGTTCGGGACGGTATGCTCGAAGTGTGGAGTTCCGGCAGTCGGTTCGTGCTCGGCGGGGTGTGACTTCGCCCCGGATCCATCAGCCCGCGGAGCGGCCGGCGTTCACATGTTCGGGTAGTTCGGACCGCCGGCGCCTTCGGGAACCACCCAGTTGATGTTCTGCGCCGGATCCTTGATGTCGCAGGTCTTGCAGTGCACGCAGTTCTGCGCGTTGATCTGGAAGTGCGGCTGGCCGTCCTGCTCGATCACCTCGTAAACGCCCGCCGGGCAGTACCGTTGCGCGGGCTCGTCGTACATGGGCAGGTTGTCGCGGATCGGGACATCCGGATCGGCGAGGGTCAGGTGGCATGGCTGATCCTCTTCGTGATTCGTGTTGGAGAGGAACACCGAGGAGAGCTTGTCGAACGACAACACGCCGTCAGGTCTTGGATATTCGATGGATGTGGCCGAGGCGGCGGGGCGCAGCCGCTCGTGGTCGGGCGTGTCCTCGCGCAGCGTGAAGGGCAGGCGGCCGCGGGCGATGGTCTGGTCGAACCACGCATAGGCCGCTCCGGGCAAGGTCCCCAGCCGATGCACGGCTGGACCGACATTCCGCGAGGACTGGAGTTCCTCGTACAGCCAGGAAGCCCGAAACCGGGCGTCGAAGTCGTCGATCTCCGACGGCGGGGATTCCTGCGACAGCGCGGCGAACACCGCTTCCGCCGCGATCATTCCCGACTTCATGGCCGTGTGCGAACCCTTCACCTTGAGCTGATTGAGGAAACCGGCGTCGTCGCCTATCAGCATTCCCCCGGGAAACACCGTCTTCGGCAAGGCCTGGATACCGCCCTTGATCACGGCGCGCGCGCCGTATGAGACCCGGGATCCACCTTCAAGCTGGCCGGCGATCAGCGGGTGGTGCTTGAATCGCTGAAACTCGTCATAGGGGCTCAAGTGAGGGTTGCTGTACGACAGGTCCACGATCAGCCCCACGGCGATCTGGTTGTTTTCCAGGTGATAGAGGAAGGAGCCGCCACCGGTGCCCCTGGCCGTATGCCCGAGCGGCCAGCCCAGCGTGTGTATCACCTTGCCCGGGACATGCCTTGCCGGGTCCACATCCCATAGTTCCTTCAGCCCGATTCCGTAGTGCTGGGTGCCCCCGGCAAGCCCGAACCGCTCGATGAGTTCCTTGCCCAGGTGGCCCCGGCAGCCTTCGGCGAAGAGGGTGTACTTCGCCCGCAGGGCGTAACCGGGTTCAAAGGTCGGCTTCGGTTCTCCCGATGCCGAGACACCCATATCCCCGGTCAATACGCCGGCTACCCGGCCTTCCTCATAGCTCACCTGCGCCGCGGCGAAGCCGGGGAAGATGTTCACCTCCATCGCCTCCGCCTGCTCACCCAGCCACCGGCACAGGTTGCCCAGGCTCAGGGCATATTTGCCTTCGTTGTGCAGCGCCCTGGGAATGAATGCCCGGGGGACCTTCACTTGCGTCTTGCCGTTCGGCAGGTAGTAGATCGTGTCCTGGGTGACTGGATTGCTGAGCGGTGCGCCGAGCTCGGACCAATCCGGCAGCAGTTCGTTCAGGGCCGTCGACTCGAAGATCGCCCCCGACAGGATGTGGGCGCCGATTTCCGAGCCCTTCTCGACCAGGCAGATCATGAGTTCGCTACCTGACTCCCGGGCGAGTTGAGCCAATCGGATGGCTGCTGCCAGTCCCGCGGGCCCGCCGCCCACGATCACGACGTCAAAATCCAAGGATTCGTGTTGCACTTCAGCCACGTAGAGTTTTCCGGCCACTTTCACGACGCTTTCCGATTGTAGCGCACGGCCGTGACCCGATAGGAAGTCGCCGGCGGGCGCTTGTCGCAGCGTCCGAAAAAAGGCGAGAATACGCGCCCGATCCGGGATGGGGCGTTGGCTGCCCAGATGTGCGGCCAGCGAACGACGCAACTCCCGGATCACGGTCCCCACGCGGAAGAAGTTTCATGAAGGTACTGGTTCCCGTAAAGCGTGTTGTCGACGCGAACGTAAAGGTGCGCATAAAGCCGGACGGCAGCGGCATCGACCTGACCAACGTCAAGATGGCCGTCAATCCGTTCTGCGAGATCGCTATTGAAGAGGCGGTCCGGCTGCAGGAGGCCGGTGTCGCGACGGAAGTCATCGCCGTCTCCGTGGGCGGGTCGAACTGCCAGGAACAGTTGCGAACGTGCCTGGCGCTGGGTGCCGACCGCGCGATCCTGGTGCAGACCGAGACGGAGGCGCAGCCGCTGGCAGTCGCCAAGATCCTGAAGGCCGTATATGACCGGGAGCAGCCCGGCATCGTCATATTCGGCAAGCAGAGCATCGATGGCGACAACGGCCAGACAGGACAGATGTTTGCCGCACTGACC
This sequence comes from Gammaproteobacteria bacterium, assembly GCA_026706665.1. Classification (GTDB taxonomy): domain Bacteria; phylum Pseudomonadota; class Gammaproteobacteria; order Pseudomonadales; family Azotimanducaceae; genus VXNE01. The sequence goes on along the minus strand of JAPOYI010000134.1, from coordinate 4,657 downwards.
GGCCTTCCCCAGGGCACGTTCGCATCCAACCTCTCCGTGACGGACGGCAAGGCGGAGGTGGTTCGGGAGGTCGATGGCGGTCTGCAGACCGTGATGCTGTCACTGCCGGCGGTCGTGACGACGGACCTCCGGCTCAATGAACCCCGCTACGCATCGCTTCCGAACATCATGAAGGCCAGGAGGAAGCCTCTCGACGTCACGACCCCCGAGGAACTCGGCGTCGATGCGGCGCCCCGGTTCGAATTCTTGAGCGTCGAGCCGCCGCCGGGACGGAGCGCGGGCATCAAGGTGGAGAGCGTCGAAGAACTGGTAGACAAGCTCAGGAACGAAGCGAAGGTGATCGAATGAGCGTTCTGGTCGTCGCGGAGCACGACAATAGCGTGCTTCGGCCCGTCACCCTCAACGTACTGGCGGCAGCGGGAGAGATCGGCGGCGATGTCGATGTGCTGGTCGCGGGCAGCGATTGCGAAGATGTAGCCCGGAGCGCGGCGGCGGTTGGCGGGGTCTCCCGCGTGCTCTGCGCGGACGCGCCCGCCTACGCGCATCAACTGGCCGAAAACATGGCGCCGCTTATCGTCGAAGTAGGCACCGACTACGAACACATCCTCGCGGCGCACACGACCACGGGGAAGAATTTCCTGCCGAGGGTAGCGGCATTGTTCGATGTCGCCATGATCTCGGACATCATCGGAGTCGATTCGCCCGACACCTTCAAACGGCCGATCTACGCCGGCAACGGCATTGCGACGGTCAGGTCCAACGACGCCAAGAAGGTGGTCTCGGTGCGCGGAACGGGTTTCGACCCGGTGCCGGACGGCGGCGGTTCCGCTTCGGTCGAAGCTGCGGGGAGCGAGCACGATGCCGGCATCTCGGACTTCGTACGGGACGAACTCGCCAAGTCGGAGCGTCCGGAGCTGACCGCTGCGCGGGTCGTCATTTCCGGTGGCAGGGGAATGCAGAGCGGGGACAACTTCAAGCTGCTGGAAGGCGTGGCCGACAAGCTTGGCGCAGCCGTTGGCGCCTCGCGCGCCGCCGTGGATGCGGGATTCGTGCCGAACGACATGCAGGTCGGTCAGACCGGCAAGATCGTCGCGCCGGAACTCTACGTTGCGGTGGGTATCTCGGGCGCGATCCAGCACCTCGCCGGCATGAAGGACTCAAAGGTGATCGTCGCCATCAACAAGGACGAGGAGGCGCCCATCTTCCAGGTTGCCGACTACGGATTGGTGGCGGACCTCTTCACTGCCGTACCGGAACTCGACGACGCCCTGTAAGCCATGAAATCCGTCAGAGCCGAAGGCGCGTGCCGTCTTCCATCCCCGCCCAAGACATCATGTCCTGACCTGCCCGTTGATGGCCTATCTGGGTAACGCGCGCGGCTACCGCTCCCAACCCAAAAAGGTCGGGAGCGGTTCCGTGGCAATTAAGCCACTTCGCGGGATCTTCTGATCGCGCGATATATCGGCAATCCAACTGCCCCGGCAACCAACAGACCCGCTGCCCAGGCGGTCGCTATGTCTTTTTTTCCGAAGCGGGGGCGGGGTACCGAACGGCCTAAGGGGTCAACACTGCCTTTTGCGTACTGCCGTCCGCCGTAGACGGCGCATGACAAAGCCTGCGGTAGACGCGGACAGTCACGCACGTCGCGACCGCCATGCCGGCGATTAGCAGCGCAGCGTCAATCAGGTACGAGGACTGCTCGATATTCAGCATCTTCCCCACAATCACCGCCGGAAAGAGAACGGCAACGCACGTCGCTGGCCACAGGAAAGCGGCCAAGCCAAGGGCTGTAAAACAGTTTCGCATTTCAACCATCTCCTTCTTCATCATCGGGGAAGATGCATCCAACCCAGATGCCGAATGGGCCGACCTTGATGCCTAAGTTGCAGTCCGGCGCTTGGTCCGGGCAGGGATCCCATTCGAGTATCTTCAAATCCCAGGCGAAGGGGGAGAACGTTCCAACTATCCCAAATATTGAACCCGAGTAGTGATAGCCGCCCGAATTAGGGTCGCAGAAATCCGCCTCGTCGCAATTTTCGAACTCAATAGGTTGAAACTCATGCTGGTAACTCCAAGTGCAGGCCAACGCGGTAGGCGCGACCAACAATACACAACACACAAGCACAAGGGAACGCTTTTTGGCTATTCTCACTATCCACCTTGAGAGCGCGACCGCGAACCATTTGATGTTTCCTCGTTCCGACATGATTGAACCTCGTATTTCTTCCCCAAAAATGGTCGTTTTCCGGTACCCACGGGGGTGCCGGGCCGTTAGCTGCGAATACGAACACCGAGTGACGCTCGTCGGCCGACCCGTCCGGCCACCCGATGTTTGGTTAACTCGCGTTAACCGAAGCGGAGAGATGCAAAATGACCCTTGGATCGATGCCTTATGCCCGCCATGGCAAACCCGACGCCTCCAATTCGCGAACGCCGCGCGGCCTGCGGCCAATGCTGCTCGTCTTCATTCGCGGCATCGCGGAACGTTTGGAGAGTCCCCGCGACGCGGCCGGGACCCCGGCACGCCTCGACATCGGGCTGGCGATCGGCCTGCTCCACACGGCGGCCCTGGCGGCCAACACCCGCAAGGCGTACGCCGGCGCGCTGCGTCGCTTCGACGACTGGCTGGGCGGACGACCGCCCACCGACAGGCTCCTCGCGAGGCACCTCGACGAGATGTTCGGGCGGGGCCTCGCCCCGGCCAGCGCCGCGCTCGCGGTCGCCGCCGTTCGCCACGCGGTCCGCGATCTGGAAAGGGCCGGCCGCCCTTGCGACGAGCATCCGGTCGGACCCGTCACGGTCGAGCGGCTCAAGAGGTACCGTCGAGAAGCCGCCGACCGGGGGCGCGGACAGGCGGGTTCCCTGTCGTGGGAGGACGCCGACAGGATGAGCGAATGCGCCGAGGCATGCGGCGACGCGCGAGGGATGCGCGACGCCGCCCTGGTCGGCGTCGCCTCCGACGCGCTGCTCCGCGTCTCGGAGGTTTCCGGCCTGGATGCTGAGGACGTGTCCATGAAAAGGAACGGGTCGGCGCTCGTGAAGATACGCCGGAGCAAGACCGACCAGCACGGGGAGGGAGCGGTTCTCCATGTCGGCCAAGACGCGGCAGAGCGCCTCCGGCGGTGGGTGGCCATGGCCGGCATCGAATCCGGTCCGCTGTTCCGTCCCGTCAGGGGCGCCACCATCCAAGCCGCGCGACTGGGAACGGGCGCCGTCGGCGCGGCGATCAAGCGCCGGGCGGCCGAGGCCGGAATCGCCCGGCGCGTGTCGGGACATTCGCTGCGCGTTGGCGCCGCGCAGTCCCTGGCGGAGCGCGGCGTCTCGCTGGCGGAGCTACAGGTGATCGGTCGCTGGACATCGCCCGCCATGCCCGGTCGCTAAGTGCGCGGGCAGGAGGCCTCCAGAGGCGCCGTGGCCCGACTGCGAGGCAAAAGGAGAAAAATTTGCAGAAACCGCTTGCCAAGCGACAAACGGTAGCGTTAGGCTCGGATAACGCGAGTTAATCGACTACCTGTGTCATTTTTACTGGGACATAGACCCTAACAACGATTCCCCTATTCGCGTCACGCGCGACCCAGGCTGGATTTCCCGCTGACAATAGCTTCGGGAAGCGGCGACGCGGGTGCTGCTACCTGCTATTATCCCGCGATGCAGTCAGCCCACCGCTGCATGACGGGCCGTCGCTTCTCCTGCAGACCGTCCCGCGCGTAGGTAGCCACCGTCGCTGAGCCCTCCATGTGGACCAACGCGAACTGAGACAGCGCCTCGTCCACATCGTGCTGGCGAGAGCGCGTTCGCGGACGCTACTGCGGCGTCCTCCTGGCCGTATACCAGTGCACCGCCTGGGCGCCGACGTGCACGCGATCCGCGACGTCCAGCACCATGGCAAATAGCGCCATCCGCAACAGCACGCCGTTGTCCGTCTGGCGAAAGATCGCCAGGTTGGGGTTCGCATCGAGGTCTTCGTCCAGTTCCCGCGCCTGCCTGCGGGAATCCCGGGGCATGGGATGCATGATGACGGTGTTGGGTTCGCAGTGTTCCGTGTACACCGCCTGGTTCAGCCGGAACAGGCCGCGGTACCGCCGCGCCGCATCGGGGGAAGGAAAGCGCTCTTCCTGGGTGCGGGTCACGTAGACGATATCGACATGGCTGATGCCGGCCTCCATGTCGTGTACCACGTTGACGCTGTGGCCCCGGGCGCGGAGCGCCTCCACGAGATCGGCCCCGAGTTCAAGGCCGGGCGGCGATACCAGTTGGAACGTGATGGAGCGAAACAGTGCCAGCACCTTGCAAAGCGAATGCACGGCGCGCCCGTATTTCAGATCGCCGACCAGAGCGATGCGCAGTTCATCGATGCCGCGGCCCTGTTCCCGCATCTCCTTGGCCATGGTGTAGAGATCCAGCAGGGCCTGGCTCGGATGCTCGTTGGATCCATCGCCGCCGTTGATCACCGGGACGCGGGAGGCTTCGGCAAACTCGTTGACGGAACCTTCGCGAGGGTGGCGCATGACGATGACATCGCTGTAGCCGGACAGGACCCGCGCCGTATCGTGCAGGGACTCTCCCTTGGCGAGGGAGAGGGCCTTGACTTCCGTTGTCTCGCGCACCTCGCCGCCGAGCAGGTTGAACGCACAGCCGAAGGAGATGCGCGTTCGCG
>JAPOYI010000102.1 GCA_026706665.1 Gammaproteobacteria bacterium | reverse complement strand
GGACGAGGTGCCGCCGCCCCGTGAGTTGCATGACGACGGCGTTCAGGAGTTTGGGGGAGAGGAGCGGACGCGGATCGTTGATGAACAGCGTCTTGTCGCTCTCGATGTAGCGGATGTCCGCATGGCGGGCAATCGACCAGAACGGGTCGAAGCCGTCAGGCGACAAGTGGCGTATCGGCGCGTTATCGCGCAGCCAGGCGAACTGCGCGTGCACCCAGTCCTCGTTCCCCCAGTTCGCCGGATTGACGATGGCGGCATCCAGTTCCGGCGATTCGGTGACAACCTGTGATTCCATGTCGTTCGCCAGCGGGCTTTCACGCTACGAGGTCCATCGAGAGGGATCAATTCTACCCAATGACGAGCCAGTTGAGCCTCCGAGTCTCCCGACCATCTCCCGACCCGCCGGCTATTGGCTCCACAGCCGGGGCCTTCGGCTTCGCGCCGGTGCGCAATACACTTTCATAGGATAATCTTATGGAGATTTCGCAAAGGCAGTTCAACCGCAAATTCAAAAGGGACGTGGCAGGTCGGTGCAGGTCACTTTGGAACAAGGGTATCCTTGCAGGCCACGCCGTAGAACGGCGCGCAGTGCCGATCAAGGCGCGCGAGCACAGGAGATCAACGCGTTTGCGCGAAGCGTCCCGACCATCGGCAGCAGGATGGCCACAATTTCAGGCGATGCTTCCACCGCATCCTGTCGCGACTGAGAACTGACTGGAGCAACGGGTGGACCGAACTCTCGAATTTCAACAAGCGACTTCCAGGGTCAGCGGGGAAGAGTTGATCGAATCCCTGAAAGCCGCGAGGGAGGGCGATGCGGCCGGACAACTACAGGTCGCCGCGACGATGACGTGGGCCGCATTCTCCTGCCCCGACGCCATCAGCGCCGTCTACGACAACATCTCGACGGTCTGGTTGGGAAACGGCGCCCTTCGAGAAATCGACGACGGTCTCCCCGAAGCGCCGCTCGAGGCGGGTTTCTGGGAGGAGTACTGGGACGTGGTTGATGATTCGAGGCAAGGTGTGATTCCCTCCAGGGCCAACGCGAGGATATCGGCCCTCGGCATCCTTGAGGCTCATCCGGGTTTCATGTCCATCGCGGAGCGTGCCACGCAAAACCATCCGCGCATCCAGGCCGAATGGTCCCGCGCCGCGGCGAGTGGACTCGACCCGGCTGTCCTGCGTGCATGCCCCGAAGGCAGTCTCGGCCGAACGCTGCATGACATGATTGCCGGCCACGGATACAACCTGGAATTCATCGATAGGCGAATGGGCCAGTTGAGCTCACTGCCGCAATCCCTTCAACGGGTGAACAACCGCTTCCTGCAGATGCATCGGCCGTGGGAGTTGGTCGCCGGGTACGACACCGGCGACGCGCATCAAATCGCGTATGGCGGCTTTCAGTTGGCGCAGTTCGGAGTCCATCAAGCGGCGATGGTGCTCGCGAGCTTCGCAACGATCGGGTGCTTTCTCGCGCCGACGGGCTTCTACATCCTGCTATACCTCATCGCGGAAGGCTGGCGGCACGGGCAGGAAACACCGGACTTCATGGATATCGACTGGGACTCCGAGTGGGTCCACTCCGTAGACACGATCAGGAAACGCCACCGCATATCCCCGTTTCGCAGCGTCTTCAGCAAGAACCTGTTCGAGGTTTTCGGGACGCCCGGCACCTGACCGGAAAGGCTCATTCGCCTGCCGCCAACTCACGAAGCCCCGTTTCCACGCGGCGGGCCTTGGCCTCGTCCCACCACCACGCGTCGAGGTAGGGCACCCGCATAAGCGCATCGTTCCGCTCTTCGGAGAACTTGTCCCAATAGACGAGACGGAAACCCGGCTGCGAGCCCAGGGGAATGAAATAGAAGTTCCACAGCAGCACCCGGTCCAGCGCGCGAGTGGCCGCATACAGGTCTTCCGCCGTATCCGCCTCGATAACTGACTGGATCAGGCTGTCCACGACCGGGTTGCGCACGCGCGCCCAGTTCTGACCGTAGTCGTGGTCGGCGGCGGCGCTTCCGAACCAGTTGCGAAGCTGCAGGCCCGGCGTAAAGGTCGGGCCGAGGCGAACGGAGTTGCCGTCGAATTTGCCGGTCCGGCTGCGGTAAAGCCATTGCGATACCTCGGGTGATACGCCCGTCGTCTCGACTCCAATGCGGTCGAGGTTCCCGACGAGAGACAGGTTCTGGCGTATCGAGTAGTACGAGACGCCGATGAAGTCGAGGGTGAACGGCTCGCCCGTTTCGATATTGCGCATCCTCCCGTCCCGGATTCGCCAGCCGGCCTCCTCGAACAGCTCGAGGGCGCGCCTGAGGTTCTGCCGCCGGGAGCCAGGGCCGCCACTGGGCGGCTGCCCGAATTCCTCCGTAAACACGCGCGGCGGAACCTGGTCGCGCCAGGGTTCGAGAAGCGCAAGTTCCTTCTCGCCCGGCATCCCGTGGTGCGCCATCGGAGAGTTCTGGAAGAAGCTCACGCCCGGCTTGTAGAAGCCGTAGAAGAGAACGCGATTGGTCCATGCGAAGTCGTAGAGCAGCCACAGCGCTTCGCGGACCCGCATGTCCTTGAGATGCGGTTTGTCGAGATTCCAGAATATCGGCCACCACAAGCCCTCGACGCGCGCCAGCGGTCGCAACTCGCGCTTGAAAAGGCCAGCCTTCACCGCCGGAAAGTCGTATTGCGTTGCCCAGTTCTTGGACACGCCCTCCTCCCGGATGTCGATCACGTTGCCCTTGTGGGCCTCGATCATGACCTGCTCGTCGGCAAAGTGATCGAACTTCACGCGTTGGAAGTTGTACCTGCCCCGGTTGACCGGTATGTCACGCCCCCAGTAGTCCCCGAATCTCTCGTAAACGAGCACGCGCCCGATTTCCGCCCGCGCCAATCGATACGGCCCGCTACCAAGCGGCGCCTCTACCGTGGTCTTGCCGATGTCCCGGTCCGACCAGTAGTGCTGCGGCAGGATGCTGAAGGAACCCAGCGTGAACGGGAACGTGGGATTGGTCTCCACGCCTTCCTTGCGCACGAAACACAACTCCCCCTCGCCGAACGCGAACACGCGATCCAGGTCCGCGAGGGACGTGCGTATCACGACCGACCCGTGCTCCCGCATTGCCTCGAAGGTGAACAGCACGTCTTCCACGGTGATCGGCACACCATCGTGCCAGGCCGCGTCCGAGCGAAGCCGGAAGGCGACCCACTCGAAGTCCGGACCCACGACCACGCCCTCGGCCAATCGGCCGTAGTGACTCACGGGTTCGTCGATGGCGGGTTCCAGGAGCGTGTCGTAGACCAGCCTCCGGGGTATGTCGTAGCCGGCCGCCAGGCGGCCCTTCTCGACGATGCCGTTGTAGTTGTCGAACGTGCCGAGAACCGAGATGCGCACTTCGCCCGCCTTCGGCGCGTCGGGATTCACATAGGCGAAGTGCGTGAAGTCACGGTCGTATTTGAGCGGCCGCAGATGGGATATCCCGTGCTCGTAGCGGGGATCGGCGCAGGGTTGATCGCCGAGGGCGCAGGTCGACCAGGCGCCTGCTGCGGCGATCAGCACCCCGCCGGCCCATCCGCCGCGGGCGGCAAGCGGGGCCAGGCGAAACGCCCTGGAACAGGCGGTTACTGTCCCTCCTCCATCCACTCGAACATGTGGTACCGGCCGTCATCCATACCCATGACCCGGTACGTCTCCCGCGCTCCTGCGTTCTCTGTTGCGACATAGAGCCTGATCCCGCGCAGATCGGAAGATGCTTCCACCATGGCCTTGAGGGCCCGGTACATCTCCCGAAACACACCCCGTCGCCGCGCCTCGGGAATCACGTATACCGAATGTACCCACAGGACGGTTCCATTGCGCCAGTCACTCCACTCCGGGACCGTCAGGAGGCAACCTGCCGTCTCGCCCTCACATTCGGCGATCCAGTACGCACCCTTTCGCGGGTCGTTGAAAACCGCCTGAACGCCTTCCTCCACCGTCGGGCGATGCAGGCCAATCCCTTCCGTTTCCCGGGCCATCCTGACCTGGAAGTCGATAATCGCCGGGGTGTCCTCCCGCCGCCCGGGACGAATCTCGATCAATGGCGCAGGCCGCTAGCGAATGGCTATGGGGTTGATGATCATCTGCACTGCGCCACGGACCTTGGCGTGGCCCAGCACGAACAGGAACTCGAACGCCCCGTCGCGCACGAGCGGTCCCGTGTTCATCGTTTCCAGGATATAGATGCCGTTTTCCTTCAACAGGATGACGTGGCCCTGGAACGGACGCGTCTGGTCGGGTGGCGGCACGACATCGACGCCCCAGGTGTCCGCGCCGACCGCGACGATGTTCTTGCTCGCGAGATAGCTTGCGACCTCCTCCGTCTGACCCGGCTCCGCCGACACCCACGCCGCCGGGTCGGCCTCGAGCTTGGCATCCGTCCATCCAGTGTGGAACAGGACGACATCGCCTTCACGCGCCGGTGTGCCCTGCTTCTCCTCCACCGCCTGCACGTCCTCCACATCGAAGAACTGGCCCGCCTCCATGTACTCGACGCCGAAGTGCCCCGCCATGTCGAGCACGATGCCGCGGGCGACGATAGGGGGGATTTTCTCGACGCCGAGTCTGGTGAGCCCGGTCAGGAAGGCGAACTCCTTCGCATTGTTGCAGTTGTAGTAGGTGGCATCCGGCGCGCCGACGTGGCCGAGTCCGTCGATCTGCGAGCCGATACCGAACCAGCCCTGGAAGACATCGTCGTTATAGGTGGCGTTGGGGAACGCGACGCGGCCCTGCTGCTGATTCGGCTGCACCACCTGCAACATGAGGCCGCGCGGCGGGAACGCCGGCGTCGACGAATCGATGGTGACGCCCAGGCTATAGGTCTTCCCTGTCTTGATGAGACTGGATGCAGCCAGCACGGACTCCGCCGTGATGAGGTTGGCGTTGCCTATTTCGTCCTCCGCGCCCCAGCGCGAGGGTTCGCAGTCTTGCCCGGCAGTCGCGCCGGTCGCCATGGCCACTGCGAAAAGGGTCGGCAGGCCCATCGCCCGCCAGGCAATTGCGTTGTACATGAAATCAGTCCTTGTCCTTGTAGGTGTCCGTGCCACGGTACGGGCCGTCGCGCCACTGCAGGGCGCCCTTCAGCCCTTCCTCCCGCATCTTGTCCTGCCACTGGTAGCCGAACTCCGTGAATTGCCCCGCCGCGTCGAGATCGGTGGAACTCCTGACCGAGGAGTAGATCCCCATGTTCTCGTAAAAGCGGTTCATGTTGACCTTGAGGATGGCCAATTGGTCGGCAGTCATGATACCGATCCGGTCAGCCAGGGCGAGGGTGTTCTCCTCGAGTTTCTCCTTCGGCCACGCGTAGTTGATCATGCCGATCTCGGCCGCTTCCCGGCCGGTGACGTTCTCGCCGGTGTAATAGAGTTCCTTCGCCTTGCGCATGCCGATGACCAGCGGCCAGATGACGCCGGTGCGTGACGTACCGAGGCCGCGCAGGCCGGGATGACCAAGCTGCGCTTCCTCGTCGGCCACGACGAGGTCCGCCATCATGGCAAGCTCGCAGCCACCGGCGATCGCGTAGCCCGTCACCTGCGCGATGGTGATCTTCGCCATGTTCCAGAAGTACATGTGGATGTCCGTGATCTGCTGCATCCCCGTACGGATACCCATCAGCAGGCGACGGTTCTTGTCGTCGTGCTGCCGGTGTTGCCGCACCACCGCGTCGGACCCGCGGCCGCGGGTCAGGTCGTAGCCGGCGCTGAAGGCGCGTCCTTCGCCCCGTACAATGATCACGTGTGCACTTGAGTCCGCCTCGAGTTCGTGCAGCGCGTCATTGAATTCGTACATCAACTCCTGCGACAGCGCGTTCAGCTTCTCCGGCCGGTTCAGCGTGATGCGCGCCACGCGGTCGTCGGTGCCGAGCCGGTCGATGTAGATATAGTCGTAGTCAGCCACCTGGTTCCCCTTTTCCGTTGCGTCAGGCCGGCTAGTATCGCGGCAGCGGCCTTCCGCACTCAAGCGGCTTGCGCGCCATGATGCAACTGGAGTAGAACGAAACAGGGCAAGCTCCCGGAGTCCGGGGGCGAGAACAGGGAGGAAGGAACGTTGGACACTCGGGTGTACGCCGGCACTGTCGGCTGGGGCGTCTGGGGCAGCGATGATCTCGGAGAGACCTGGCATCGCGCCTTCCGCGGCGTATATGCCGAGTGCCGTATCTGGTCGATGTCAAGCCACCTGGACGAGCCCGACGTGGTCTGGGCGGGTTCCGACCGAGGCATCCTGCGACAGGGTGCGGACGGCCAGGCCGAGGTCGTCCCGTCTCCCGCGGACGACATGTGCATCTGGGCGTTCGCCCAGTCGCCCAGGAATCCGAAGGTCCTGATCATCGGCACCCACCCGGGCGCGGTGTTCCGGTCCGACGACGGTGGGACGAACTGGCGCGAGCTACCCGTTCAACTGGTCGAGGAATGCCTGATCGGAAGACCGCGCATCACGCGCATCAGGTTCGATCCGATCAATGACGACACCATCTGGGCAAGCGCCGAAATCGACGCCGTACACCGCAGCACGGACGGCGGGGATACCTGGGAGCGCCTCGAGAACGGCTTCGACTTTCCCGACATCCACGACATCGCCATCGTCAACGACAACGGTGCGCGAAAGTGCCTCGCCGCCACCGCCCGCGGCCTCTACAAGTCGACCGATGAGGGTGCGAGCTGGCACTTCCAGGCGCTCGACTCGCCGTGGCAGTACACGCGGGGAATGAAACCCCGCGCCGATCTCGACGGCACCGTGTTCCTCTGCAACGGCGACGGTCCTCCAGGTTCCCAGGGGACGCTATGGCGCAGCCGGGACTGGGGCGAAACCTGGGAGGACGCGCACCTGCCGCCGACCAACTCGACGCCTTGGATGGTGGCGACGAACGAGGCGGACCCCGACCTGCTGTTCTGCTGCACCAACCTCGGTCAGATGTACCGCAGCGAAGACGGCGGCGAAGCCTGGCGGAAACTGCCGCGCGAATTCGGCGAGATCCGCACGATGCTCTGGCATCAGGCGGCGTAGTCGGCCACTATCCGACGATTGCCCCTCCGGCACTTCAGCCGACCGGCGGTGAGTTCCTTTTGGCCGCGGGTTGGCGTTTCGCCGGGCGATCAGAGATCGGGAATGGCCACTTCGATCACGTCTTCCAGGCGATCCACCAGCGTGATCTGCATTTCATCGCGGACCGGTTCCGGCAATCTCGAGAGTTCCGGCTCGTTTTCGCGGGGGAGGATGACGTGACGGATGCCCGTGCGGTGCGCCGCCAGGATCTTCTCGCGCACGCCGCCCACCGGCAGCACAAGTCCGGATAACGTGAGTTCCCCCGTCATGGCGATGTCGTCCCGGACGTGCTTGTCGCTGTAGGCGGACGCGAGCGCCGTCGCCATCGTGATGCCGGCGGAAGGTCCGTCCTTCGGCACCGCGCCCGCCGGCACGTGGACATGAACGCCGCAATCCTCGATCCGCTTGCGGTCGATGCGGAGCAAATCCGCCGCGGACCAGATGTAGGACCGGGCCGCCTTGATGGACTCCTGCATGACCTGGCCGAGATGGCCGGTGATCGTGACCTTTTCATCCTTGTGGGTGAGCGCCGCCTCCACGTAGAGCACGTCGCCGCCGGTCTCGGTCCAGGCAAGCCCGGGAGCAACTCCGGCGGACAGGTTCTCGCGCCCTTTCTCCGACTTGAACCTGGGGGGTCCGAGCAGGTCGTTCAACTGGTCCTCGATCACGTGCGTGCGTGTGTCCTCCTGCACGACTTCCCGGGCCTTCTTGCGGGCGATCCGGCCAACGGTGCGCTCCAGTTCCCGCACACCCGCTTCGCGGGTATACCGGCGAATGATCGCCTGCAACGCTTCCTCATCGAAAACGAAGTCCTCCTCATCGAGGCCGGCATTCTCGCGCTGGCGCGGAATCAGGTAGCGATTCGCTATCTCCTTCTTTTCCTGCTCGCTGTAGCCGGTTAGTTCCAGCACTTCCATGCGATCGAGCAACGGTCGCGGGATGCCCTCCAGGGTGTTCCCCGTGGTGATGAAGAACACCTTCGAGAGGTCAAACGCGAGATTCAGGTAGTTGTCACGGAACTCCCTGTTCTGCGCCGGGTCGAGGATCTCCATCAGCGCGGCCGCCGGGTCGCCGCGAAAATCGCGGCCCAGCTTGTCGATCTCATCGAGCATCAGGACCGGGTTGCGCACGCCCGCGCGCCGCACCGACTGGAGGATTCGCCCCGGCATGGCGCCGATATAGGTTCGGCGGTGACCGCGCAGTTCCGCCTCGTCGTGCAAGCCGCCGAGGCTCATGCGCTCGAATTTCCGTCCCATCGCCCGGGCGATGGATTGGCCCAGCGATGTCTTGCCGACCCCCGGCGGACCGACGAAACAGAGTATCGATGCCTTCGCTTCCGGGTTGAGCTGCAGCACGGCGAGCGATTCCAGGATGCGTTCCTTGACATCCTCAAGTCCGTAGTGGTCCTCGTCGAGGACCTTCTGCGCATGGCCGAGGTCGAGGGTGTCCTCCGTGACCACGTTCCACGGCAGTTCCGCGACGAGTTCGAGATAGCTGCGCGCCACCTGGTAATCCGCGGCGTTGGGAGACATCCGGGAGAGGCGCTTGAGTTCGCGATCCACCTCCTTCTGCGCTGCCTCGGGCAGACTCGCCTGGCTGAGCTGCCCCTTGATCTCCGCGATGTCATCGTCGCCATCGCTCTCGCCAAGCGCCTGCTCGATGGCGCGTTTCTGCTGCCGCAGCAGTTGTTCGCGCTGCTGCTTGTCGAGGTCCTCGCGCGTCTGGCTCGCGATCTCCTGGCGCAACTCCATGACAGAAGCCTGGTGCGTCAGTTTCGCGAGCATCAGTTCAAGCAGTTCGATCATGGTCTGCGTCTCGAGGATCTTCTGCTGGTCCGGCAGTTCGATGCTCTGCTGCGCGAAGCTCGCAATACGGTATAGCTGCGTGATCGGGTTGTCGTTGCTGCCCATGAACTGGGCAAACACCTGGTCGCCGTTCTGCGTGTCCAGCAGGTTGGCGATCCGCCTCGCCGCGTCGAACGATTCCGAGAGCAGCGCATCGATCCGGGGATCGCTCCCGCTACCCGATGCCGAAAGCGCGGGGAGCTCCTCGTAGCCAACCTCGAGATAGTCGGTTCTCGACCCCTGCTCTCCGAGGCGCACACGAACCAGCCCCTGCACCACGACGACCGCGCCGCCGTCTCCCTGCTCCACGCGGGTGATCTTGCAGATGGTGCCTACTCCGTGGAGATCCTCCAGCGTAGGTTCGTTGGTATCCGGTTCCCGCTGCAGCACCGTGATCAGGCGGTGGTCGTCGTCCAGCGCCGCCTTCAACGCACCCAGGGACTGCGCCCGGCCCACCTTGATCGAGACGAACAGTTCCGGAAACACGAGCGTATCGCGCAACGGCAGTAGGGGTAGCGGCTTCACGGTGACACTTTATTCCACATCATCTGTGGTCCTAATGTGGGCGCATAGGGAATGTATTTCAACTTTGGATCGCAGAACAACACTCAAGGTTGCGCGCGTATCCCCGGAGACCCTCGTGCAACGGCGCTATCATCCCCTCAGGGCGAGCGCCTCCGGAGGGCAGCGGGTAGTGGAATTGCATCGCACATGGCTGCGCAACATGGCGGTGTTGCAGGACAGGCACAACCGCCAGGTGCACGCGGACTGGCGCAACCAGGGTTACGAGTACTACCGCGCCGTGTGGATCGAGTGCGCGGAGCTGCTCGACCACATCGGCTGGAAGTGGTGGCGGCGCCAGCAACGGGACCTCGAACAGGTCCGGCTCGAGATCGTCGATATCTGGCATTTCGGCCTGTCGGACCTTTTGCGCGCGAACGCCGTGAACGACGCACTGGCGGATCACATGGCTTCCCGGGCCATCGCCAGCAAGGGCGTAGACCTGCACGCTGCCGTGGAACAGCTGGCGCTAGCGACGCTCGAACGAAAAGCGTTCGACATCGATTCTTTCCTCGACGTCATGAACGCACTGCCCATGGGACTCGACGAACTGCACGACATCTACGTCGGCAAGAACGTGCTCAACGCGTTCCGCCAGGACCATGGCTACCGGGACGGCAGCTACGTGAAGACATGGGACGGGCGCGAGGACAACGCGCACCTGGCAGAGATCGCGGCTGGCCTCGACATCGCCCGGCCAAGCTACGCGGACAACCTCTATGCCGCGCTTGAGGCCCGTTACGCGGCGGCGACCCGGGGATGAGGTGACTTCAGGGATTCCGACATAGGCCGAGCCAGCGCTCACGACTCTGCCGCGTCTTCTTCCGCCAGGATCTCCGCACACAGATCGACGCATTCGTTGCAGGTGAAAACGCCAGGACCCGCGATCAGCTTGGGCACTTCGTGTTGCGCCTTCCGGCAGAAGGAACAGCGCAGTGGTTCGTGGACGGTACCACTCGCCAGTGTTTCCGCCTCCGAATCCGGATCAAGCACCACTGGTTCCGCAGCAAGGTCCGGTCGAGCCTTCTGCAAGCGCTTCCCAAGCTACTTGATGAGCCTGGTCTCTGGAAACTGGGCGAACCAGCCGAACCAGAAGGCGCGATAGGCGGGGACCCGCGCAAGTCGCAGATCCTCTGAAACGAGGGCGTCTTCGGTCACTCTCCAGATCGTTCCCGCGTCATCGGCTGCCTGTTCGTTCTCCAATAGTCGCTCGAACGTTCGATCACCGGTGTCAAAGACGCGATTGGCGCCCGCAGGGGTCGTCAGAATGGTCAGCCTGCGGCCGGCCAACTCCGTCCGAAACACCGGGTTCTTCTGCAGGAAGCGGGCGCTGATGGCCAGGACTTCCCCTGCGGCTTCGGGCTCATTCGCAGAGAGCAGAATGCCAAGGATTTCGGCCTTGTTCTTGAGCCGCCTGTCCCTTTCGGGCACCTGGAACATGAGCCTGTCGTTGGAGAAATAGTCCCTGTAGGCGCGCCCCTCCCGATAGTCGCGCTCGTGGCCCGTGTTCAGCGAGAGCGCCGTGGTGTCCGGGTGCCTGCTTTTCCAATCGCCCCAGCGAGTGGTCACGATCGGAAGGAACTCGAGCTTGAGACCCGATCCGACCAACTCGCCGATCACTGGCTTCCCGAGCAGCGTCGACCAGAGACTCTTCGACTCATGATCGAACATCAGCTTGTTCGAGCGGTAAAGCAGTCCGCTGGTGCCGAAAGTTCGATGCTGGCCGCCGACAACGCTGTGGTAGGGAATGGCAGTACCGCACAGCGTGCAGTAGACGAGGGTGACTTCCACGCCGCCGAGCGTGTCCAGCGCCATTTCATGCCACGCCAGTATCCGCTTCGGATAGGCGCGGGCCTCGCCGTTGATCGAGAGGCCAAACACGACGTGGTTGTCCCGGAGGTAGCCGGCCTGGTCGGCCCGAATGTGCTCCGGGTGATCCAGCGGCGGAATGCCGTTCACGTACACCCCGCCCCATTGCACTTCGTCGAGCCGGATCAGTGAGCGGGCCCCCTCCGGGAAGAAGCTCGCCATGCGAGGATCGATGAGGCCGTAGATCGCGCGTTTGAACGCGAGATATTCGGGGTGGGGATCGTAGGGCCGCTGCCAGACCCATTGCATCCAGCGCTGCGTGTCTTCTCCAAACGCCCGTCCCGTTTCCCTCCGCAGGAAACGGAACATCAGGGTCCGGGTTTCGGGATAGGGAGAGACGATCGCCAGTTCGACGATCATCGGCGTGTAGGCGTCGCGCCAGGACACCGATATGGCATCCAGGATCGGCCCCGCGCCCGAACCCCATTGGCTGCGGGCCTGGAGGAACAGGTCCAGCGGAGGTGCCTGTTTCCATTCTTCGATCGGCTCGGCGCAGGTTTGCGGGGCGGCCAGTGCCGAACCTGCGACAATCAGCGCCTGAAGACACGAGGGGAGTATCCTGACCCCCGACATCGGAGACATGAAGCCTCTGCGTGCTGCCGTCATGTATAGCGGAACTTGTGTCTCGAGGCGGATTCTAACGTGGTGGACACCGCTGGTGTCCGGACCCCGTTTCGCGGTCCGGAGGCGCCTTGGGCAATGAGACAGCAGTCGACACGCGCCGACCGATTGCGCCGAACCGTCGCTCGCGGCGCAGGACTCTGGGAGACGGTCAGTCGCGGCGCGACCTACAACCCCCTGTCACGCCGGGTTGTCCAGAACCCTTACGCGGTTTATGCGGCGCTTCGTCGGCGTAGCCCGGTGCATCGCAGCGCAATCCTTGGCAGCTGGGTACTGACGAGGTACGAGGATGTGGCGGCGGCGGCGAAGGATCACGAGCGTTTCTCGAACAACCCGCGATGGCGCGGAGCCACCACTAGCGTGCTGCCACCCGCACCCGACGACTACAGCATCCTGCTCATGGACCCTCCCGACCATTCACGGCTGCGCAGGGTGGCGTCGCGTGCCTTCACAAGGGCGCACCTCGACGTTCTTGGCGAGACGATTGCTCGCAGTGCAGCAGAACTCGTCGAGCGGGCGGTACAGGGACAGGCGCGAACGACCGACTGGATCGCCGACGTGGCGGCGCCGCTGTCCATGCGCGTGATGCTCCAGATGATGGGAATTCCCGGCGAAGAACGCGGCCGCTGGGAAGCGTGGGTCCCGGAACGCGCGCGGTTGCTCGAAATGATCGCGGCGCGCGACGAGCGCAGGACCGCACACCGCGCAGGAACTGAAATGCAACACTACTTTACCGCGCTATTGCGCCAGCGGAGCGAATCGGACGAGGACGACGCAGTCAGCACGTTCGCAAGGCAAGTCGCCACCGGCGAGGGAATCAGCATGGCCGAAGCCTCCGACATGCTGAGCGTACTGATGATCGCCGGCAATGAAACGACGACAAACCTCATCGGCAACGGCATGCTGGCGTTGCTGCGCTATCCCGAGCAGATGCAGATGCTGCGCGAGGAACCGGCACGGATCGACGATGCGATCGAGGAGATGCTGCGGTTCGACAGCCCGGTGCAGACCGACTTCCGCATCGCGAAGGCACGCGTCACGATGCGCAAGCGCGTCATCAATCCGGGCGATGGCGTGATACTGCTCACCGGATCGGCGAACCGGGACGGGGCAGCGTTCGAACATCCGGACGCGTTCGACATCACGCGCAAGGGCCCGAGGCACATGTCATTTGGACACGGCGTCCACTATTGCATCGGGGCGGAACTCGCGCGCATGGAGGCACGCACGGTATTCGGCGAGGTGCTGCGCTCGACTACCAGGATCAAGCTGGCAGATGAGGAGCCGCAGTATCGGCAATCGACCGTGATCCGCGGGCTCGCGGCGCTGCCGCTGCGCCTGGAACGACGCACGGGCCAGGCTTAGAACCGCACTTCGAAAGTGGCCGGTGGCGTCTCTTCCACATCCCTCACGGTAAGCGAGTCGACGCGGGCCAGCGCCGGACCGCGCCGCGCCCATTCCAGCAGCGCCTCCACGGACTCCGGCCTACCGCTCGCCAGGAACAGGACACGCCCGTCGGCACTGTTCCGCACCCAACCGGCAAGGTTCAGGGCGTTGGCCTCCCGCAGGAGCGACATCCGATAGGCGACGCCCTGGACGCGGCCAGAGACCGATCCTCGCACGGTTCTTGTCGAACTCATGGGCGATACACCGCAACCCTTGAACGAGCCGTCAGATTACAATGCGACGAAGGTTGCTGCCTGTTGCGCGACCGGTGCGTTGCCCCTAGCATGTCATAATATGTCTTTATCCAAGAACGCCTGCGGCCGCCACGTCCTGATCGAGTCCTTCGGCGATCACGCGCGGCTGGATGTCCCGGCTCTCAAGCGCCTGTTGCGCCGCGCCGCGCGGGCGGGAGGCGCGAATGTGCTGTCCTGCCACATGCATGGGTTCGGGGACCAGGGGGGCGTGACCGGCGTCGCCTTGCTGGCCGAGTCGCACATCACGGTCCACACCTGGCCGGAGCGGTCGTACGCCGCCTTCGACGTATTCATGTGCGGGACCTGCGACGCCGACAAGGCGGTCGACGTGATCGCGCGGGCAGCACCGGGCGCGCGTTTGAGCATTCGGGCACTCGAGCGGCCGGTCCTCGGCACCGCATTGACCGGCACCCTGCCCGAAGCGCGGGAGGCGGCGCTCAAGTGATACGCGCCATGCGTCAGTCCAATGCGCTCGTGGCCGGGCTTCTGTTCGCACCCCTCCTCTGGCTCACCGGGTGCGACAGCGGTGCGTCCGCACGCGCCCAGGCCCAGCGCGCGGAGGACGAAGTCAACGCCACGCTCATACGGCTGCGCGAGGATCTCGCGCAAAGGCGCCTTGGCAACGGGTCGCTGATCCTCAATTACGCGGACGCACTCGCCCGCGCCAAGCCGGACCTGAAACCGATCACCGATGTCCTGCGCCTGGAAGGAACCGCCGACGGACGCCTGTACCAGGGATTGCGCAAGCGGTTCGACGACAACCGCGCTGCATTTCCACCGCCGGACGCCTCCGCCAGGGCTTACGAACCCGTCCTGGCGGAATACGCGGCGCTGCGGGCGGCCGCCGATCCGGCGGAGTTCAACCGGGCGCTCAGCGACCCGCTCAACGCCCTTGCGGACATGTCCGACGGAGCGTTGCCGCGCGTGGATTCGATCAGCGCCAGCGCCTCGCGCAGCGCCAACGCCGCGGACTCCCATGGTCCCGGAAGCCAGCTGGTCGGCAATCCCCACTACGGTTCCTGGCAGACAAATTCCAGCGGTGCTTCGTTCTGGGTCTGGTACGGCCAGTACGCGCTCATCAGCAACCTGCTGGGAGGACCCCGCGTCGGCTACGGCGCCTGGTCCGGCCGGCGGGATTACAGCTACTACCACGACTGGGGCCGCGACGCCTACACGTCGCCATCGGATCGCCGGCGCCAGAACCAGGTGGAGTCCACCGCCAGGCGCAAGTTCTCATCGGAGGGCAGGACATTCCGCAGCCCATACGCCAGGCAACGCCAGGGCGCGTCCTCGCGGGTAGTCAGCCAGAAGGCATATGCCGGCCGATACGGCGGCGCTTCCTCCATGCGCGGCTTCGGCGGCGGATCGCGGGGACCAATCAGGGGAAAATAGAGGGGTCAAGCAAATGTTCGAGTCGGTGAGTGTCTGGATCTGGGCCATCGTCGTGCTTAACCTGGCCGTTGCCGTCGCGGCCATATGTG
The DNA here is from genome assembly GCA_026706665.1 of Gammaproteobacteria bacterium. Lineage (GTDB taxonomy): Bacteria > Pseudomonadota > Gammaproteobacteria > Pseudomonadales > Azotimanducaceae > VXNE01. Next base: position 2,806 of record JAPOYI010000102.1, on the reverse strand, counting down.
CCTTGCGATACTTGTCCGGACTGCTGTTCGGCGTCGATTCCCGGAACGAGTTGGCCGAAAAGGACAACTTCGCCTTCGGAGTGACCCTCGCAGGCGGCGCCGTCGCGGTCGCCCTGGTGCTGGCCGCTGCGACGGCGGGCGATCCGGCCGTCGATTTCGCCCAGGAACTCGGCGTGGTTTCGCTCTTCGCCGTGCTCGGACTGGTACTGCTGAAGGTCGGCATGGCCATCAACGACTGGGTGGTCTTCAACGAGTTCTCCCTGAAGCAGGCGATCAACGGCGGCAACGTCGCGGCCGGCGCGGCCCAGGCCGCGAACCTGATAGCGATCGGCCTCCTGGTCAACGCCGCGATCGACTACTCCGAAGGCGGTCTCGCCACCGCTGTGGCGTCGGTCGTCATCGCGTTCCTGCTGGCGCAGATCGTCCTGCTCGGCGTGACAAGAATGCGTGGGTTCATCTACGCGAGGCGAAACGACGGCGCCAAGTGGCAGGCTGCGATCGAGAGCGGCAATACCGCGCTTGCCGTCCGCTACACCGGACACCTGGTCGGCACCGCGCTGGCGGTTTCCTCGGCGGGCGGAATGATCGTCTACGTGGTACCGCCGGACGCCGGGATGGTGGTCGTCTACGCTGCCCTGCTCGGCCTCGCCGTGGTCCTTGCCGGGGTGTTGCTGCTGCTCTCGATGCTGGCGCAAAGCGTGATCCTGCACGGCATCGATGTCGTGCAGGAAGTCGATGTCCAGGCAAACATCGGTGTCGCCGCCATGGAAGCCTCGGCATTCATCGGCGTCGGCCTGGTGATGCACGCGGTGATCGGCTGAACGCCGGGACATACGCCACGGCTTCGGGATCGCGTTTCGGCGTTCTTGCGTAGCGGTCACGACAGGGGCAAGGGCCTCGCCGGGGTCGACCTGAATGGCTAGCGAAACCGTCCGTGTCCGGCGCCACGATGTCGCCCTGATCGGCGCGATCGGAGTGGTCGCCGCATGCGGCCTGGTCTACGAGTACCTGCTCGCGCATTACGCCGGGCGCATTCTCGGCGCTGTCGAACCGACACTGTACGCGATGATCGGCCTGATGATCGTCGCCATGGGGTGCGGAGCCCTGGCTGCACGATGGATCTCTTCGATCTACCGGGGATTCGCCTGGCTGGAACTCGGGATCGGCATCCTCGGCGGCACATCCATCCTGCTTCTCTCCGGGGCGGTGGCGCTCGCCTACTCCCTCCCCGAGTGGCTTCGCGCCGTCTACAACCTGGACGCCGCCATCGTCGTCGACGGCGGCCTGGCCCAGATGCTGCTCGCATCTGCCCGCGTATTGCCGTTCGTGGTGGGCTTCGCGATAGGGTTCCTGGTCGGCATGGAGATCCCGCTCATCGCCCGGGTGCGGGAGCACATCCACCAACGCCGGCTCGAACACAACCTGGGCGCCATGTACGGCGCCGACTATATCGGGGCGGGTGTCGGCGCGGCGGTATGGGTGGCGATCTGCCTCAAGATTCCGGTCATCTACGCGGCCGTCGGCACCGCCGCCGTCAACACCATCGTCGGCGTCGGATTCCTCTCGCTTTACCGCCGCCGCCTGCGTCCGGCCGCGCTGCTCTGGATCGGTCACGCGCTGCTCGCCGTCCTGCTGGTCGTGCTTGCCCTGTTCGGAACACAATGGGCCACGCGGCTCGGCGACACCCTGTTCCAGGACCGCGTCGTCTACCGGCTGCAGACGCCCTATCAGAATGCGGTGATCACCAAGCGGCACGTCGCCCGGGGCAAGCCGGACGTGCTGAGCCTCTACATCAACGGCCGCCTGCAGTTCGCGTCCAACGACGAGCGCATCTACCACGCCTACCTCACTGCACCGGCAATGCTGGCCACCTACCGGCGCGAGCGTCTGCTGGTCCTCGGCGGCGGCGACGGGCTGGCGCTTCGGGACCTGCTCCGGTGGGACCCGGATTCGGTCACCCTGATCGACATTGATCCAGATCTCGTGGGACTTTTTTCCGGCGAGGATCCGGATGCGCCCGCGTGGCTGAGCCGGGCCCTGGTCGAACTCAACGAGAATGCGTTCGCCGACCCGCGCGTCGCCGTCATCCAGGCCGACGCGTTCATCGAAGTCGAGCGCCTCGCCGCGGAAGGCGAAACCTTCGACGTGGTGGTGGCCGACTTGCCGGACCCGGGCCATCCCGACCTGAACCGGCTCTACAGCGACTACTTCTATGGCCGGATCGGCCAGTTGCTGTCGCCCGACGGTGTCCTCGCCGTGCAGTCGACGTCACCCTTCCATGCCAGGGCCGCGTTCCTCTCCATTGGCAGGACGGTCTCGCACGTCGGTTTCGACACCGAGCAGTTCCACGCCAACGTGCCGAGCTTCGGCGAGTGGGGATGGACCGTCGGCACGCTACGTGGAAAGCCCGTTTCCGAGCGCATCGCCGAAGGCGATGCCGGCCCGACGCCGGACGGCTGGCTCGACCGCCGGCAGATCCTGGCCGCATTCGCCTTTCCGAACGACTACTACCGGGGTCTCGACGACATACGGATCAACCGGCTCGGCAGCCACGCCGTCTACGGCTATCACCAGGAGGCGCTGCAGGAGCACCGGGGCGTTTTCTTCGCCGGTCGCTCGGGAAACCGGCCACGTTAGTGCCCCGCCCAGTCTAGTCGAAGATTCAGCGCATCCAATCCTCTTCAAGGTTCGAGCCCTTTTTTGATGGGAACTATCCCGTTGACTCCGCAGGTTGCGACCTAAAGCTGCCCTTTGGACAACAGAGTCGACTGCACCCGATCCGCACGTCGAGAGGCGTACGTTTCGG
>JAPOYI010000120.1 GCA_026706665.1 Gammaproteobacteria bacterium | reverse complement strand
GGACACGTCTGTTCCATGGTAGTGCCGCAGATACCCGTAGATTTGGGTTTGACGGAACACTAGCTCCGTAACGCTTCGATGGGATCGAGCCGGGAAGCCCGATAAGCAGGGTAAAGGCCGAAGAAGACGCCGATCGCCGTGGCTACCGAAACGCCCGCCACGACGGCGGTCGTCGAGACCGAGAACGGCCATCCGGCGAACCGGCAGATTCCCCAGGCAACGGCAATGCCGAGTGCGACGCCAAGCGCGCCTCCGGCGAGGCACAGCGCCGCCGACTCCACCACGAACTGCTGCTGCACGTCGCCCCGACGGGCTCCGATCGCACGGCGCAGCCCTATTTCCGCGCGGCGCTCACGCACGGACATCAGCATGACGTTCATCACACCAACGCCGCCGACGATGAGCGAAATAGCCGCGATCACGCCTAGAAGGAGCGCGAACAGCTGTCCCTGGCTGCGCATTCGCGCGATGAGCTGGCTTGCGGTGTTGGCGGTTACCGGCAGTTCGGGCCGAATGCGCTGGAAGTACCTCTCGACCTCCAGCCGAGCTGTTTCCGGCGTCACGCCTTCGTTCATGCGAGCGACTGCCTCGCGGATTCTTGCTCCGGCGGCACGCATCACGGCAGCGATCGGCATGAAAACGGTCTGGTCCGGCGCAAGTTGCCGTCCGACGGCAAGGGGCGGGACGGATTGGAGGACGCCAACGACGGTGCACAGGCGCCCGAAGACGCGGACGTGCTCGCCGAGAACGGACGTCGAGCCGGCGTCACGAATGCCGCGCGCCACGCCGGCACCCGCAACGCAGTAGAACCGGTGGCGGTCGAGGTCCGAGATCAGCCGACCTTCGGCCAACGGCAGCTTGCTCAGATCGAAGAACGCGCCGGTCACGCCGAACACGGCACCTTCGGCGAGTATCTGGCCGCGGTAACGGATCGGCGAATTCGCGTCCACGGAGGCGGCGGCCGACTCGATGGCGGGGACGGCCGGGGCCAATCTCTGCACATCCGAGAGGGCCAAGTCCAGCGCACGGCCCCGGATCCGCGTGAACTGCCTTCTGACCGTGACGATGTCGGTGCCGAGTTCCCGGAACTGCTTCAGGGACTCCTCCTTGACTGTCTGCCCGGTCGAAACCAGCGCGATAACCGCGCCGATGCCGACGACGATGCCCACCAGAGCCAGAGCGCTGCGCGCCAGCACGGAGCGCAGACTCACGACCGCCTCCTGGGCATTGGCGCGCAGGCGCACCGCTAGCGCTGTCGCGCGCACAGCGCCGAACGATTGAAGCAGTCGGCCAGGGTACCCGGGTGGCGGAGCGGCTTCGTTCATGGCACCGTCCCCTCGTGGCCGCCAGCCGCAGTGCTCTCGGCCGTCGGCGCCTCGACGAGCAGACCTTGCGCCATCCGGGTCTGGCGATGGCAGCGCGCCGCGACCTCGGCGCTGTGCGTGACGACGATCACCGCGACGTCCCGCCCGCCGCAGAGCGCCTCGAACATCGCCATGACCTCGTCGCCGGTCGCCGGATCCAGCGCACCGGTGGGTTCGTCGGCGAGTACCACCGCAGGTTCGCCGACCAGCGCTCTTGCGAGGGCGACGCGTTGCTGCTGGCCTCCGGAAAGCTGGTTCGGCAGATGTCCGCCCCGGTCCGCCATGCCGACCCGATCCAGGGCTTCGGCGGCGCGCTCCCGGATCTCGCCGTCGGGCGCGCCGCGGTAGACGAGCGGCAAGCCTGCGTTCTGCGCCGCCGTGAGGCGAGGCAGCAGGTGGAACGACTGGAACACGAAGCCGATGTGCGCGTTGCGCATCGCCGTGCGCTCGTCGTCGGACATCCGCGCCGCGTCGCCGCCCTTGAGAATGCAAGACCCTTTCGTGGGCCGGTCCAGCAGCCCGGCGATGTTCATCAACGTCGACTTGCCGCACCCGGACGGACCCATGATCGACAGCAGTTCACCTCGCCGCACCGCGAGGTCGACCCCCTTCAGCACGTCCACGTGAACCGGGCCGAGGGGATAGGACTTGTGCACGTCGCGCAACCGCAGCACGACGTCCCACGGCCTGGATCCCGGTTCGTTGCCGGTGCCGCCGTCGGCCATCCTGCGACACCCAGCCGCAGCAGTCGTCACGTCGGGACGTGGGCGTCCGGCAGCTTGCCCTTCCGAGTCACCGGCGATGGTCCAAAGTCGACGTCCGGATGTGAAGCAACAGTTCGTCGCCCGGATTGACACCGGCGATGATCTCGACGGCGTTCGGAGTCGTGCTGCCGGTCTCGACCGGCACGGTCGAGAACTCGCCGGTCGCCTGCGATCGAACCTGTACGGTCGCGCCGGTCGGGCCGACCTGTACGGCACCAATGGGAACAAGCAGCGCGTCATCGCGGTCAGTGGTCACCACTCGCATATCCACCGACATGCCGAGCCGCAGGCTGCCGCGCACCACGGCTTCGATATCGTCGAGCGCCGCGACGACCGGGAACAGGGCCGGCTGACCGGGCGGGCCGCTGGCGTTACGCGCCTGGGCGGCGACGTTGGCGACCATGCCCGGGAGTTCGATACCGGGCAGCGCGTCGGTCGTCACGGTGACGGGCTGGCCGGGCTGCAGGTCGGCGACCTCGACCTCGTCGACGAGCCCGGACACGGCGAGCGCCGATGCATCGGCCACTGTGAGAAGCAACTGGCCGCGCCGGACCGATGCGCCTTTGAGCACGGAGCCGCCCCCACCGTCGTCTGCGGGAGGACGCAGCACCACACCTGCGACCGGCGCACGCACGCTCGCTCCGGCGATCGCGAGGTCGAGGTCGCGCAGTTCCTCGTCCAGGTTCCGGAATTCCAGACGCGCGGCCTCAAGGGCCTCGGCGTCGCCCGCACGGCGGGCCTCGGAAAGATCGTGCCGTGCGGCCTCCACATCGAGCTGGAGGCTCTCGTAACGTTCCTGCGCGGCGTCGAGTTCGGACCTCGGCACGATGCCGCGCTCGCGGAGGAACCCGGTCTCGGCCAGCTGGTGGCGCTGCCGCTGCAGGGCGCGTTCGCCGCGAGCGACTGATCGGCGGGCAGCAGCGACAGGGCGGCTGCTCTCCCACGCTTCCAGTTCCTGCAGCCGCCTTTCGGCGTCGATGTGCCGGGCGCGCAGCGAGCGTCGCTCCCGCCGGGCGGCGGAGGCGTCGAGTTCCAGCAGCAGCTCGCCTTTCCCTACGGTCTCGCCGTAACGGAAGTGCATGGCGGACACTGTGCCGTCGACGGGGCTCTGCACGTCGGTCTCCCGGCGTGGCTCCAGCCGGCCCGGCACCGTCAGTTCGGCGACAACCCGCTCGGGGCTTACCGTGAACACCTCCGTTTCGCCGGTGGCACCCGCAGGCGACCCCGCCTCCCGGTCCGGTGCTCCGGCGTCCCATGCATACAAGCCCACCCCGATGGCCCCGGCGATCACCGCCGCAGTGGCCACGATCCGGACGGCTTGCCCTTTGCGCAGGGCCTCGGAGAGTTCCGCGTTGGCTTCGTCCGCTGCCCGGTACGCCAGCTGCAGCTCGGCGTATTGGCTCTCCACCGTCTCCCTGAGGTGCATTTCGGCGCTGATGTCGGTGAAGACCGCAACGACCCCACCCGAGCCGGGCTCCGCCGGTGCGGCCTCGGGAAGATAGGACGCGCTGACCGTCAGCATGCGGCGCTCCCCGTCCACGTCTATTTCGACTGTGCGGCGGTCGAGTTCGTTGTTGTTGACGGCGTCGAGCATCGCCTGCGTGAAGTGGTCGAGCCCCTCGGCGAGCACGAACACTTCCGCGAAGGCGCGGCCCGGGCAGCTTTCCGGCGCGATGCCCAGGATCGCGCCAGCGGCCGCGTTGAAACTGGTGATCACGCCCCGGCGGTCTACCGCAACCACGCCGTCGTCCATATTGTCCAGGATGCTGACGTGCAGCGAGGCGGCCGTGCTCATTCCTGCAGCGCCTCGACGTCGATGTCCCAGGTGGCGAGCGTGCCACCCACCGTGCGGTCAAGCGCGGCGACCGCGTTCAGATGGCCGATCCGCGCATTCAGATCGCTGACCTGGGCCTGGACCAGGTCAGCCTGGAACCGGGTTACCCGGAAATTCGTGGAGCGTCCGAGGCGCAGCTTGTCCTGCTCGACCTCGAGTTTCTCAGCAGCGAGGTCGAGAGCGCGCTGCGCGAGTTCCACTCCGCGAAGGCCGACGCGGATCGCACGCACGCCGTTCCGCACGTCCGTCTCCATTTCCCGCACAGTGCTGGCAAGCGCTTGCTCCGCTTGGCGTACCGCCGTGCGCGCCGCGAGCCGGGCGCGGCGCCGGGCCTTTGCGGCGGCATCGCCGAAGGGAACCGAAAGCGCGATGCCGACCGTGTACGGGCGGGTCAGGTCACGCACCAGCTCACCCGGCAGGTCGCCGAACGATCCGGTGCGGCGTAGTTCGACGTCGGCGGTGAAGCTCACGTCCCACAGCATGTCGTTCTCCGCCAGCGCCATGCCGAGTTCGGCTATCTCGACGTTCAGCAACGCCCGCCGGTAGGCTGTGTGGCCAGCCTGCGCGAGAGCCATGACGGCTTCAAGGTCCGGCGGCGCAGCGCGTGCATCGATGGTGGCCTGCTCGGTGGTGATCACGCGGGCACCGACGTCCAGACTCAGCATCACGTTGAGATTCCGGTGTGCGTCGTCGCGGCGGTCCTGGCTGCGGATGAGCGCGAGTTCCCTTCGAGCGACCTCCGCCTCCGTCTCGGCGATGGCCGCGTCCGCCATACGCCCGGTGTCGATGAGGCTGCGATTGACCGCCAGCGTGTCCCGGGTCCGACCCAACGCTCCCTGGTCGATCACCTCCCGCCGCTCTGCCTCGATCACGGCGCGGTAGCGATAGATGACCGCCGTGACCACGTCCATGATCGCCGCCTCGAAGTTGAGCATGTGGCCCGCCTCGGCCAGCCGCGCCAGTCGAACAGGCGCAGTACCCACCGTCAGACCGCCGCCGCGGAGCAACGGTTGCCGCAGTCGGATACGCACACCCGCGCCGTCCGAAACCGTGTGCCCCGCCTCGTCGAGGAACACCGACCAGGACGGACTCACGTCCACCGTGCCGCCGGTCGGCAATCGCAGCAGCATGCCGGGGCCGGCCGCGAGCCGGTAGAACTCGGCGTCATCGCCCGCATCGGCGGTCTGCTCGACGCTCAGGGTCCCGAAACCAAGCTCGGGCACGAACCAGTTCTCGGCCTGCGCCAGATCGAACCGCTGAACCCGGCGGCTCAGCTTCGCGTCGATCAGGGTCGGATTGTCATGCAGTGCGCGGCCAACGGCTTGCGGGAGCGACAGCTCGATGTCGTGGATGCCGCGCACCTCGCCATCAGGTTCCGCATCGCGCGCCTGTGCCGGACCGCAGGTGCACGCCCAAACGACCACCGCAGCCGAACTCCATCGTCCCAGAAGGGCGCTGCGGCGGTTCCGTAGACGCACGCGAACCGATGTTCCGACTATGCGTATCGAATCCGCACGGATGCGGAGGCAAAGGGTCGGCCCTGGTAGCCCGCCAGTTCGCGCGGGAATGGAGCGCACATTACAACGATGTCAGTGGTCATTCCAGCGTTCCAGGCCGTACTTTCCCGCACCGGACCGAGGACCACCCGGAATCACCGTCTGGCGAGAACCGAGGTACGCCTCGAACCAGGACGACTCGAAACGGCTGGGCCGCCCAGGCGGAAGGCTGCGCGCTGTTCCTCGGGCGTTTGCGACATCGTCGGGAACCGCACCGCACTCATATGCGCGATTATGGTCCAACCGCGCCAAAAGACAAGGACACGCCCTTGTCTCTACTTGTCTCTTTCTTGGGCTGGACATTGACGGAGCATCGGATAAAGTGGGAGTGACAAGTGGCTAGATCGTAAGGACCATCATGAAAAACGACAGTCCCATATGCGGCGTTCGCGCGGGCGCAGCCATCTGCGGTTTCCTGTCTTGCGTGGCGACGCTGACAGCCGTCGCAAGCTATGACAGCACATCCCTGGACGGCAACTTGCAGAACCAGTGCACCAACTTCGCTGCGGCAGTAGTGGCGGATACGAGTTTTACCGTTGCGGCGGACTGCAACAAGGAAGGGGATACGCCTCGCACCGTCGCCGCGAGCCCCAACTACGCCGAGTTCGACCTCTCCGGGCATGTTGGCTGGGACACGAGCAATCAAACCCTCATCTGGGACGCGACCCTGTCGGGGTCCATGCAGGACATCGCGGCGAAGTGCACGCCCGAGAGTGCCAGCCCCTTCACGTCCAGCGCCAGCGATGTGACCCTGGCTTTGACCTGCTCCGTCCTGGTGACCGACGGTGTGCCCAAGACCGCGAGCGTGTCGCTACCGTTGAACGGGAACCTGCAAGCAGGGATGGACGGCAACCTGAGCCGCCGATGACAACCGCCATCCCCCTCGACCGGGCAATCGCTGCGTTCTGACCGTCAGCCAGCGACAGGGGACAACCGACTGCTTGGCGGGCGGAGAAAATCTCCGCGTACGCTCGTGCGGGCAGAACTGTCGAAGGACGATCTGGAATTCGTCCGAAGTCGCGGCGCCGAGCATTTCCTCGCCGACCGAGAGTTCGTTGCTGATCTTGTCGAATGTCCGCACCGGTGGCGTATCTGCGGCGGCGAGGGAGGAAACGCCCCATGGAAATCCGTATGTGGGACCAAATGAGGGACGGGCACGACTATCGGAAATCAAGGCAATAAGACAAGCAAGTTGAAATACTATTTGGCGGAGAGGCAGGGATTCGAACCCTGGGTGCCCGCAAGGGCACACCTGATTTCGAGTCAGGCCCGTTCGACCAACTCCGGCACCTCTCCGAACGGTGCGGGGCGCCAAGAGCATCCGAACTCCGCAGCGTCACCGCAGGCGTCAAATTCTCTTCGACTTCGACGCCCGAGTCTATCGTTCGAAACGTGTCAGTTGAGATGGACGCGACAGCCCTACCGCTTCAAGTGCGGCATCACCGCCGACGCAAACAGATGCGTCCCTTGTACCCGTGGGGCATCAGAGAAGTTGACCACGAACATGTCCGCGCCTTGGTTGATCTCTTCGAGCAGGGTTTCCGTGACCTGCTCCGGTGTTCCGGCCAGGCCATTCCCGCCGGATCTGACATTGGGGTCGGCTTTCAGGCGGTTGAGTTCCTTTTCGTTTTCAGCAATGAGGACCACTCGGCATATCACTTGCCTGATCTCGTCGTAGTCACGGCCAACCGCCCGGCAATGGAATTTGAGGACCTCCTGCTTGTGGCGATAGATCTCCAGGTCTTCGAAAACGTGGTTCCACCAGTCGGCCTGCTCAGCCACTACGCGCAGAGTGAATCTCTCGCCTGAGCCGCCAACCATGACCGGCGGCATCGGATCTGGCACGGGCTCACAGTACGCGTCCCTGACCTGGTAGTACTGACCCTCGAAGCTGGCTGGTGATTCCGTCCACATCAAGCGACAGATTCTTATGGCTTCGTCCAGTTGCGCGATGCGTTCCTTCGCGCTCGGGAATGGCCAACCGTAAGAGAGGTACTCCTCTTCACGCCACCCAGCCCCAATGCCCAACACGGCCCGCCCCCCGGAGATCGCCTGGGCGGTAGCCATCATCTTCGCCAGGTGGGCCGGATTGCGAAAACTGTTGCACAGGACCTGGTGGCCGACGGTCTTTCCCGGGTAGCGGCCCAGGGCGAACGACATGAAGGTCCAACCTTCGCCGACCTTTTGACCGTTGCTTTGCACGTGATCAGGGATCCACAAGGAGTCAAACGGGGCCAGGGCTTGATCCAGGTACGAGAAGGCGTCTTCCATCAAGCGGGACCAAACATTGAGACCGACAGGGATTGTCATGCGGACCTCCTGGACCTGGTTTTCCTGGACGGGGCCGACCTCCGGCGAGGCCGTGACGCAAGACATGATAGTGCGATTGGCCGTAGGGGCGAGACGATCAGATCGGGGATGCCAGTGGTTCGCCAGCGCGTCTCGGTTGGCACCTACAGATGGTCAAATGCCAACGCGGGCTAGAATGTGCGCAGTACGAGCAGATATTTGCTCGTCTGCAGGGACGGGGGAAATGAAGAACAAGGTCTTGCCGAGTTTCGAGGCGGCGGTGGCGGACGTGCCGGATGGGTCAACGATCATGGTCCCGGGATTCGGCACGCCCGGGACGCCGAGAAACCTCATGTCGGCGCTGGTCGATCAGGGTGCGACGAACCTGGCCACCATTTCCAATAGCGTCAACCGTGACATCGCCGTCCTGGTTGAGGCCCGCCGCGTCCGCAAGGTGTATTGCGCCTTTACCGCTCCGACGCACCCGTCGCGGGAGACGCCGTTCGTGCGCATGTACAACAACGACGAGATCGACGCGGAGCTGGTGCCGCAGGGGACGCTGGCCGAGCGCATTCGGGCGGCGGGGGCCGGGATCGGCGCGTTCTATACGCCGACCAGCGTGGGAACCGAGCTGGCGGAAGACAAGGAACACCGTGAGATCAACGGCCGCACGCACGTGCTGGAATACGCATTGCCCGCGGACTACGCTTTCATCCGCGCCTGGCGCGCCGATACGTTCGGCAATTTGCAATTCCGCTTCGCGCAGCGCAACTTCAATCCGATCATGGCGATGGCGGCAGACGTGACCGTCGTCGAAGTTGAGCATGAGATCGTCGATGCCGGGGGGATTGACCCGGATTGCATCCACGTGCCGGGCGTCTACGTCGACCGCATCGTGAAGATTCCGCCCGAAGGAATCTTCGACTAGGGGGAATCGTGAGGGAGGAGAGCCGTCATGGCGGATAAACCGAGACTGTCGCGCCAGGCCATGTGCGATCGCATCGCGATGGAATTCCAGGATGGGTGGGTCGTCAACCTGGGCGTCGGCATTCCGACGTTGTGTTCGAACTACGTCGACCCGTCCAGAGACATCATCTACCACTCCGAGAACGGGGTGATCGGGTACGGACCCCTCGCCCCCGAGGGCGAAGAGATTCCGCACCTGGTGAACGCCGGGGCGCAGAAAGTGACCGCCGCGCCAGGCATGGCGATCGTGCACCACGCGGACTCGTTCTCGCTGATTCGCGGCGGCATGATCGATGCCACGGTCATGGGCGCCTACGAGGTCTCCGAGAACGGGGATTTCGCGAACTGGCGCTTTCCCGAACGCAAGGGCGGAGGGATCGGTGGCGCAATGGATCTCGCGGCTTGCGCCAAGCGGGTGTTCATCGCGCTGGTGCACAACACGCGTGACGGCAAGCCGAAACTGTTGCACCGGTGTCAGTTGCCCATCACGGCGCCGGGTGTGGTGACCATGGTGGTGACGGACCTGGGGTTGTTCGACGTGACGCCGGAGGGATTCCAGGTGCGCGAACTCGCGCCGGGCTGGACGCCCGAGGAAGTGCAGGAGCACACCGAGGCGGAACTGGCGGTTCCCGATACGATCCCCGAATTCCGGTTGCGGGCCTGATGGCAGAGATGAACATGGGGGCAACTACGATGGATCGAATGACGCGTCTACTGCTCGCCGCGCTGGTCGGATTCGGATCTGCGCATTCGGCGGCAGAATCCGTGACGGTGGTTTCGTGGGGCGGCTCGTACGCCGATGCCTGCGAGGAGGCTTATCTCAAGCCCTTTGCTGCGGAGACCGGTATCGAGGTCCTCCTGGACGACTACAACGGCGGCCTTTCGCAGGTACGCTCCCAGGTAGAAGCGGGCCGTGTCTACTGGGACATCGTCGACATCCAGTTCCCCGACCTGGTGCGGGGTTGCGACGAAGGGCTTTTCGAGGTTCTCGACACCTCGCTGCTGGCGCAGGGGGCGGATGGTTCGGCGCCCGAGGACGACTTCTATCCCGACATGATCAGCGAATGCGGCATCGCCATGCTGTTCTTCTCTACCGTCGTCGCCTACAACCATGAACGCACGACGGGCGAGGTTCCCCGCACCATCCAGGACTTCTTCGACCTGGAGCGCTTTCCCGGCCGACGCGGCATGCGCCGCACGCCGCTGGCCAATCTCGAGTTCGCGCTCATGGCGGACGGCGTCCCGGCCTCGGAGGTCTACGCCGTGCTCGATACCGGGGAAGGCATCGACCGGGCCTTCCGAAAGCTCGACACCATCAAGGATCAATTGGTGTGGTGGGATGCGGGCGCGCAACCGCCGCAGATGCTCGCCGATGGCGAAGTGGTCATGACCACCGCCTACAACGGCAGGATCTTCAACGCCCAGGTGCTCGAGAATCAGCCGTTCACCATCGTCTGGCACGGGCAGGTTCTCGAAATCAGCAACCTCGCCATCCTGTCGGGGTCCCCCAACCTGTCGGCGGCACGTCGACTCATCGCGTACGCCTCCCGGCCCAGTTCGATGGCCGGGGTCAGCCGCTATATCGCCTACAGCCCCTCGCGCCGCTCCGCGGAGGGGTTGGTCTCCCACCACCTTTCCACGGGCGTTCCAATGGCCAGCCACATGCCCAACGCGCCGGAGAATACGAAGCTGGCGCTGCGCAGCGACTGGGTGTGGTGGGCGGACAATGGAGACGACATGAACGAGCGTTTCGGTTCCTGGCTGCTGCGCTGACGCCGTCGCCCCTTGGGCTGGCTTGGTCGCGTTGCGATGCCCGTAGATCATTCACCACAGGAAATGGTCAGCGCGCGTCCCAAAAGACGTTGAAACGATAGCGGCGCACGGTTCCGCGCCGAGCCCACGGCGCAGTTTCCGTTCACCCTGGCGCTCCCGTCCCATGGCGCACCCGAATAGCTCGTATTCCAGCAGTCCTCGACCCACAGGCACAGAGAGTCTGCTAGCATTCTTCCCATGTCCATTCGACAGCGGTCCCTGACTGCCGCGGCACTCCTTCTTCCCTTGTTCGCCCTCGAAGTCCTTGCGCGCGCCGCTACGGGAGACTTCGACGCCGACGGCCGCGACGAACTGCTCTTGCGACACGACGGCACCGCGGCGTGGGTCTACTACGACATCGAGAATGGAGTCGGACGGCGGCAGGAACTGGCTCTCGACGCCCCCGGTGCCGATCATTTCGCCGCCCTGGCCGACTTGAACGGCGACGGCCGCGACGACATCCTCATGCGCGCGTACGACACGCACGCGTGGTCCTGGCACGTCATGGGCGAGCGGGCCGCAGAGAGGCGCGACCTGCCCACGCTCACGCGCAACCCCCTGTTCACCTTCCAGGCTGCGGGCGACTTCGACGGCGACGGCGACGACGATGTCCTGCTGCGCAACTCGAGTACCGGCCAGTTCGTCTACTACGAGAGCCGCTTCGACGCGCAAGATCCGCAGGCAACTCTGCGGCGCGGTCTCGGGCTGACGGCGAACCTCCTCTTCGAGGTGATCGCGACCGGGGATCTGAACGGCGACGGGCGCGACGATGTGCTCATGCGCCATGCGCGCCTGGGCCACTGGATTCACTATGAGATGAGCCGCGAACGCGGCGTGCTGCGTCGGCCAAGCCCGCGATTCACGCAGAACCTGCTGTTCGAGTTCGCGGGGATCGGCGACCTCGACGGGGGACGGCGACGACGACCTCCTGTTGCGGAACATCGGCAGCGGCGAGTGGATCTACTACGCGATGAGCGGCGCTTCCGGCGAACTGGTGCGGCGCTTCGGGATGCCCCGCGACCTGCGCCACGACACGGTGGCGGTCGCCGATTTCGACGGCGACGGGCGCGGGACGGCGCTGCTGCGACACCCCGACTCGGGAGACTGGATCGCCTGGGAGGTCGGCACCACCGAGGCTGAACGGTCGCTTGTCTCGGGAATCACCTGGGATCTCGCATGGGCACCGACGTCGGCCCCGCGCACCTACGACCCGGCAATATTCTGCGGCAGTGATGACGACACCCCATCGTATGTGGGTCACGTCTCGGGCTACGCGGGCAACCGGGACGGACTTGAGGTCATCCTGACCGGCCCCGGTACGTTGCAGGTGGCTCGACCGGACAGCGCCGGGTGCTTCGCCTTTCAGGCGGTTTCACAAGGTGAGTACGGCGTCAAGATCAACGCCGACGGCCACCAGACGTCGCCCAGCCGCACCGTCAAGTTCCCGTTCGGAGCGATCTACGACGCGCAAGCGTACGCTGTACAGTTACTTGAGACCAATCCGTTCACCTACCACTGGGAAGAAGATCAGAGCACTCCAGCGGGTGCCGAGTACTCGTCCCATGTCGTTCAGCCCCGCGTGGTGGAGTTCCAAGGCACGACCGTGGACGTGGTCGACACAGCCGCCGCCGAGCGCCTGCGCAGGGAGTACAACATCCTGCTCGTCGGAGCGGGGTGGTCCCAGGAACACGCGTTCCGGCTCTGGACGACCATGCAGTCGATACCCCAGACCGTCCAGCGTCCGGAGTGGGATCGGCTATTGCCGGCGAGCACATGGCGTCTCACGAACAAGTTCATCGATGGGGACATCGACATCGAAGCCGCCGAGGACGGCACACGCGAGGTGACGATTTCCTCCGCCGCGTTTGTCAACGCCGCGCCGCGGGTCGCCACCGTGGATGGCAAACGCGGTACCTGGTTCTCGCGCCGGCTACATCATGCGGCGGTGCGCTTCGTCACGGACGAGGGCCGCGACAGGCGCGCCTACGAGAGGATCTTCAAGGAGCGATACGGCGTCACCACGGTCATCAACGACTACTACTCGCTGACCGCGCCGACCGGCCACGAGTCCCGCCACAATTTCCAGCCGTTCCACGCCGACGAGATACTGCTGCTCATCAACATGCTGGAGGAGATGCCGACCGGCATGCACAAGCTCGACGGCATGCGCTACCTGGTCCGTCGGCTGAACGGCCTCAGACACCCCCTTTATCCCGAGGCACCGGCGGTGGCTTGGCCGGAGTCGGAGTACGTGGAGTTCATGGAGTCTGCATTCAAGAGTCAGTCCGAAGACTATATTCACCGGCTCATCATTCACGAGAAGGCGCACTTCCTGTGGGCCCACGTGTTCGACGATCAGCTCAAGGCGGACTGGATGGAACTCGGCGGCTGGTACGAGGATTCCACCGCTGCAAGCGGATGGTCGACGACCAAGACCGCCGAGTTCGTCTCTGCGTACGCGCACCTCAAGAACCCGAATGAGGACATGGCCGAAACGATCTCCTACTTCATCGTCAACCCGGACGGCCTCCGGTCACGATCAATGGCCAAGTACGAGTTCGTGCGCGACCGGATCATGCAGGGCGACATCTACGTGGCGCGAATACGGGAGGACCTCACGTTCGAGGTCTATAACCTGTTCCCCGATTACGTCTATCCGGGAAAGATCCGGAGCGTCGACATCACAGTCGAGGGAGGTTCGCACGAGGACAAGACGCTGACGGTGACCCTGGAACTCCATGCGCTGGACAGCGATAAGGAAGGCGCCACATATGCAGACATGCGACTCGAGAGTGACGTCGCCACGTGGTTCGATGTGATCTTTCGTCCGATCAACGAGTATGGCGAACGTATCGAACAGGGGACCCGGCTGCGGGGCCAGAAAACCGTCTCCAGGTATGCGAAGGCCGGCCACTGGCTGCCTTCGGGGATGCGGATAAGGGACGCTACCCGCAACTGGCGCTATCCGGGCGCACACGAATTCGGCTGGCGCATGTACGTCGACAATGAACTCGAAGACCACACACCGCCCGAATACTTGCCCGGAACGCTGGCGATGCGCACGTCTGTCTGGCAGGAGGATGACACCGTGCAGGTGATCCACGTCACCTGGGGTTTCCGGGAAGACTCGCCATTGAACGACTATGGGTGTGCTGCCACCATCAACGACACCCTTCCGGGAACCTACAGCTTGTGGGAAGACGATCATGCCAACGCCGCCAACGACGAGTGCGCAGTCAACTTTCTGATGCCCAACTACATGCCGTCCTCAACATATTCGGTCAATTCCATTCGGATGCAGGATGCGGGCTTGAATTATTCGTCAGTCACGTTTACGGGCGACGAAGCTGAGGAAGCCCCGGCGATGATCGAACTCGTGACCACCAACCCGGACACCGAACCGCCCGAGATCGACATCAATCGCATCCAAGTCAACGCTGAACCTACAAACCCGGAAGCACCGAATGGCGAAACGGAGGTGACGGTTAGCTTCTGGCATCGCGACAACATCTCTGGACTACGCCGCGTAGGGATGGACCTGCGCGATCCACAGGGCGGAACGCACCACTACTGGATCTCTCCCGACGACAGAGACGCGCTCTATCCGAACGGGGACGCAAACGATTGGCAGACTCACGAGGCCGTTGTGATCCTGCCTCCGGGGTCCGTACCGGGCACGTGGGGGATTGCCGAACTGTGGATTGAGGATCGCGCCAGGAACTTCGAACGGTACAACTTCGTCGAAATCATCCACTTCAACGTGGACGGCAGCTAACCCACCTTGGCCGCCACCGGCACGAATCCAGAATCCGCGTTACTGGACTTGACGTATTCCATCAATCCACCTACATCCCCGCCCGGGGCAAGATCCATATGGGCGACGTCCAGGCGCGCTCCTGCAGCGTGGGCTCCTTCTCGGCGCGCAGCGGGAGGCCCAACCGATTCGCGTCCCACGTCGACCATCGGCAGGTCGGGTTCTCGAGCGCACGCACGTAGTAGAAGGCACGCTCGTCGGGGTCGAAGTCCGGATCCTCCCACATCGCCTTCAATTCGACGTCTCCCTTGTCGAAGTCGAAGTCGCAGGTCGCGAGGTCCACGCTGGCCCCGTTGTCGGGACAGCGGTGGTTGTCGGGGTTCGGTTCGAGGCCATCGGAGCACGCGACGTCATAGACCCGCTCCTGCCGGACGCCATCGTCGAGCCAGCCCTTGACGATCTGCAGCCGCTGAAGCCACGCGCTCGAGGGATCCCGCAACGCCCAGGCGAAAAAGCGCGGCGTACCGCTCCCGCTTGGCCGCGCCTCGAGATCGCCGCCCATCGGAACCCCTGTGGCGTACAGCCGACTGGCGTCGAGATCGTAGCCGGCGAAGAATTTCACGCGGAGCCGCGTGCCGCTGGTGGCGAACGTCTCCTTGCGCCGCAGCGCCGCATAAATCGCTTCGCGGGTGTTGGCCTCGGCCCACACGGCCGCGAGCCCCGATGCGCTCCAGTCGAATCCGGTCGTGGTGATACCAGGCAGCCGGTTCAGTTCGGGATTGTCCTCGTTGGGTATCGCAAAACGCCACTTGGGAAGCCCATCGAGAATGCCAATCTTGCCGTGATACGCGCTTTCTTCATACGCCGCACCCGTGTTGTGGGTATCGCTGGAGCCGATGAATCCGAACCGGTACGGGTTGAATCCCTGGTTGTGTTGCAGCTCAAATCCCGTGAGCAACGCATCGCGCACGTACGAGCCCTTGATCTCGTCAATGCTCCTGTCGCGCACCTCGAAGTTGGCCCACTCGTCGTTCGGCGACAGGAGCGGATGCGTCTCTGACGTTCCCTTGATCTGCGTCATTTCCACGATCGGCTCGTTGCGCATCCGGATTTCCGCATAGGCCGCGTCCATCGGCTCTCCGGCGAACGTGGTGGTCAGGAAAAAGTTCCCCCGGCTCGAATTGGGATTGTGGGGAATCGCCAGCGCCTCGATGCCTTGCGCCCGCAACCGTTCCAGCCAGGCCCACAGGTCTTCCGGATTGAGAGAGTCGTAGGCGCCGAAGGGCAGCTCGGGCACGCGCGCGCCCTTGAAGATGACGTTGCGGTGCAGCATGCCGTCCGGCGCCGAGGTGTACTCGTAGCCCACGAAAGTGGTGAATCGACCCGGCGCATAGTGGCGTTCGGCCGCCTCGATGGTGCGTTGCCACGCGTCTCGACGGATCGACTCCTGCCAAAGTCCAGGATCGAGCTCGCCGGCGTTGATGGCCCGATTGAAGAAACTGTAAGCCTCGGCGAGCTCCGAATCGGACATTGGGTTGGCCGGATCGTCAACCGCTGCGACGTTACCCAGATACTCGGCGTGATCGGTGACGGCCAGGAAGTCCAGCGGCGCGCCGCGCATGCGGATGGTCTGGCCGGCCGGATGCCGCAGCGGGGCGCCCTTCGCATACGCGTAAGCCGCGTCCGGCCCCGTGCGTGCGCCGAACCTGTAGGCGTCGGCCGAGTACTTCGTATGCACGTGCAGGTCTCCGAAGTAGACGTTCCGGACCGGCGGTTCCGCGCCCGCCTGGATGGTGAAAAACGAAGCCGCGACCGCCAATGCAACGAGCGCGCCAGTCATCGTGAGCCGGATTCGCCCTGTCCGTCCGCTGTCCGAGTCAAACCGTCGTAGCCGTCCCATGGATCCACACGCATTTTCCAAACGTCTTGCCGAATGATAGCAACGGGTTGCAAGCGACGGTGGCCTGCATGATCGAGGCGTTGCCTTGAACGCCATCAAAAGATCATCACCGTGCGCGACACGAACCAATAGGACGCCATGCTGCCGATGCCATAAAGCGGCGCGTTGATGAGCCATCGCGGCAAGGAGAGCCTCGCATAGCGTACGCAGGCAACCACCATGAGCGCGGCGGCTACGATCATTAGCTGGCCGATCTCGACGCCCAGGTTGAAGAGGAACAACGCCCAAAGCGCATTCGCCTTCGGCAGGCCAATGTCGGCCAGCGCGCCGGCGAAGCCGAAACCGTGCAGGAGTCCAAAAACGAACGCTACGATCCAGGTATGGCGGGCGGTGATGGTCGCCTCGGCACCACGCAGGCGCTCTACGGCCAGGAACAGGATCGACAATGCGATCACGGCCTCCACGGGCGCTTGTGAGAGCCGCACGATCTCGAGAGCCGCTACGCCGAGCGTAATACTGTGTGCGATCGTGAACGCGGTAATCGCCTTGATGAGCGGGCCCGGCTTCGAGATGAAGAACATCAACCCGATGACGAACAGAATGTGGTCGAAGCCGAACAGCAAGTGTTCGACTCCGAGCGTCAGATAGCCAGGCAGCTTCGTGCGCCCCTTCGAGTCAATCGTGAAGTAGGGCGCCTCCGGTCGCAGCAAAGTCGAGATGGAGGTCCCGTCGAGAAGCGCAACGTTGACCAGCACATCGGTGAGCGTGCTCGACAGGCCCTCGATGCCGATCACGGATCCCACCAGGCCGCCTGCTCCGCAATTGGCCGTCCAGCGTTGAATCAACGCCGCATTGCGCACATCGTCGACGCTGCGGACCGCGAGCACGCAGTGCTCGGGTAGCACGGGCTCGAGCGGCAGGCGAAGGTCGCCGAGCAACGGCTGCTTCCACAGCACCTCGAAAACGTTGGGAGTGATTTCCGTGATACCGAGGTAGGCCGGCCGAACCTCGTGGCCGGATGCCGAAGCGGCGCAAAAGACGGCAGTCGCAAGCAGCCACCGAGACATCAACGTTCGACCTCGATCTCGTATCGCGAACGCAACGACTCGTAGTAGCGCGCGTTTGCATCTTCACGGCGTTTCGCGTCGAGGTCGTTTGCGACCTTCTCTTTCACCTCTTCGTAACCAGGTGCACGTGCCTGGGTCCGTTGGTTGACGCGCACCAGGTGGTAGCCGTAGGCGGACTCGACGGGGCCTTGCCAACCATCTCCGTCGAGCTTGGCCAGTGATTCAGCGAACCTGGCGCCGAAGTCCTTGCGAACGTCGGCCTCGGAGACGTCAGCGAAGGTGTCGCGCAACATGAACGGATCGCCGAGGGTGCGCCGGTTGGTCTCGTCGACATGGTGTGCTGCCGCGATCGCATCCTCGCGCGGCGTCGCGCGCGCATCGGGACTGAAGTAAACGTGGGAGAAGGAATATCGCGCCGGTATTCGGTAGCGCTCGGCGTTCGCCTGGAAGAACTCGATACGTTCCGCGTCGGTCGTCGGCTCGAGTAGCGCGACATCCTCGGTCAGAAACGTCAGCTTCTGAGCGAGACGGCGCCGGATGATGACGTCGTTGTCGTCGAGACCAATCTTGCGCGCCTCCCGCACGAATATCTCTTCGCGGACATGCGCGTCGATCAGGCCGTCGAGCTCTGTCTCAGTCGGCGGGCGGCCCATTTGCATTTGCCAATGATCCTGCAGCCGCTCGATATCC
>JAPOYI010000149.1 GCA_026706665.1 Gammaproteobacteria bacterium | reverse complement strand
CGATCATCCCCGAATGATGCGCAGAACACCCCGTTCACCCTCACTTCGCGTTGGACAGTGCGCCCCCAACCTTTTGGCGCGATTGCTTGATATACTGCCGCGCCCCGTTCCGCCTTAGCTCAGTTGGTAGAGCAGCTGACTGTTAATCAGCGGGTCGCTGGTTCGAGCCCAGCAGGCGGAGCCAAATTCCCAGGGGTCCGACCCGGACACAAAGGCAACCACGTTGACTGTCTCATGAGTCGTGCCATCCCTGTCTATGCGACAGTCTCCCATCCAATCCGAAATCCCGGGTAGGCGAACGCGCCAGAGAGCCGCTCGCAATCTTGCTCACTGACTCCACAGGCGCGGGCGGAAGCATGCCAGTGAGCGCGCACAGTTTGTTCCATTTCCGCCATTAGCGTGATTGCCTCATCTCGCTTCACTTGGAAGCGCTCGCATTGCGAGAGCAGGTTACTGGCGTTCGCGTAGCGACCTTCGTCACCGCAGACAAGAGCGAGGTCCCTTCGCTCCTGGCTCGGGGGAGACGAGGGCGTCAGGTCGTAGGCGGGCGAGAGCTTCCAGTCCTCGGATAGCGCAATGACCGCATGGTTGCGTGGATGATCATCGGTGTTGGATATCAGCGCGTTGAACACCATCCGGCGATAGAGTTCCTTCGCGTCGTCAAGGGGTAGGGAGGAGAGGCGCCGGAGTTCTTCGGCGAGCACGACATAGGACCATCTGTCGCGCTCGTTCTCATCGGCGCGGAGAAGGGTCAGAGCGCTCAGCATTCGTGCGCGCCGGTATCCGGCTTCCGTTTTTTGGCGGTCGAAACGCCTTACAAGCAGTGCATCTCGATCGCCAATTCGGGTAACGCGGGACTCCGCTGCGTGGATTCCACACCTGCGTGCCAGGAAGAGCATCGCATGTTCGATTCGCGCGTGATTCCATCGATCATCGGCACGGTTGAACTTCGCGATCCATAGCCCTTCGTCATCTTCTACGACGGTCTTCGGGCGGGCACCACCTATCGAGGTGCCGCCGAGCAGCTCGTAGGCTTGCTGCGCATCAGGGTCATCCGGCAGGTCCTTGTCTTCGATTACGGCGTCAGCTATCGCCTGCAGCTTTTCGAGGTCCATCGTCCGGTTGAATTTCCGGCGCGGAGCGGGCGGCTCTCGCCCCAGGCCGAAACCGAGCGCCCCGGCTCTGTCATCGGCGGAGTGCAACAGATAGTCGAGTTCTTCCAGCTCAGCGACGCCCGCATACTTTTCGATGATGCGGCGACCCCAGTAATCAGGGCTCGCATCGCGCAACGCCCCGAAAACCCCGTTCAAGCGCCTGTTCTCGTAGGTCCTGCCATCAAGCTTGAGTTCAAACGGATCGATTGGAACCGCGTCCTCACGCGCGAGGTAATTCCGGCCATAGACGAATCGCCCGACAGGGGCACCCTGGCGGTCCTTTTCCAGGCTGAACCTGCCTGCCGTAACGAAATCCGTCTGCCCGGGAAGCGCGATGTATACGTAGCACTCGGTGCTAGAAGTCATTGTCCAACACTCCCGGTGTGCGTGAGCGTGCCCGCTCACGGGATTCCGCGAGGGCGAGTCCTTCGACGTCACCGGCCGGATCGGCGAGGTCGTCCATCGGGCCGAGCAGGTCATAAGCCCAGAGGAGACCCACGTAAACGGCTACCCCGGTCGTTGGCTTGCCCTTCTCGGCATCAGCGATTGCGCGGACGCCCGCACCGAGTTTCCCGCTCACATCCCGGAGAGTGAGATTGCGACGCAAGCGCGCGGTCTTGAGGTTTGCGCCAAGCTGTCGCAGCGCGCCTTCTACGGCGTAGGGCGGCGATGTTGAGAGTGTATTTTTGGCAACCATGCTCTTAAGGGCGCTCTATCGATGTTTATGTGCTCTTAAAGGCACTCTAGCAGACATTTTTGAGGATGCCAAACACAAGGTGCTCTTAAGGACATTGTATCTGCGTTAGCGTGCTCTCAAGAGCGTACCGTTGTTCTCGCAGAGCGATAGCTATGGCGATCCGCGGTTCTCGGCTAGGATTAATTGTGAGAGGGGAAGACGCTGGGGACGAGGGAGCCGTGGGAGCCATTGATTCGACGACCAATCGATTTGGCGGGGTACTCACCCGGCCTGAAGCCCTGAAGGACGATCCGGAGTCCTTCTCTGAACAGTTGCGCCACTCCCTGGCGGTGTGGCAAAACGATGGCTATCTTCTCGTCTGGCTGGAAGTCCCCATTTCCAAGTCGGCGCTCATCCCCGTGGCCGTTGAACAGGGCTTCAGCTTTCATCACAGCGGCGAGGACTACCTCATGCTCACCCTTCAGTTGAAGGAAGGGGCGTTCATTCCAGGTTACTCCACCCACTTCGTTGGGGCGGGCGGCGTAGTGATCAACGAACGGAACGAGTTGCTGGTGGTGTGCGAGAACTATCTCGTTTCCAGTACCCGTCCGCCGTTTTTCAAGCTGCCGGGCGGACTATTGCATCCGGGCGAACACCTGGTGACAGGAGTCATGCGTGAAGTACACGAGGAGACGGGGATCGAAACCGAGTTCGAACGCGTCGTTTGCTTTCGGCACTGGCACGGATACCGGCACGGCAAATCCGACATCTATTTTGTCTGCCATTTACGGCCGCTCAACGAGACCATCGTGAGGCAGGAGGAGGAGATTGCCCAGTGCCAGTGGATGCCCCTGCAGGAGTACCTGGATGCCGACGGCGTAAGCCTTTTCAACAAGGAGATCGTCCGGGCCGCACTGACTGACACCGGCGTGGTCCCAATGGAGATCGTGGGGCACCGGAATCCCGAACTGCACGAGTTCTTCATGCCGACGGAGTTGCGTTCGTAAGTCATCACCGTCCGCTGAACAGCCTGCAATCCAACACGAGGTAATTGCTATGCCTGACCGAATGCCTGCCGAACCATACGAGGTCTACGCGATCCGCTACGCGCACTTTGACCGGCCCGCCAGGGACAATTTCATCTTTGGCGACATTCACGACGGACCGATGCCGCTCGACTTCTTCATCTGGGCGATCGTTGGGAACGGGAGGACGTTCGTCGTGGATCTCGGCTTCGAGCACGGGGTCGCCGAGCGCCGGGGACGGTCGATCATTCGTCTGCCCTCGGAAGGACTGCAGATGCTCGGCATTGACTCGAATAAAGTCGAGGACGTCATCGTAACGCACCTGCATTACGACCACGCCGGCGACCTCTCCTCTTTTCCGAACGCGAAGCTATACCTGCAGGATCGCGAGATGGCGTTCGCGACCGGCCGGCACATGGGACATCAGCGCATGCGGCAGGTCTTCGACGTCGAGTACGTCTGCGATTTCGTTCGGGCCGTGTATGACGACCGGGTAGTGTTCATCGACGGTGCCCAGGAGATCGCGCCCGGCATCAGCGTGCATCACATCGGCGGTCACACGGACGGACATCAGTCCGTGCGCGTCTGGACCGAAAGCGGATGGCTGGTGCTGGCGTCGGATGCCGTGCACTTCTACGCCAACATGACCGAGCAGAACCCGTTTCCGATCGTCTACGACGTGGGTGCCATGATCGAAGGGTTCGATACGATTCGCGGTTTGGCGGACGCCGAAGAACTGATCATCCCGGGTCACGATCCGCTGGTGGTCGAGCGCTTTCCGTGTCCAGACAAGGACTTCGAAGGGGAGATCGTGCGGCTGGACCGGGGTCCATCCATGTAGGGACCGCGGGGATTCGACGTCTTATCGTCCCGGGTCGCGGACAACATGGATCTACGGAACACCGAATACCGCATCGTCGGCCCCTGGCCCACGCGGATCGTGCACGCCAATGGTCGGAGTCTCGACGCCGAGCGCGGCTTGCTGCTGGTGCCGTCGTGCCGGAAGCATGACGAGAGCGCTGCGATCGGGTTGCCCTTCGTGCGCGTTCCTGCCCGCCGGGATCACGGCATGGCACCGCTGGTCGTTCTTGCCGGCGGTCCCGGGGTGCCTGCCATCGGTGCCTTCGAGACCAGCTTCTTCGAACACGTCGAGCGGTTCTCGGAGATCTGCGACGTGGTCACGTTTGACCAACGGGGCGCCAATGGCGCGCGGCCCAACCTGGTCAACCCGTCACCACCGCGGTACGACCTTGACGCCGTATTGACTCGCCACGTCTTCCTTGACGCGCAGCGTGACAGCGCACGCGAATTGGCTACGTACTGGCGCGAGCGCGGCGTCGAACTGAACGCCTACAACACCATTGAGAATGCCCACGATGTCAATGATCTGCGCCAGGTGCTCGGAGTGGACAAGGTCAACCTCCACTGCGCGAGCTACGGCTCCCACCTTGGCCTGACGGTCCTCAAGATGTACGGCGAGCACTTCGACCGCGCGATCCTCTGCATCGTCGAGGGTCTCGACCATACCCACAAGCTACCGGCCAACATCGACCGCCACTTCCGCCATCTCGGCGACCTTGCGCGAACCGACCGCAGGCTGAAGGGCCAGTTTCCCGACCTCTTCGGTGAAATCGCCGAAGTCCTCGACACGTTCGACCGCGCGCCCGAAAGCGTGAAGCTGCCCTCTGCGAAAACGCGCACGCTGGTCGGCAAGCTGGCGGTGCAGATCGTGATCGGGAACGCGCTTGGCAGTATCCGCGCCATTCGGGACCTGCCGAACTTCACCCGGGAACTGGCCAAGGGCGACCTTGCGACGCTGACCCGACGCGTCGAGCCATGGCTGACCGGCCCCGGCATCCACGGCATGCAATTGGCCATGGACTACGCCTCTGGAGCAACTGCAGAACGCATGCGGCTGATCGATACCCAACGCGCCAGCGCGCTCCTGGACGACAGCTTCAACCTGCCGTTCCCCTTCGTCGGCGACGTGCTCGGGGTCGATGACCTCGGCGACGACTTTCGCGCTCCGGTCGAAAGCGACACGCCGACCCTTTTCTGCGCCGGCACGCTGGACGGGCGGACACCGATCTCCAACGCCAGGGAGGTCCAGCGTGGGTTTCGCAACTCGCACCTGATCGTCGTGGAAGGCATGACCCACGAACTTCCGACCCTGCTACTGGACTCCCAGACAGAATTTCTGCAAGGCGTGGACCCCGGCGTTGAGCGGTTAAACCGGCCGTTCGCATTCAATCTCTATCGCACCGCGTGAGGCACCCTAAACAGAACAGGGATCAGGCGGGCTACTGAACCTGCGTTGGGAGCCGCCGAGTGCCTGGTCGACCGCGGGACTTTTGGCGGTCACGCCTCTCCAGGGATGGGAAAGTCTGCTACAGGCTATCCAGATCCACAGCCTTGCCCGTCCGTGACGACTCGAAGATGCCGAAGGCCACTTTCATCGATTCGACGTTGTCCCGGCCGCTAGTAATGGGTTCGCTCCCGGTTCTGCAGCACTCCTCGAAATGCAGGACCTCGTTCACGAAGTAGTTGTAGCTCGGCATGTTGGTCCAGCTCGTGTCGATCGGCTCGAACTCGGGATGGATTCGCCTTCTTCGATCACTTTCGTTGCTGGGATCGAGCTCTTCCTTGTACGCGGCCATCATCGTGCCGAAGTGCGCGAACGGGCTTCGGGGGCCGTCGCCCAGGTACGGCCCGGAGTGGATGGTCCCTTGGTTCCCGAGCAGCAAGTACGACGCGTGCTCGGGCGTCAGGTAACTCGTCCAGCTCGCGAAGATGTCTCCGATCGCGCCGTTCTCGAATTCGAGGGTCGCGGTGACGAGGTCTTCGGCGCCATTGACCATCTGGGGCTGGAACGCCTTGCAGAACGCCATCACCCGCTTGACGTTTCCTACGTAGTAGCGAAGAAGGTCAATGTGATGGATGGAGTTCAGCATCAGGACGCCGCCGCCGAGGCTTCCGTCGTTCATCCATGACTTGTCGGGCCCCTGCATGATGATGTGGTTGCGCACCCCCTGGATGTCGCCGAGTTTCCCGTCGTCGACAATCTTCTTCACTGCGGTCGCGTCGGCCGAATAACGCAGTTGCTGGGAGACCATCAGGGTCACTCCCGCCTTGTCGGCGGCCGCCACCATGTCCCGGCAGCCCTGCAGCGTGTTCGACATCGCTTTCTCTACGAGCACATGCTTACCCGCTTCGGCGGCGGCGATGGTGTTGGGCGCGTGTTGCGCGTGGCCGGTGCAGATGTCCACCGCATCGATGTCGGCGTTTTTCAGCATGTCGTCAATGTCCGTGTAGACGGTGTCGACGCCCGCGTCTTTCGCATACGCCTGCGCGAGCGGCTCGACCATGTCGCAGATCGCGACGAGCTGCACTCGGTCGGGATGCTCGAGGTACGGGGTCATGTGCGCCCGCGCGATGCCTCCGGCGCCGATCATGCCGACTTTCAGTGGTTTGGACATATTCCCGTTGCCTCCCTGCGTTGATTTGGTCTGAGCGCGTTTGCGCGTCCGCATCTATTTCATGCGGGGATCGATCTCGATGCAAGCTACGGCGGCCGCAGTGGAACTGATAGTCTGGCGGAATCTTGTAGCTCCGACCCCTTTTGACCATGCCAGCCGTCCATGATCGCGGTGGACTTCCTGCCGACGGGCCGATCGACCGCTCCGACCACCAGTGGGAGGACTGGGAGCATGTCACCAACGCCTTGGTAGGCGTGCTCCGTCGCCGGGACCTGATCAATGTCGACGAACTGCGTCGCGGCATCGAGGCGATGGCGCCGGAGGAGTACGAGTCGAGCAGCTACTACGAACGCTGGTCGGCGTCGATCGAAACGTTGCTTGTCGAGAAAGGCATCCTCACCGAAGCAGAGATCGATGCCGTGGCTGCGAAACTGGACACCGAGTGGGAACGCTAGGGTTTCGCGCCGGCGACCCGGTGACAGTACGGGCGACCGAAGTCGACCATCACCACCGCACGCCGTGGTTCGTCAAGGGCAAGCAGGGCAAGGTTCGACTCGTGCATGGCGAGTTCTTCAGCCCCGAGTCCCGGGCGCACGGCGGCGACGGCTTGCCGAAGCGACGGCTCTGCCAGGTGGAGTTCCAGCAGAGAGACATATGGGGCGTCCGGTATCGCGGCAGCGACGATGACGTCCTGCTCGTGGATCTGTTCGAACATTGGCTCGAACGGCCATGAGCGACGAACACCCGCCGTTGCTCCACGCTGAACGTAGCCGGCGCGCTACCCGCATCCTGGCGATCCGGCAGCTTCTGGTCGAAAAGGACGTGGTCACAACGGACGAGCTGGATGACATCATCGTCCGTGCGCGTGCCCGGACGCCGGCCGATGGCGCGAAGGTGGTGGCAAGGGCGTGGCTAGACGAGGAGTTCAGGGAACGGTTGTTGACCGATGCCCGCGCCGCGGTTGGCGACCTGGGGTACCAACTGTCCCATGACACCGAACTGGCCGTGGTGGAAAACACGGCCGATGTTCACCATCTGGTCGTCTGTACCCTGTGCTCCTGCTATCCGACATCGCTGCTTGGTCCGCCGCCCGACTGGTACAAGAGCTTCGCCTACCGTCAGCGCGCGGTGATCGAACCCCGCGCCGTCCTCCGGGAGTTCGGGCTGGAACTGGCGGACGGCGTACGCGTTCGGGTGGTCGACAGCACCGCGGACGTTCGCTACCTAGTATTGCCTCGCCGCCCGGCCGGCACGCAAGGCCTTGGAGAGGACGCGCTTGCCGAACTGGTGACGCGAGACAGCATGATCGGCGTCGCCGAAGCACGGTCCCGCGACCGGGTGTAGGATGGAGGCCGGAGAAGGGGAGGAAAGCACCATGGCAGAAGCAGCCCTCAATCACGACTTCGGTCTCGAGCGCGCCTGGGACGAGATCTGCGAGCTTGGCTTGCAGCAGAACGTGGCGGAACTCGACGCCTACGGCTACACGATCGTTCCGCCGGAGATCGCGAGCCCGGATGGCTTCATCGAGCGGTTGCTCGACGTGTGTCTCGATGTCTCGGAGCGGCGCCATGGCGTGCGGCCGGACCTCGAGACCGGCTACACGCACGAAGATCTGGAGCGGTCGGAGGCGGAGTACCGTTACACGGGGCACCGGTATCGCCCGGGCGGGCCGCTCGGCGACGTGTTCCATTCGCTGCTGCTCGAGGACGAGGTGTTCGAACAGGTGCTGATGAACCGGGTTCGGCTGGCTTTAGTGACCCACCTGCTTGGCTATAACGCGGTGATGTCCGGCATCGGCTGCTGGATCAAGGGGCCGACCAACGCCATGCTCGCGCTGCATGCCGACAACCCGCTGCCGTCACCCTTCCCGTCGCGGTGCATGGGGTGCCAGAGCACTTTCTGGCTGACCGATTTCAATCGGGAAAACGGCTCGACGGCGGTCGTGCCCGGCAGCCACAAGCTGCTGCGCCAGCCGCTCGGGGAAGAGAAGATCATCCCGGCCAAACCTGGCGATCCCGGCAACGCCGATGCGATTCCGCTCGAAGGCAAGGCCGGGTCCCTGCTTATCCATCACCCCTGCCTCTGGCACGGCGCGTACAACCGCACGGCGCCGGGGCTTCGCGTCAGCGTGACGTGTTTCATGACACGGCCGTTCATTCGCACGGGAGAGGACTACACCGGCAAGATTCCGCGGGAAGTGCTCGACCGTCATGGACCGCGGTTCGCGATTCTGACGCAGCAGGGCATCAAGGCTGGCTACTCAAGCTGGGACGAAGAAAGGGCCATGGTCGAATATGCGGAGAAGCACATCTCCGCGTATGCGAAGGAGTTCGGCAAGGGCTACCGGCCGAACGAGTCGTGAGCTGACGGGTAGCGTCGCGCGCGAGATCGAAAGCTCATGGAACTGTGGGGCGTATTGATCCTGGTCGGGATCGTTTGGGTTTTCCTCTATGTCACCTACGCGGTGTTGCGCATGGTCACTCGCGTGCTCACCGGCAGGCGGCCGTGGTGGAAGGACGATTAGTCGGATCCCCTGCCGTGGCTGGAACTGATCGTCAGTCGGTCGACTCCAACCGATACACGCGCGCCGCCGTACCGCCGAAGATCGCCGTCTTTTCCCGCTTGCTCAAGCCCGCCCTGGCGGCAATGCGCTTGAACGCGTTCCACAGCGTTCGGTACGACACGCACTCCTTGTCGACGGGGAAGTTGCTCTCGAACATGCACCGTTCGGGGCCGAACGCCTCGATGGCGTGGATGTAGTACCGGTACATCAGTTCGCAAAGTCCCTCTGATCCGATCGGTCGTTCGCGCCGATGCATGTGGAACGGCGGTAGCCAGTCTCCGGCCGCCTGCTGCGCGCCGCCGACCTTCAACACCACGTTGGGACAGCTCGCGACCATGTCGATGCAATGCTGCCAGTTCGCGAACTCGTCAGCGCTCGCTTCGGGATCGATCTTGCCGCCGAGGTGGTTGACGATGATGGTCACGCCCGGATTCCGGTCGGCCAGCCTCGCGAGGTCGGGCAGGCGCGTGTAGTCGAACGAGAAATTGTCGAACGTGAGGTCGAGCCTGGCCAGCACGTCGAAGCTCTCGATGAACCTGGGGTCGTCGAGATCGAACGCGCTCCGGATTCCGCGGAAGAGGCCCTTCCCGGCTTCCAGGTGCCCGAGCAGGACCTCCTCGACCGCCGCCCCCAGTTTCATGTAGGCGTGACTGATGATCGCCCCGATAGTGGCCTTGTCCGGCGCTTGCGCGCTCTGCTCGGCGACGGTGGCGATGAACGCACTCTCCCCGACGGGCTTCAGGTGTTCGGGTCCATCCTGACGATAGCCGGATCGGGCATCGATGAAGACCGTCTGTTCCACGTTGTGGCCGGAGCCCGTGTCCACCCAGAGGTCCTCCAGGTCATAGGCGCCCCACGGCGACGGCACCCGCCAGAGGTGATGATGCGCATCGATGATCGGCAGTTCGGGATCGAGCACCGTTTCGGGCGTTTCCTGGGCAAGCCAACGCATCTTTTCGTCGTTGTCGGGATGCGTCATGGCGAGGTCCTTTTGTCGTTGCCCGGAAC
Organism: Gammaproteobacteria bacterium; assembly: GCA_026706665.1. Lineage (GTDB taxonomy): Bacteria > Pseudomonadota > Gammaproteobacteria > Pseudomonadales > Azotimanducaceae > VXNE01. The sequence continues at coordinate 8,601 of JAPOYI010000149.1, read as the reverse complement.
CGGCTGCCTAGCGCCGGGCGCCGGCAGCGATCGCGGCTGTGCGCACGGCTTCGTTCTGTGCGCTCAAGCCCCCGTTGGCGCCGCCAAGGCTGATGATCCGGTAACCCTGCTTCATCTTCTCGGCCACGTTGGCGGTCCCCACGGTACCCCCGACCGGGACGGAGCGCGCCTTGCAGACTTCGATGATCTCCGCCATCGCGGCGTCGACGTCGGGGTGCGAGGGGTCCGGCACACCGAGGGAGTTGCTGAGATCCTGCGCGGCACCGAGATAGAAGCCCCCGACACCGGGCACCTGCGCGATCGCATCGGCGTTCTTTACCCCTTCCACCGTCTCGATCATCGGCCAGAACAGCAGGTCGCCCTCGGGATTGAGCGGCCACAGGTCGGCGCGCCGCCGGTACTCGGCCCCGGAGATGCCCCAGAACCACGGGCCGGCGCCAGCGGTGCCGCGGACTCCTCGCGGGTTTGGGATCTTCGAATCCCTGGCCGGCATGTACCGCATCGTGCGCACGATGTTCTCCGCCTGCTCGGGTGTCTCGACGTTGTTGATGAGGATGCCCATCAGGCCGAGGTCGAGCGCGTGCTTCACCACCCATTGCGCCTCTTCGCTCGCGTAAGGCGCGAATCGCGCGAACACGGCCGGATGCGCCTGCGCGTTGCCCCGCTCGAGGATGCCAGCCTTGTCCATCATGCCGGACAGGAAGACCTCGAGTTGATCGAAGCGCATTGCGCCGTGTTCCATGTCGAGGTACACGAAGTCGATGTCGGGATCGCGCGCCATTGAACGCGCGTTCTGCAGCGAGAAGTCCGAAGTGCTTACGCCGAAGACGTGCTTGCCCCCGGACAGCTTTTCGATGACGGGATTGAGATGCAGGTACCGCGGCTCCATGTTTGTTTGCGCCCGAAAAACCCGTGCTATTTCAGGTTGCCTTCCATGTAGAGCATCAGTTCCAGCATCCGGTCGAGAAGTTCCTGGGACGATGACCCTGGGAAGTTCCGAATCACGAGTTCCTTGACGAAGAGCCGCGCGATGTAGCGCAGCTGCGAAGCTCGGGTCCGGGAAGCAAAGACGAAGTCGCGATGCCCGTTGTTGATGACAATCAGTTCGCGGTCGAGCTCGTAGCGCGAACGCCATAACTGGCCAGGCGCGTTCTCGTAGGTGTAGCCCGGCAGTCCGTGCCGCGCGGGTGATCCGTCGCGACTGGCGACGAGCGAGTCCGTGACGGTGACGAGCGCCCTGGCCTCGCACACGACATCCCGCTGCGTCGCAACGAGCTTCAGGGTCACGAGGCCGGGATCCCGCGGGGCCTCGAAATCGACGATCTCGGCATGAGGATCGGCGAACGAGCCGCCACCCTGGACGATGGTCCAGGCGAAGACGACGCCTTCGTCCACCTGTCTGCCGGCGCGGTCCCGGCAGACCGCTCGCAGCGTCCGACTGGTGCCAACCCGCACGACCGAAGACGCGGGCGATATGCGCACGCTGTACAGCGGACCCGCCATGTCGAAGAACGCTTGTTTCGGCGCGGACTCCTCATCCGCGTCCGGAACATCGTCAGCCGCCACTTCGCGTTGCGGCTCGGTCGGCGCCAGAGCGGGACCGGTGGAAGTTTCCGACCGGCGCCCGGGCGCGTTTCGATGCACCTCGAACCAATCGTACTCCTCGGCCGGCAATGCCAGCATCGCTTCGCGGAACGCGCGCCGAATCGACTTGAGCGTCCGTTCGCTGGCACGCTCTTCTTCCGCTCGCTTGAGGTCGCCGATCAGCGCATCGAGCTGATCACGAATGGACTCGATGCCTTCGCGCAGCGCCGCATAGGCCTCGTCGTGGATCACGCCGGTCCGCGTACCCGGCGTGAGATGGATGAACGGCGCATCGACCGCGCCATCGATGTAGCCGCTGCTCCACGGACCTTCCTGGAACCCGTCGAGAGCCGCCAGCTCCGCGACTCGCGTGCCGTTCCGGTAAAGCGACACGCCGCGCTCGGGCGATGGGTCGTCGAGATAGAGCTCAAGCCTGATTTCGCCGAAGCGGGTCACGGGATTGTTGAGTTCGTGTATCAGCCGCCCGTCAAATTCCCGGGGCGTCACCGCGTAGGACTTTCGGGCGGTGCGGTCGCTGATGCGCACGCAGACGCCGGTCTGCCGAATGCGGTCCCGCAGTTCGGAGGCCAGGTACCAGTTGAGTTTCTCGCCGCTGAACTGGCGGACGCCCGGGAGCAGGGGCCGAATGTCCAGCGTGGCGCCCGCTTCCGCCAACAAGGCGCGGCTGACCCTGACGGAGTAGCCCTCGCTGCCGCGCTGCATCGCCATCTCGTGCACGGAACCATCCGCCGCCGACGAACGAAGCTTGAGATTCTCGCCGAGGGTCCAGAAACTCAGCAGCCCGATGCCGAATTCGCCCTGGATTTGTCGGGCACCGTTCCTTTTCAGGCGTCTCTTGATCGAGTCGCAGATGTGGGTGGCCACGTAGCGGAAGTCCGGCGCGCCGGTCTCATCGAGACGAATCCCCTCGCCATCGTCGGTGATTTTCAGGAACGGCTCGCCTCTTTCGCGCCCCCGGACGATCCGGATGCTCTTCGCGCCCGCGTCGATGCTGTTCTCGACGAACTCCGCCACTGCTTTCAGCGGGTTGTCCTGAGATTGCGCGATGATGCTGATCGCAGACCAGTGGTCTCCGATCCGGAGCTTGCCTCCCCCGTCTTTTCTTCGAGCCATGGACAATCGCGCAACGACACGTAGGAAAGTTCCAAAGCATTGCGGCGCGACGGCTCAAGGTCAAGGTCGGGTGGTCTGCCTGCGTGAAGCTGCTTGTCGGCTGGGGCGCGAGGGAAGGCCAGGTATCGCGGGTTCACGTCTTCCTGGAGGGCGGTCGTACATCGTGCGGCCCAGAGCATGAGCAATGTGCTCGCCCGGCATCTTGCGCCCGGCGACCGCGACTGACCGCGACCGTCCACGTTGAGAACAGACGGATCGCGGGTTAGGCTCGACCGTCCGCCAGAACTTGCCTGTCGGCCCATCTATCGAGGTAGACCCATGCAACTTGGAATGTTCGCCATGCCACTCCATCCGCCGGACCGTCTGCTCGCGGACACGCTCGATGAAGACCGTCAGGCGGTGCTGCTGGCCGACCGGCTGGGTTTCTCCGAGGCATGGTTCGGCGAGCATTTTTCCTCGATCGCGGAACCGATCGCGTCGCCCTTGGCGTTCTTCTCGAGCCTCGTGCATCTGACCCGGCAGATCAATTTTGCGACCGGCGTGCTGAACCTGCCGCAGTCGCATCCCGCCATGGTCGCGGCCCAGGTGGCGCAGTTCGATCATCTTTCGCGCGGGCGCTACCTGCTCGGCATCGGCCCGGGCGGTCTCGGCAGCGACTTCGAGCTGTTGGGAATCGGCGACAAGGACACGCGCTCCGAGATGATGCTGGAGTCCATCGAGGCCATGCAGCAGATCTGGGCGCAGGACGCGCCTTACTCGATCCCGGGCAAATACTGGAACGTCAACATCACCGACTTTCGCTTCGACGGTCTCGGCATCGGCGAGATGCTGAAGCCCTACCAGCATCCGCATCCGCAGATCTGCCTGTCCATCATCACGCCATACTCGCCCAGCGCGAAGATGGCCGGGACGCGGGGCTGGCACCCCGTCTCCGCCAACTTCATCCAGGCCCGTTACATCCGCAGCCACTGGGAAGCGTACGCCGAAGGCGTCGAGAGCATCGGCCAACGGCCGGACCCGGCGAACTGGCGCATCGCGCGGTCGATTCTCGTGACGGACAGCGATTCCGAAGCCGACGAGCATCTCTCGAATCCGGACTGCGGGCTGCATTTCTATTTCCGCTACTTCAGGCGCATGTACCTGAACCGGGGCTCGATGGAGATGCTGAAGCCGGATGTCGACATGGCTGATGAAGAAGCCACGGAAGAAGTGGTGGCCCGTTCGATGGTGACCTGGGGATCCCCGTCAAGGGTCCTCGACGAACTCGTCGATCTCCATTCGCAATGGGGTGACTTCGGAACGCTCTTGATGGTCGGCCACGATTGGGACAACGTCGAGTTGTGGCGGCGGTCCATGACGCTGCTTGCCAACGAAGTCATGCCGCGGTTTCGTCAGCATGTAGAAGCAACGCCCGCCGCCGCGTCAATGTGAGGCGTCAGTAGCGCGAAGAAAAAAGAGGAGCGAGTGCCCGAAAACGGCGAGACCGCCTGGCAAGCCTACCGCAGGGAAGGCCTCAAGCGGGCCGCCTGGCTCGGCAATCGGGGCCCCTTGCGTTTCGACGAAGACGGGATCCTGACACAGGACATCCTCGACGCCTATCGCCGCACCGGTTTCTATGTCTTTACCGGTGTCCTCTCGCCAGAGGAATGCCGCGAACTCGAGCGCGAGTTCGACCGGGTGCTGGACAACGCGCCGCTCGTCAACGACGGCGAGGCGGACAGGCATGGCCGGCCCAGCAGGTTCTCCAGGCACTACTCGGTGGAGCCGCCATGGTCATCCAATGCGGATGAGGATTCGGAAGCGGAAGGCGCACCCGGCATCGTTCGCATGCTGTCTCACCCGCTGATGATCATGGACTCCGCGCTGAGGGCATACGGCCATCCCGACATCCTCAAGATGATCGCGAGCGTGAACGGGCCGGACTTCGTGCCGTTCTCCGAGAGTGTTTTCCACAAGGCGGCCTACGAGGGCTTCCCCACGCGCTGGCATCAGGACGGCCGGACGCATTGGGCCGAAGACGGAACGCCCCTGGAGCAGCCTGACGGGTCGGGCAAGACGCACGGCGTCAACCTGTCCGTATCCTGGTCCCATTGCACGCCGGAGAACGGGCTTTGGGTGATCCCGGGAAGTCACCGCCGCTGGCGCCTCGCGGACGGCGGCAATTTCCCGCCGATCACCGAATGGTTACGTCGGAACGTTGCGGGTATCTGCGGGCAATCCTGGTGGAGGAGGATCGGCTCGTCTTCCATTGGGGTACTGGGGTCCGATGAACTCGAAGCCCAGCGCTGCGAGGCGATCAAAGACGCTGCTGTCCCTTGCCGGGAGTGCAAGGGTGTTCAAGTCAGTCGCCCCGTGGATCAAGTTGAAGTCACCTGCCAACAAGATTCGATGACGCGATGGGTCAATGTGGCCAATGAAGGCGCTAAGGTCCGAAATGGCACGATGAGCCATCGCGTCCGCGTAGCCCACCGACCAACTTGTGGTAGTGCACGGATGCGGTTTCTCCCAACGGGCGTAGAGCGATACGGCAACGAACGACAAACCTTCGCTAGGCAAGACGTGCGCAGCGGCAATCGTCCCAGGCGCGCTCACGACAAATTCGTCTGACTTCGGGGTTGTGCCCTGTGGGATGCTCCGCAACCGGACAAGCTCTACCCGACTGGAAAGCTGCGCAACCTTGGCGCTACGTGAATAGAATTTCCGCTCCCAGGAACTGTTCGGAACAGGCGCCTCCTGGAGTAGAGCCACATCGTAGTTTGAACGCCGCACCATCTGCAGTGCAGCCCGACGAAGAGCGATGTTCCAGCTTACCAGATGCAGAACTCGTGGCACGAACCCTGTCCATTCAATGAAGTGGGACCGGGAGCATACTGTGTAACAGGCCGCGCTATTGACGGAGAGCGGCCCCTGCGTCGGCACATCGGGCTTGCGTGGCACAATCATGTACTGAACCTTGGTCAAAGTTCGGAGTTAGGCATGCCCAACGGCGGATCGGATTGCTGCATGACCTGCTGGTTCAATCGCAAGAACCGAGGGGAACGCGATTGGCAGAAGCATCGGAGTGATCGGGAACCCGACTATTGCACCATCAGGGCCGTGACAATCGATAGTGCGGCCTGGACCTATTGCGCCAACCACCCGCTTCGGCGGCCTGACCGAGATCCAGTGCCCATCGGCCCGATCACCCGCAATCTCATGAAGGGCGACAACGACCGGGAGGCCTGGATCCAGTCGCCCGATACGGAGGAGATCCGTCTACACCTCCTTTGGCTACTGGATGGATTGTTCGAGCACACTGCTCGAGGTTGGTATCCGATCGGCGACTCCCTGGCCGAGGTAATCATCTGGCAGCTTGGGCAGTTCCGCGAGCGTCGCGCTTTCCGCACTCTCCAGTGGATCACGGAGAATCTCCCGGGACCCTTGGAAAATGCCGCTCGCAACTCCTTGAATCTAATCCGAGCTGGTGACTGACAAGGCTTCTCATCGGCCAGGCTCACGCCTGCCGTTTAGGGACGCTGTGCGGTGAGCGTAGATGGAGGGCTCGAGGGTCTCTCTGGCCAGCATGACTCCGTATCGGGATCTGCTCCCTGCACCCGGCACGAGAATTCGCCTTCTGCACCGGCGATGGTGTGTTTCTCGATGATGGAACCGATGATCTTGTTCCATCGGTCCGATGCATGACGCCAAGTCCCCTCGCTGAAATGCGTGAGGATGTAGTTTGCATGCGGATAGTAGATGTAGCCGGCAGACCCCTCGGGCTCCATTCCGTACAACACGAAGAAGGCGTGCCTGGACTCTGGTGTCCATCCCATCCGAAACTTCACCTCGATGCGTTGCAGGTCGGCAGGTTCATCGCAGACAACGCTGGCGTCCCAGTCCACGATACTCTTCTCCGTTCCGTCCGGGCGCATGAAGTCAGTCATGTTGGTGCCGGGGCCCACCCAGAAACTCAATCGTTCGAGGATCGATGGATCGGTGATCTCAATGGGCTGTTCCAGGCCATCGCCGCGATGCTCGATCCAGGGGCGTTGTATGGCGATGTCGGTGCTGGGGTCCGCCGAGGGACGCAATCGTTCGAAGGCGGATGGATCGGTGATCTCAATGGGCTGTTCCAGGCCATCGCCGCGAAGCTCGATTGCGAATACCGCTCCCCAGCCACCGGCCATGGCTGATTGGCTGAAGTAAGCTAGGAACATGGAGATGAAGAGAGTCGAAAGCCGTCTCATGGCACCTCGCTCCCCAGCGTATCACGCATGGATTTTGGCCAATTCGGAGGAAGAGAGTTCCCTCTTGGTAGTTCGTGCCGTCAGGAAGAACTGAGGCCGAGGCGTTCGTACTGCTCCGCCGGCGCCTGATTCGCCAATAGAGCTTCTTCGAGCAACCCGACCATTCTGCCCTCCACAGCATCGTTTTCGATGGGGTTGAGCTGGCCGGGATCGGTGGCCAGGTCGAAGAGCTGTGTCCTGAACATTTCGGGGGCACGACCCACGGGGGCGGACGGAATGCGCATTACGGGGCAGCCCTTGGTGAATCCGAGCGGCGGGTGCCATTGCATGTCGGCGAGCTCCCGGATCGAGAACGGCCGGCGCAGGTGGCTCGGCATCAGCGTGTACTGGTAGAGCGGCGAATTGTCCTCCACCGGACCACGCATGTAGACGTGACGCCCGTCGGTGATGTTGACGTGCCCCCCGAACATTCCATAGATCGTCGCGTCGCGGATGCGGGCGTCTTCCTCGATGGTGGCGCGCAGTGGAGTGCCGTCCATGTCCTGGGGTCGTTCCAGCTCGAAGTAATCGAGCAGGGTCGGACCGATATCGATGGTGGTGGTCAGGCTGCGCCGCCTGGTGCCGGCGACGCCGCTGCGCGGATCCCACACGAAAAACGGAATGTGCGCAGTCTCGTTGTACCAGGGCATGCGCAACTTGCCCCACCAGTCGTGTTCGCCGAGCAGGAAGCCGTGATCGGTGACCACGAGAAGCATCGTGTCGCGCCACATGTCGTGGGCGTCCATGAAGTCAATCACCGTCCCCAGGTAGTGATCGCATTGTGTCAGTAACGCCGCGTACTGGTATCGCAGGTACTCCACGGCATCGGGATCCTCGGTTACGCGCGCGTACTCCGGCCAATCGAAATGCGGGCCGTCCCATTCGGAGCCCTCAGCCCGAAAAAAGTTGTAGCGGTCCTTCCATTGTTTCAGCGTGAAGAACGGCTCGTGCGGATCGAAAGTCTCGATCTGCAGGTACCAGTTGTCCTGTTCGTGGTTGGTCTCAAGGAATTCGAGGCCGGCAGCGAAGGTCTGCGCTTGGGGCGTGAGCCTTTCCTCCTGCATGTACTTGCGGTTCACCAGATCCTGACGGGTGACGCGTCCCAGGTGTTCGGGAATCTCCGGGTCGGCGACTTCGCCTTTCCAGGCGTCGCCCTCCTGGCCGCGCACGTTCTCCCAGCTCGAATAGCGGTGGTGATACGTGGCGCCGCCGTCCTCCCAGTAGTGATAGTGGTCCGAGACCAGGTGGGTGTAGACGCCGTTCTGCTTCAGGATGGTGAACGTGGAGTCGTCGAAAGGCTCGTGCGGGCCCCAGGAACGGTGCAGGAAGTTGTGCCGCCCCGTGTGCAGTTCCCGCCGCGCCGGCATGCATGGCATGGAACCGACGTAGTGGTTGTCGAAGGTGACCGCGCGCTCACCGAGGCGCATGAAGTTGGGAGCCAGCGTCCAGTCGCAGCCGTAGTTCGGCAGCATGTGTCGGTTGAGCGAGTCGTACATGACCATTACCGCTTTCATGCCGCAGTCTCCATTGATCCGGGTTTTCTAGGGTGTGTTAACACAAAGCAGGCTGGATGTGATATCCTTTGCCGCACACACCGTTTGTCGGGAAAAGCGAAGGA
>JAPOYI010000245.1 GCA_026706665.1 Gammaproteobacteria bacterium | reverse complement strand
AGGCGCATGGTCATCTCGTAGAAGTAGAGGCTCTCGTCGGCCCACTCCTCGATGGCGTGGGCGAGGGCCGCATCGCGGGCATTCGACGGAATCAGCGACGGGCCGCCGTGGGTCGCCTCGAGATGGTAGACGATGTCGGTCGAGTCCCAGACCACCGCGTCGCCGTCCCGGATCGCCGGGAACTTGCCCGTCGGGCTGACGTGCTTGTAGTCGCCCTCGGCGACCCGCGGGCGAGCGACCTCGTGGACCTCGAAATCCAGCCCCTTGTAGTTCAGCGCGCGCCGCACCTTCTCCGCAAAAGGGGATGTGGCGAACTGATACAGCGTAATCACGATCCGACTCCCCGCTGCGGGGCCGGTTGTCCGACGAGTTGGCGCATCACGGGTTCGAGGTCGTACTTCGCATCGCCCTCCCGGCGCGGCGCCTGGGTCGCGAAGGCCGTCTCGAGTTCCATCCACCGCGCCTGCGCGATGTCGACCGCGTGGGAATGGGTCACGATGTAGAACTCGCCCGTCCGGATGCCCTCGACGGCGCGCGCCGCAACTTCCCCGGCGGGCATGCCGACTTGCTCCATGAAGGCACCGGCCGCCCCGGACGCCGGCGCCGGGCCGCCGTAGGCGTCCTGCCGACGCTCCGACGCGCGCCACAAGGTCGAGGCGACGATCCCCGGACAGAGCACACTCACCCTGACGTGCGCCGGCACCTCCCGGCGCAGCACGTCGGACAGCCCGAGCAGGGCGTGCTTGGAGGCCGTGTACAGTCCACCGCCGATGTGCGGCACGCCAAGGGCATGTTCGGACGCTGTGTTGACCACGCGGCTGTCGCGCCCGGACGCGATGAACCGCGGCACGAAGGCGCGGATGCCGTTCATGGCGCCGCGCACGTTCACCGCGAACACCCAGTCGAAGTCGGCGGCGCCGGTCGCCGCGAGCGGCGCCACGGCAGGCATGATGCCCGCGTTGTTGACGAGGATGTCAACGCCTCCAAACGCGTCCCACGCCGCATCGGCCAGCACGTCCACGCTTGACTCGTCCGTGACGTCCGCGGCAACGCCCATGGCTTCAACGCCGGCACGCCTGGCCTCGTCCGCCACCGCATCCGCCGCCGCCGCATCGATGTCGGCGACCGCGACGTTCACGCCCTCCCCCGCAAGCGCCAGGCAGAGCGCCCTGCCGATACCGTTGCCGCCGCCCGTCACGACGGCCGACTTCCCGTTGAAATCCATGCTGGCTGCGGATACCCGGGGCATTGGTCCGAATCGTGTCACAGGGTCTGGCGCACCGCAATACCGACCGCCACGGAGCCACGGAAACCAAGGGTATGGCCAGCGTCAAGCTCGCTGCCGACATCGGCGTATCCCAGCCTACCGCGTGGTCTATGCTCCACCGGCTGCGCGAGGCGCGGAGCGAGAGGGACGACTCGTTCGACGGACCCGTGGAAGTGGAACGAAACCTATCTCGTCTTCGGCTTCCTTGAGCCTTTCCTGCTCACTCATCCGAAGACCCCGAGTCTCAGTAACAAGAGCGCCGCGACCGCGACAATCGCGCTCGCCATGACGACGCCGAGGGCGACCGCGACGGCGGTGCGCCAGATCTTCACTTCGACGGGCGGCAGTTCGTCGGCGGGAAAGCGCAGGGGTCTTCTCATTGTCGCTCCATCGCGGTCAGGGCGCGAGATACGCGACAACGACCCATAGCGCCCACAAGCCCAGGAGAATCGAGACGATCATCCCGAAATGGTCGTACGGGGGTTTTCCCGGCCAAGGTCTTTTCATGGCGCAAGCTGCCGAGACGGGGCATCGCCCAAGCGTGGGGGAGAGCGGCAGACTCTCTGGTTTACTCGGACGGGATAGCCGATCTGCCCCGCCCCGGCGAGGGAAGCGATATCGGCGGGTGCCGTTCTCATGAGCTCTGGCGCTTTGCCGTGGAAGCCTTCCGGTCAGTTTTCGTTTCGTTTCGCGAGCCATGATGGACGCGCCGACTCAAGGTGTCAATCGCCAGTCTTGGCCCTGTTGAGAACAAGTAAAGTGTCCGCTTCTGGACAGATGAAGTGTCCGGTTTACAAGGAGAGGCGAGTGGTCCACGCGGGCACGCCCATGCGCCCATCCCCCCTGCAAGACGACCATGAGCGAGGTCTCACGGCACTGCGGGTGCTCGTCCTCCGGCGTCTGCGAGCCGGGGCGACCAGATCCAGAACGCAAGTGTCGGTTTCATATTCTTGAAGGCGCGGCGCCTCGCGCGTCCCGCGAGAATACAACGAGTAGAATCCCGTCCATGGAAGAGATGCCCGAACGCCAGAGCAGCCGCAACATCGCCAGCCTGAAGCAGATGCTGTCGTTCCTGCGACCCTACGGGCCGCAACTGATCGTGGCGGCAACCGCCCTGGTTGCGACGGCCACGGTGACGCTTTCGGTTGGCCAGGGGCTCAGGCTCCTGATCGACGATGTACTGACGACGCGTACCCAGGACGTGCTCCTCGTCAGCATCGGCGTCTTCGCCGCCCTGGTCGTGCTGCTCGCGGCGGGGACCTATGCGCGTTACTACTTCGTGTCGTGGGTAGGCGAACGGGTCAGCGCGGACATCCGGAAAGCGGTCTACGCAAACCTGATCCGCTTGCATCCTGGTTTCTTCGAGACCAACCGGCCCACCGAAATCATGTCCCGCATCACCACCGATACGACACTGTTGCAAACGGTACTCGGCACGTCCGCTTCGATTGCCCTGCGTAACTCGCTGATACTTGTCGGTGGCATAGTGATGCTGTTCGTGACGAATCCGAAACTCTCCACGGTCGTCCTGGCAAGCGCTCCAGTCGTCATCTCTCCTATCGTTCTGTTCGGCCGCCGGGTTCGGCGACTTTCGCGCACCAGTCAGACGGCGATCGCCGATGTCGGCAGCTATGCCGGCGAGTCGCTGCGCCACATCAAGGTGGTGCAGGCGTTTACTCACGAGGCACGCGATATCGAGGCCTTCGCAGGACGCGTGACCGACGCTTTCGATGTCGCCGTGCAGCGAATTCGACAACGCGCTGTGCTGATTGCGTCCGTAATGGTACTGACGCCCGCGGCCATCGCCGCCATGCTCTGGGTCGGAGGAACCGATGTGCTTGCCGGCCGGACGACGGCTGGCGAGTTGATCGCGTTCATCTTCTACGCGCTTGTCGTGGCCGGTTCGGCTACTGCGATCAGCGAAGTCTGGGCCGATGTGCAACGCGCTGCCGGTGCGGCGGAAAGGCTGCTGGAGCTGTTGACGGTAAACTCGTTGCTGGCCGAACCGGAGTGTCCCGAAACCCCAACCGAACTTGGCGCCATCAGGTTCGACAACGTCTATCTCCGGTATCCGGCGAGGAGCGGTGAGGTCGCCCTGAACGGTGTCGACCTCCGCGTGGCGCCGGGAGAGATGGTGGCGCTGGTGGGACCCTCAGGCTCCGGAAAGAGCTCGATTCTCGACCTGGTACAACGTTTCTACGATCCAACGGAAGGCGTGGTCTCGGTGAGTGGGGTCGATGCGCGCAGGCTCTCGGCCGCGGTGTTGAGGGGACAGGTGGGCTTCGTACCGCAGAATCCCGTTGTCTTCGCCGGCCCGATCATGGTGAATGTGCTCTACGGCGCACCGGATGCGAAAGAAGAAGAAATCAGGAGCGCGCTTGAGCAGGCGAACGCCCTGGAGTTCGTGGAAGGGCTGGAAAATGACTTGCATACGTGCGTTGGGGAAGACGGTCAGGGGCTCTCCGGCGGTCAGCGGCAACGCCTCGCGATAGCCCGTGCCCTCCTCACATCTCCGCGAATCCTGCTGATGGACGAACCGACCAGCGCCCTGGATGCCCAAAGCGAGGAGACGATCTGCCGCACCCTGGCCTCGATCAAGGGCCGATGCACGGTCCTTATCGTCGCCCACCGGCTCTCCACCGCCGCCGTCGCGGACCGCATCGTCGTCCTCGATGAGGGCCGGGTCATCGCGGAAGGCAGCCACGATTCACTCCTGCGCGAAAACGGCCTGTACCGGGAATTTGCAGAAATCCAACGGGTGAACGGCGCGGACGTGCGTTAATCGACCGGAGCCCATAAACTCCGGGAATGGCCGCGGGGACGGCCAGAAGACATGGCCGCGGGGACGGCCAGAAGACATGGCCGCGGGGACGGCCAGAGGAGGACACGGCAGTGGGACCGCTGACGGGGTTTCGCGTCATCGAGTTGGCGGGTATCGGGCCCGGTCCGTTCTGCGGCATGATGCTCTCCGACATGGGGGCGGAGGTCATTCGCATCGACCGTCCTGATCCGGCGCAGCGTTCACGTCCCCGCGATGTCCTCGCGCGCAACCGCCGTTCGATCATCATCGATCTCAAGACGCCGGAAGGTGTCGATATCGTTCTCAGGCTCTGCGAATCGGCTGACGCGCTGTTCGAGGGATTTCGACCCGGCGTTACGGAACGGCTGGGGCTGGGACCGAACGAGTGCATGGCGCGCAACGAACGGCTTGTCTACGGGCGCATGACCGGCTGGGGCCAGGACGGACCGCTTGCCTTGGCCGCCGGCCACGACATCAACTACATCGGCCTGGCCGGTGTCCTGCATGCCATCGGCGAGAAAGGCGGCAGCCCAGTGCCGCCCCTCAACCTCATCGGAGACTTCGGCGGAGGCGGCATGCTGCTGGCGTTCGGCCTTGTCTGCGGGATATTGGAGGCGAGCCGCTCCGGCAAGGGCCAGGTGATCGATGCGGCGATGGTCGACGGGTCGGCGGCGCTGATGGCGGCGTTCTTTTCCATGGGGAAGCATTTCACCGACCGCCGCGGCACCAACCTGCTTGACGGCGGCGCGCACTTCTACGGCACCTACGAAACACGGGACGGGAAGCACGTCTCAGTGGGTGCCATCGAGCCACAGTTCTATTCGCTGCTGGTGGAAAAGTCAGACGTCGATCCGGACCGATTCGCCAGACAGATGGATGCCCGCGGATGGGAAGGCCTGAAGGAGGAGCTCGGCGCCGTCTTCAAGACCAGGACCCGGGACGAGTGGTGCGAAGTCATGGAAGGCACGGATGTCTGTTTCGCTCCAGTTCTTTCGATATTCGAAGCACCGGAACATCCACACAACAGGGACCGCGCAACATTCGTCGATGTCGACGGTGTCGTGCAGCCCGCACCCGCGCCGCGTTTCAGCCGAACGGACGCGGAAATCTCGCACGGCCCGCGGATGCCCGGCGAAGACACCCTCGCAGTGCTGCGGGACGCCGGTTTCAGTGACGGCGAAGCCCGCGCGTTGCAGGAAAAGCATGTCGTATCCACCGCCTGATCGATCACCCCTCCGGCCTGGCTGCTCCTGGCGAGTCCCGGGTCGCTTGCCGAACGGCAAGGAGCAGTCGCGATGAGCGTTGAACTCCTGAACTTGCGTCGCTTCCACGGCTACCGCGTTCGCCGCCAGATCGACAACGAGACATACCAGGAGTACTTCTCCCTGAAGATAGGGGGCCGTCTCATGCACGGGGCCGCCCGCGCGGAGGTGCGGCGGCAGGCCGAAGATCGGGATGCGGAGCTGGCAGTGACACAGCGCGCTGCGCGGGAACGGGCGATGCGCGAAGTGCATGTGGATTCCGACGGTCACGTCCGCGGCATCCTGTTCCGCTGGAAGAACGGAAGAAACGGCAGGAGAACGCCGTTGTTCCAGGTGGGCATCACGTCGCTACTGAGTGGCAACGTCGTGAATACGACTGTCTCCATCAGGCTGCATGGCCTCGACGAGGCGTGGCGGCGAGCGGTCGACTTCTACGCGAGGCACCGGCGAATCCCAACAGGGTCGGACACCTATCGAAAGCTGCTGCGCCTGAAACCGCCACCGACCATTCTGGAGCACGCCCCGCCCATCGCTGCGGCACGCCAACCACGCGTTGACCATGACGGCAGGACCACCGCTTCTTCCCCCGCCAGTGACTCCCCCGGTCCCGGCAAGGCGCCCGTACGCGCGCTGCGGCACTAGCACGAAAAGCGTCCGCAACTGCTGAAATTGCACTTCCGGACGAGACACCTCGGTTGTATCGCCGTCCTGGGCCTAGGTCTGGCGGCCTGCTCGGACGATTCGCTCCGACTCGCGGACGGCAGCACCGCCGCCTGGTCCCGTGGGCAGTACGTGGCCATCAACTATTGGGCCGAATGGTGCGTCCCCTGCCGACAGGAAATACCTGAACTGAATACGTTGCACCACGAGCGGGAGGCAACCGGCCTCTCGATACTCGGGGTGAACTATGACGGAATCTCAGGCGAGTCGCTCGCAGCATTGATCGGGGAGATGGGGATCGAGTTCCCCGTCCTCGTCGCGGACCCGTTCAAACGCTTCGGCTACGACTTGCCCGACGTGCTTCCCACCACCGTGATCATCGGTCCCGACCTCAAGGTCCATGAGATCCTCATAGGGCCGCAGACGCGGGAAAGCCTGCTGCACGCGGCGCCGGAATCGGCACGGATTCGAACCCGCGCCTGACGAATCAATCGGACCTGATTCGATCAACCACTTCCGCCGGTGCCAACAGTTCGCGTGCGGCTTCCCCCCGACGCCCGTACTCGACGAGACCCTTTGCGAGATTGCGCACACCCACCGTGATGCGGTGCGGAATCCCCAGCAGGTCGGACTCGGCGAACTTCACGCCGGGGCGTTCGTCACGATCGTCGAGCAGTACATCGATGCCCGCATCGAGACATTCCCCGTACAACGACTCGACCACCGCCGCCACGTCGGGCTGAGCGTAGTCGAGCGCCAGGATGTGGGCGTCGAAGGGAGCGATCGGCGCCGGCCAGATGATGCCGTCGTCGTCATGGCATTGCTCTGCCACGGCAGCTACAAGCCTCGATACGCCGAGACCATAGCAACCCATGATCAACGGCGCCTCGGTACCGCCTCCGTCCTGCAGGGCGAGTCGCATCGGCACACTGTACTTGTCGCCGAGCTTGAAGATGTGGCCGACCTCGATACCCCGGGAGAACGCAAGCTTGCCGCCGCCGTCCGGCGATGGATCGCCCTCGACGACGTTGCGGATATCCACGACCCGGGCGTCCGGGAAGTCGCGCGACCAGTTAACCCCCGTCAGGTGGAATTCTTCCTCGTTAGCGCCGCATACGCAGTTGACCGCTGCGGCTGCGGCTCGATCCGCGTACACCGGCAAATCCAGTCCGACCGGTCCGATGGACCCCACCGAACAACCGGTCGCCGCCCCGACCTCCTCGTCGCCAGCGAACGTCACCGGCGCTGCCACGGCGTCGAGTCTCGCCGCCTTGGTCTCGTTCAGTTCATGGTCGCCGCGAAGAACCAGCGCGACGAACGGCTCCCGGTCCCCGCGCACGATCAGCGTCTTTACACAACGGGAGGCTTCGATACCCAGGAGGGCGGCGACATCGGCTATGGTCCTGACGCCCGGCGTCTCGACCTTCTCGATCGGCACCGACCGTTCGTCCGACGGCTCCGGCGCAAGCGCTTCCGCCTTCTCCACATTCGCCGCGTACCCGCTGTCCGGACAATACGCCATGAGGTCCTCACCGGACTCGGCGATCACCTGGAACTCGTGCGATTCGCCATCGCCGATCATTCCGGAATCCGCTTCGACAACGCGAAAGTCAACGCCAATGCGCGTGAGGATCGCCGTGTAGGCGTCGTACATGTCGCGGTAGGTACGTTCCAGGGACTCTTCGCCAAGGTGGAAGGAATAGGCATCCTTCATCAGGAATTCGCGCGCGCGCAACAGGCCGAAACGGGGCCGGATCTCGTCCCGGAACTTGGTCTGGATCTGGTACACGTTGAGGGGAATATCCTTGTAGCTGTGCACCGTCCGGCGAATCAGGTCGGTGACAACCTCCTCGTGGGTCGGGCCCATCGCGTAATCGCGTTCGTGGCGATCCCGCATGCGCAACAGGTCGGCACCCATCACATCCCAGCGGCCGCTCTCGCGCCACAGTTCAGCCGGCTGGACCACAGGCATCTGTATTTCCTGGGCGCCGGAACGTTCCAGCTCTTCCCTCACGATCACCTCGATCTTTCGCATTACGCGCAAGCCGAGTGGCAGCCAGGTATACAGTCCTCCGGCGACCCGGCGGATGAAACCCGCCCGAAGCAGCAGCACATGGCTCGCCACCTCCGCTTCCGCGGGCGTTTCCTTCAGGGTGGGTATCAGTGTCCGGCTGGCACGCATGGAATAAAGCATAGCAAGTCGATGTCCCTCCCAAATCCCCGAATGATGCTTCGAACACCCGGTTCACCCCTGCTTCGCGTCGGAGTCGGACCTTCGCTTCACCCTCGCTTCGCGTTGGACAGTAGTCGGTCCCCGCCGGATTGCCGTCACTCCATCGGAGATCTCGACCCGTACTCCACCGCCCGCGAGCTTCATCTTGGGTCTCCGCCGCGCCGACCGCCGATCCGACCTGACCGAGTCCCCCCCATCCATTAGCACTATCTTCGGCACCTCATCGGCGAACATGGGCAAGAACGTCCCCTTGACTCGCATTCCCTGGACGACTGGCGTCAGCAACCGTCCGTCGGCGCACGATGTGCGGAATGGCTGGTTGAAGTCGTCGGAAACTCCACCATCCTGCCGTCGGCCAAACTCGCCTCCCCCTCGACCATCCCGCATAGATGTGGCAGTTTGGCCCCATGCCGAACGAAATCGATCCACGCATTCTGGAGCTTGCGAGCAGGTCACCGCCAAGCGCGCACGAACGGTCATCGATCACATTCTTGAGCACGGTCAGGTCACGACGGAGGAGCTGCGGGACGTGTACGGTTACGACCACCCACCGCGCGCAGCCCGCGATGTCCGCGAGGAGGGAATCCCCCTCGTGACCTTCCCGGTCCCAAGCCCGCTCACCGGCCGGCAGATCGGCGCGTATCGATTTGGCGACCCAAGTGAAATCAAACGCGGCCGCATCGGTGGGCGGAAGGCGTTCTCAAAGGCCTTCCGAGACCGCCTGATCGCGTACTATGACTCGCGCGACGCCATCACCGGAGAGAAGATCGACTCTCGCTACCTACAGATCGATCATCGTGTGCCTTACGAGGTGGCTGGCGACACCGCCCACGACGAAACCAAGGTTGAGGAATACATGCTGCTTGACGCCTCGAGCCAGCGCGCGAAATCTTGGTCGTGCGAACAGTGCCCGAACTGGCAACAGCACCACGATGATCGAGTCTGTCGATCATGCTTTTGGGCGTTCCCGCACCAGTACACTCACGTTGCCGGCGAGCGAGTGAGACGCGTTCACATTGAATGGCGCGGCGACGAAGTTGACGTGTTCGAAAAACTGCACGCACGGGCGGAGGGTGAAGACACCACCGTTGCCGCTCTACTCAAGCAGCTCGCTAAACGACTAGCCTAAGCTGTTCTCCGTTTTCCCGAACGATGCCGTTGATCGGCTCGGCCAGACCAGGTGTGACGTAGAGGCTCTCTATCGTCTGCTCATACCGCCCCGACAACGTCGACTGCGTTGACGTCCCCGCGTGAAGCAGCAGCCGCGTCAGTCCGAGTTCGTCGGGAAGAGGCGGGCCGTACTCGCGCCCACCAGTCATGCCGTCGTAAGACAGTGCAAAGGGAACGCTGCGCGCCCGAAGGTCCTTTAGTCCGCATACGAGTTCTTCCAGCATGAGTTGTTGATGGTAGCGCTTGTCCCGGCCAATTGACGTCCCCAGATAGGGCGGATCCATGTACACAAAGTCGCTCGGGCCCGCGTCCGCCAAAGTCTCCCGCCAGTCGCCAACACGGAACTGAACCATCCCGCCCAAGATCGACGACACGCCTTGCACTGCGACTCTCATCTTGTTCGGACGCATCCCAAGGCGCCGCTTGTCAACCGACTGCGTGAATCGCCCCTCGCTGTTGAATCGGACGGCGTTCTTGACGCAACGACAAATCAGGTACAAGAGGTCAATAGGATCGCGCCCGTTGTTGTACCGGTCGCGCACTTCGTTGAAATAGCCCGGTCCACCCTCCATTTGACCGTCCCACAGGCGACGATAGCGCGCCGCCGTGAGGTCGGGCTGCTCCACGATCGACTGTAGCAGACTCACCATTGGCTCTAGGCTATCCGCTATCACGAAACTACCAGCACGCTTGTGAAACGCCGCGTAGATGCTCATGGCGGCAGATCCGGCGAAAGGCTCAAAAAAGCTGTCAATCTCACGGGGCAAGTATTTGCCGATCAACGAAGCAAGCTTTCGCTTGCTACCCTGATATGGAATTGGGTGGGGCAACCTACTCATCTGCTGTCCCTATCGTCTGATGCCTCCTCCATTGAGACCGAGTGCCGGCGTTTGGCGCTAGCCCGCCCGCCGCTCGACTTGCTGCCGAGACATGCCCCGCGCGAGCCCGTTCGCGCACTCGACCACACCCTACGGCTGCGCCTCGGGCCAGTCAAGCAATCGGTGGCAGCAATCGGTGGCACCCTGTTGAGAACAAATAAGGTGTCCGCTTCTGGGACAGATGAAGTGTCCGGTTTGCAAGGAAGCCGTGTTCGATTGCGGGAGCGGGGGTGAATGGGCAGGGCGAGTCTGTTGGAGGAGAAGCGGAAGATGTTGTTCGAGGACGTGTATTCGGTGTGGACGGAGCGGCGATTGACGCAGGAGGCGGCGGCGCAGACTGTTGGGGGTGTGCCCGCGGACGTTCCGGGCGCTGGTCGGCGCGCTACGAGGAGGACGGGATCGAGGGCCTGCGCGACCGGCGGCTGTCGGGGGCGTCGCACCGCGCGGCGCCAGTGGACGAGGTGATGCGGATGGTGGACCGGTACCGGACGCGGCACGAGGGCTGGAACCCGCGGCACTTCCACTCGTGGTACCGGCGCGACGGCGGGACGCGCAGCTACGGCTGGGTGAAGGACCATCTGCCGATATGATCGATAAATCGATAAACTGACGGTGGTTGACGAACTTCCTCGTTGCTATGATTTCCCGTTTGAACCGTGGCGCGGGAATCTCTGAGGTGCCGATCTACGAATACGAGTGCAAGGCCTGCCGGCATGGATTCGAGAGTATCCAGAAGATCAGCGAGCCACCGCTGGTCGACTGCCCGGAATGCGGCGAGCCGCAACTGAAAAAGAAGATCTCCGCCGTCGCGTTCCGTCTGAAGGGCGGTGGATGGTACGAGACCGATTTCAAGTCCGGCGACAAGAAGAACCTGCACGGCGAACGGGCCAAGCCGGACGCTTCGGGCGACGCAGAGAGCACGACGAAGGACGCGTCCGGCTCGGGCAACGCGAACGGCAGCGACGCATCGAAGGTCGCATCATCCAACGGCGACTCCAGCGGCGCGAAGGCTTCCGAACCGAAGTCTTGAAACTCGAACGATTCGTAAACGCCCGCGCCGGGCGTCGCGAGACCCTGACCGGCACCTGACCATGCGCACCCATCATTGCACGGATCTTTCCGCGGCGAACATCGGCGAAGATGTCGAGCTTACCGGCTGGGCCCACCGGCGACGCGACCACGGCGGGGTCATCTTCATCGACCTGCGCGACCACACCGGCATGGTGCAGGTCGTCTATGACCCGGACGCCAGGGAGAGTTTCGCGGTCGCCGACCGGGTGCGCAACGAGTTCGTCCTGCGTGCGACGGGCCGCGTGCGGAGGCGGCCCGAGGGCATGGTGAATCCCGATCTCGCCACCGGCGAAATCGAGGTCCTGGGTACATCCCTCGAAGTCCTCAATGTCTCCGAAACCCTGCCTTTTCAGCTCGACGAGTACTCGAGAGCGGGCGAGGATGTGCGTCTCAAGTATCGGTACCTGGACC
The DNA here is from genome assembly GCA_026706665.1 of Gammaproteobacteria bacterium. GTDB lineage: Bacteria > Pseudomonadota > Gammaproteobacteria > Pseudomonadales > Azotimanducaceae > VXNE01. The sequence goes on along the minus strand of JAPOYI010000245.1, from coordinate 80,057 downwards.
TGCGTCGTCCCGCCATGCAGGAGCGTTTGCGGCTCCGGGCACGGACCGCAAGCCATGTGCGCCGTTACCTGGAAGGCCAGGACCATGTCGAGATCGAGACGCCTACCCTGACGCGGGCGACACCGGAGGGGGCGCGGGACTACCTGGTCCCGAGCCGCATACACGCCGGCGGGTTCTACGCCTTGCCGCAGTCGCCCCAGGTCTTCAAGCAACTCCTGATGGCGTCCGGGTTCGACAGGTACTATCAGATCGCCCGCTGCTACCGCGACGAAGACCTGCGCGCCGACCGCCAGCCGGAGTTCACGCAGATCGACATCGAAGCGGCGTTCGTCGACGAGTCGGACGTGATGCGGCTGACCGAGGGCATGCTGAAGTCGCTCTTCTCGGAGGTCATGGACGTGACCCTTCCCGACTTTCCCGTCCTTGCCTGGAGCGAAGCCATGCGCCGGTTCGGCAGCGACAAGCCCGACCTGCGCAACCCGCTGGAACTGGTGGACGTCGCCGACCTGATGTCGGATGTGCGATTCAACGTGTTCCGGGCACCCGCAACCGATCCCAAAGGCCGGGTGGCAGCACTCCGGGCACCTGGCGCCGGTGTACTGCCGCGCAGGGCTCTCGACGACTACGCGGCTTTCGTCGGCACCCTCGGCGCGAAGGGTCTCGCCTACATCAAGGTCAACGACCGTGCCGCCGGCATCGAGGGATTGCAATCGCCGATCATCAAGTTTCTCGAGGCCCGCACAATCGAAAAGGTGCTGCAGCGCGTGGGTGCCGAGAACGGCGACATCGTATTCTTCGGCGCTGATCACGCGGATGTCGTCAACCTGTCCATGTCAGCGTTTCGGCTGAAGCTGGGGACGGACCTCGACATCGTCGAAGACCGGTGGGCGCCGCTCTGGGTGACGGAATGGCCCATGTTCGAACAGAACGAGGCCGGCGCGCTGACGCCCGCGCACCATCCCTTCACCATGCCCGCCTGTTCCATTGCTGAAATGCGCGATAATCCCGCCGACGCATTCGCAAAGGCGTACGATGTCGTCCTGAACGGCGTCGAAGTAGGCGGCGGTTCTATTCGTATTCACGATCACGCAATGCAACGGCAGGTATTCGCGGCGTTGAATGTCGAAGACGAAAGGTTCGGACATTTGCTGGATGCCCTGAGATTCGGATGTCCACCGCACGGCGGCATCGCGCTCGGTCTCGACCGTCTGGTGATGGTGATGGTTGGCACCGAGGCGATTCGGGATGTCCTCGCCTTCCCCAAGACGCAAAGCGCTGCGTGTCCGTTGACCGCAGCCCCCGCGCCGGTTGATCCGAACCAGTTGCGCGACCTCCACCTTCGGATACGCGGGCGGGGTAGCTGATGGCCGGCCACTCGAAATGGGCCAACATCAAGCACCGAAAGGCTGCGCAGGATGCCAAGCGCGGCCGGCTCTGGTCGAAGCTGATTCGCGAAATCACCGTCGCCGCCCGGCTCGGTGGCGGCTCCATCGCCGACAATCCGCGCCTGAGAGCGGCATCGGACGCCGCGCTGGCTGCCAATGTGCCGAAGGACACCATCGACCGCGCGATACAGCGAGGCGCCGGCGGCGGCGAAGGTGCCGATGTCGAGGAGATCGTCTACGAGGGCTACGCGCCCGGCGGTGTCGCGATTCTCGTCGAAGTCATGACCGACAACCGAAACCGTTCCGTCGCCGCCGTCAGACACGCGTTCAGCAAGCATGGAGGCAATCTCGGCACCAACGGTTCGGTCGCCTACCTGTTCAACAAACTCGGCGTCGCGTCGTTCGCTCCGGGCGCCGACGAGGATGCCGTGCTCGATGCCGCACTGGACGCCGGCGCCGAAGACGTGGACAGCGACGAGGACGGCTCCATGTCCATCACGACGCCCCCCGAGACGTTCGGCGGTGTCGTCGATGCGTTGTCTGCGGCCGGATTCGTTCCCGACCACGCCGAAGTGACCATGGTGCCGTCGAGCTATTGCGATTGTGATGCCCACGGAGCGCAGAAGGTCCTGCGACTCATCGACGCGCTGGAAGATATCGACGATGTGCAGAATGTGTTCAGCAACGCGTCCTTTCCCGTCGACGCGTTGGAAGGTTCCGCCGGCTGATGCGGATCCTCGGCGTCGATCCGGGATCGCGGGTGACGGGCTACGGCCTGATAGACGATGAAGGCGGCCGCGCCAGGTATGTCGCGAGCGGCTGCATCAGGAGCGATGCCGGCGCCGATTTCAGTGACAGGCTGGTGGACATCTTTCGCGGCATCGATACCGTGATAGGGGAATACTCACCCGACGAGATCGCTGTCGAGGAGGTCTTCGTCGCCAGGAATCCATCCTCGGCCCTCAAGCTCGGGCAGGCGCGGGGGGTCACCATCGCCGCTGCCGCCGCGCACGACATTGCCGTCACCGGATATCCCGCGAGGCAGGTCAAGCTCGCCGTGGTCGGAACGGGCGGCGCGACCAAGGACCAGGTGCAGTACATGGTGACAACTGCACTTCGCTTGAGCGACAGCCCGTCGGCGGATGCGGCTGACGCGCTCGCCGTGGCGCTGTGCCATCTCGATGCGAGGAACGCCAGGTGATCGGCCGGATCTCGGGCGAGGTGGTGGCGACGGAAGAAGACATGCTGTTGATCGACGTCCGTGGCGTCGGATACGAAGTTACCGTTACCCAATCCACGCTGGAGAAACTCGCCGTAACCGATTCGGTGGAACTCTTCACCCACCAGGCGGTGCGCGACGACGCCATCACGCTGTTCGGGTTTCCTGCCCTTGAGGAGCGGTCCCTGTTTCGCCTGCTGATCAAGGTCAGCGGCATAGGGCCCCGGGTCGCCATGGCGATGTTGGGAACGCTCCCGGCACAGGCGCTCACTCGCTGCATCGCAGATGGAGAAACAGGCCTGCTGACCAAGGTTCCCGGTGTCGGCAAGAGAACCGCGGAACGCGTCATCGTGGAGTTGAAGGACCGCCTGGACGCCTTGCCCATCGGCACCGCCGAAAGCGGCGGGGTCGTGGAAGACCATGCCGTCGAGGAGGCCATCCGCGCGCTGGTGGGGTTGGGTTGGCGCGCGGCAGAGGTGCGCGACGTGGTTGCCGGCGCGCATGTGGACGTCGAGTCGACGGAAGACCTGATCCGCGCCGCCCTTCGACGATTGGGCGGTGAAGCGTGAGCATCGAACGCGACCGAATCACGTCGAGCGAGGCCACCTCCCTCGATACGTCCCATGAGCGATCCTTGCGACCGACGAGTCTTACCGACTATGTCGGCCAGGTGAAGGTCAAGGAGCAGGTAGGGATCGCCATCGAAGCGGCGCGGCATCGTGGCGAATCGCTTGACCATACCCTGATCTGCGGTCCGCCCGGGCTCGGCAAGACCACGCTCGCATACATCATCGCGAACGAACTGGGCGTCGCGATCAAGGCGACTTCGGGACCCGTCATAGAGATTCCCGGACGCCTGGCCGCAATGATCACCAATCTCGAGCCTGGCGATGTCCTGTTCGTGGACGAGATTCACCGCCTGTCGCCAGTCGTGGAGGAGCGTCTGTATCCGGCCATGGAAGACGCCGAAATCGACATCCCCGTAGGCGAGGGCCCCGCGGCCAAGTCCATCAAGTTCCGCTTGCCGCAGTTCACCCTGGTGGGCGCCACGACCCGCGCGGGGCTCCTGACATCGCCGTTTCGCGACCGGTTCGGAATCGTGCAGCGCCTGGAGTTCTACTCCGTCGACGAACTGGCCATGATCGTGGAAGCGTCGGCGGCCAAGATGGAGGTTTCCGTGAACAGGGACGGCGCGCGGGAGATTGCCGGCCGGTCGCGGGGTACGCCCCGAATCGCCAACCGCCTTGTGCGCCGCGTGCGTGACTACGTGCAAGTGCGCGGAGACGGCAGGATCACGAGGCAGTCCGCGCGCAAATGGCTTGATCAACTCGATGTCGACCAGGAAGGGTTCGATCAACTGGACCGCAAGCTGCTGGACACCGTGATCCGCCACTTCGGTGGTGGGCCGGTGGGACTCGACTCCCTCGCCGTCGCGATCAGCGAAGAAAAAGATACCATCGAGGATGTGCTCGAACCGTATCTCATCCGGGAGGGTTTCCTGATGCGCACGCCCCGGGGCCGCATCGCCACCGAGAAGGCCCACCACCACTTTGGCCTCCGGCCATCGGGAAGCGCGGCGCACGGGCAGCAAAGCCCGCTTGACCTCGGATTCGACGACGGCGAGAACGCGCCCGACGCACCAGATTAAGAGCAGAAAGTACCAGTAAGAAGCACCAGCAAGAAGCACCGCCCAAATGCCACAACAAATCCCCATATTCGACCTGATAGTCAACGCGAGCCTGCCCGTCCAGATCGTCATGGCGCTACTGGCAGCGGCATCCGTCATCTCCTGGATGATGATCTTCCAGCGCTGGTTCGCTCTCGGTCGGGCGCACCGCCAGATGGACGAGTTCGAGGACCATTTCTGGTCCGGCGTCGATCTCCGGGAGTTGTACGGCGAACTGCAGGAGGACGCGGACAACCTGAACGGCAGCGAGATGATCTTCGCGGCGGGTTTCCGGGAATACATCCGCCTCTCCGAGCAGCCGGGCGTAGATCCGGATGCCATCATGCAGGGAGTCGAACGGGCGATGCGCGTTGCCCGAGTCCGTGAAGAGGAATTCCTGGAACGCCACCTGGGGTTCCTGGCGACCGTCGGCTCCACCGCTGTCTACGTCGGTCTCCTGGGCACCGTCTGGGGCATCATGAACTCCTTCCGCAGCCTCGCCAACATGAGCCAGGCGACGCTTGCGTCGGTGGCTCCGGGGATTTCAGAAGCCCTGATCGCCACCGCGATGGGTCTCGTCGCCGCCATTCCCGCCATGGTCGGCTACAACCGTTTCTCCGCCCGGGTCGATGTCCTGGTCAAGCGCTACGACACCTTTGCCGAAGAGTTGACCAGCATCCTCTACCGCGCGTCTCACAAGACCTGATCTCCGCGCCATGGACGAACGGCGGAAACCCATGTCCGAGATCAACATCGTGCCGTACGTCGACGTGATGCTGGTCCTGCTCGTCATCTTCATGGCCACGGCGCCGCTCCTGAACCAGGGCGTCGATGTCGACCTGCCGCAGGCGCCTTCGGATCCTCTGCCCGACGATGAGCCCGATCCGCTGGTGGTCACCGTGAATCGCGAAGGCGCCGTGTTCGTCAACACCGGTGTGCGCAGGGATACGGACCAGGGCCGGCGCGTCACCATCTTCTCGCTGGAGGACGAGGTGTCGCGAATCATCGGCGCACGTCCGAACCTGCCCGTGTATATTCGCGCTGATCACGCGCTCGACTACGGCGTCGTAGTGAGCGTCATGACCGTACTGCAGAAGGCGGGCGCGGAAAGCGTCGGGCTGATCACCGACCCGCCGGATATCAGCGCGGCGGCGGATAACGGTTGATGGACGTGTTTCGCGACTACAGCCTTCCCCTGCTGCTGGCCATCGGCATTCACGCCGGGGCCGCGCTCGCGCTGTCCCAGGGATGGAAACCTCCCCCGGCGGAACCCCAGGCCATCAGGCCTGACATCGTCAACGCGGCCCTGCTCGTGCTCGAGCGGCCCAAACCCAAACCTGCGCCACGTCCCGCGCCACCTCCACCCGCACCAAAACCGGAGCCGAAGCCGGAACCCCGCGTCACGGAGATTCCGAAACCGAAGGTCGATCCCCTCGCCGAGCAGCGGCGCAGGGAAGAGGAGGCCGAACGTGAACGGCAGCGCGAGGAGCAGGCACGGAAAGAACGGCTGGAAGCGCTCGCGGAGAGCGCTTTCGAGCAGGCGCTCGAGCAGGAGATGATGGAAATCGGGAACGACGGTCTCGACGCCGCCTCAATGTCCTACGTCGACGGCATCTATCGCGCCGTGGTGGCCAACTGGTCAAGGCCTCCATCCGCGCGCAACGACATGGAGACGCAGTTGCGCGTGGAGCTGATACCCACCGGCGAGGTGGTGTCGGTGACAGTGATTTCTTCGAGCGGCAACAGCGCTTTCGACCGCTCCGCCGAGGCGGCGGTCCGCAAGGCGAGACGATTCGATGTGCCGGGCGAAATACGATTGTTCGAGCGGCACTTCCGCTCGTTCGTCTTGTTATTCAAGCCACAGGACCTGTTACTTTGAATATCCCGAAACTGCCCTTGAAACTCTGGCTGTGGGCCGCATCGATCATCGCGGCACCCGCGTCGGCACTTGACACCATCATCATTGATCAGGGCTACGACGATCCCACCAGGATCGCCGTCGTTCCCTTCGAAACCCTGGACTCGACCGATGCCGGGATCGCCCAGATCGTCTCCTTCGACCTGGCGCGCAGCGGCCAGTTCGATCCGCTGCCGAGAGAGAACATGCTGTCGTCGCCAGCCCGGGCCGAGGATGTCTTCTTCCGCGACTGGCGCATTCTCGGAATAGAGTACGTGGTCATCGGGCGGCTCCGAAAACAGCCGAACGGAGATTTGTCCGTCGCCTACCATCTATTGGACGTGTTCAACGAACGGGAGTTGACGACCCGCCGGATCGGGGCACGGGCATCGGAGCTGCGGGATGTTGCCCACAGTATCTCCGACGACGTGTACGAGCACATCACCGGCATTCGCGGGGCTTTCTCCACCAAGCTCCTCTACGTGCTCGCGAAGAACGCCGGCACCTCGTACGCGACCTACGAGCTGAAACTGGCGGACTCCGACGGCGCCCGCCCGCGCACCCTGTTCGAGTCCACCGAGCCCCTGTTGTCGTCGAGCTGGGCACCGGACGGGAAGCGGGTGGCCTATGTTTCGTTTGAAAGCGGAAGACCGGCAATAGTCATCCAGGACATCGCCACCGGGTCCCGCTCCCGGGTCGCGGAATACAAGGGACTCAATAGCGCACCGGTGTTCTCGCCCGACGGCAATCGTCTCGCGCTGGTGCTTTCGCGAGATGGGAACGCGGAAATCTACGTGAAGGACCTCGTGTCCGGTGAACTGCGGCGCATCACTCGATACCCGAGCGCCATCGATACGGAGCCCACCTGGACACGCGACGGCACCGGGCTGATCTTTACTTCCGACCGGGGCGGCCGGCCGCAGATCTACCGGATGGACCTGACCAATTCCATGGTCGAGCGCCTGACATTCGAGGGCGACTACAACGCCCGGGCGCGGCTCCTGCCGGACGGAGAAAACCTGGTCTACGTGCACAGGCGCGGGAGAACCTATCACATAGCCTGGCAGAACCTGGTGCGCGACGACGGCGTACGCGTGCTCACCGCCACGTCCCTTGATGAATCACCTTCCATCGCGCCGAATGGAAGGATGTTGATCTATGCCACGCAAGTCGGGGGTAGGGGTATACTAGCCGTTGTTTCGATAGACGGACGCGTCAAGTACCGGCTGCCCTCCGCCGAAGGCGACGTGAGGGAACCTGCGTGGTCACCGTACATGGATACGTTTTCGCCGGGAACCTGACCCTCGCCCAGCGAAGTCAGGGGAACGAGATCGACAATACAGGAGAAGCGAAGTGAGGCATTTTTTACCAGAGAGCGGGACTTTGTGGGGGAATCGCGTGATGGGCTTCGTCGTCGCGGTGCTTGCCGGTTGCGTGTTGGCCGGTTGTGCAAGCTGCGCCGGCCAACCTGAGCAGCCCGTGGAAGTCATCGAGGACACGCCGCCCCCAGAGGTGGAGCCGGCACCCGTCGAAGAGAAGCCGCGCGTGGATGACGAAGGTGTCCCGTATGATGAAGACTCCGGACGTCCGCTGTCACGAGTCGTGCACTTCGACTTCGACCTGGCAGTGCTGAGGCCTGCGGACATACGCGTTCTGGAACAGCACGCGGCCTTCCTCTCCACCGCCCGGGACCGTTCGATAGCAGTAGAAGGCCACTGCGATGAACGCGGAACGCGGGACTACAACCTCGCGCTCGGCGAAAGGCGGGCCAACGCCGTTGTCGAATTTCTGACTACTTCGGGTGTGCACCAATCGCAGATAGCGGATGTCGTAAGCTATGGAGAAGAACAGCCTGTCGACGTCGGTTCCAATGAGGAAGCCTGGGCCAAGAACCGGAGAGCGGTCATCGTCTACCAGTAAGCCGGCCCCGGTCGGAGCCACTTCGAAAGGGCAGGGGGATCCGGCCAGAAGGCTTCCCGTCGCGCTGGTGAGACGCAGCAAGCATCGGTTTCGACCGCGTATTGCGGGCGCATTGTTGTCGCTGCGCCGCCGGCGATGGCTGACGGGCGCCGCCGCCCTGTCTCTACTCGGCTTCGCTTATGGTGCGCATGCTGCGGCTCCCGTGGAAGAGTCGGTTGCCGAGAACGAGGAGCAGTCCCGGGACCGGGTTTCCGTTCGGCAAAGGGGTGGTTCCTCCATCGGGACGACCGATGAAACGTCCGCTGGCACGAGCCAGCCAGCAAGTCAGCTCGGACAACTGTTCTACCAGATGCAGCTACTGCGGGACGAGGTGCAACGTCTCAACGGTGCGCTCGAAGAGCAACAGCACCGGATCGAGCGGCTGGCGAGAGAGCAGCATGAACGCTACCTGGGTCTGGACAAGAGAATCGTGGAGCTGAGCGGGGCGTCCCCGGACGCCTCCGCCGATGACAGGTTCGACCGGCGGGGTGTCGGTACCGACCGGCAGATACAGCAACCTGGCGCCGCACCGACGGAGAGGATCGCCTACGAATCTGCGTACCAGAAGATGGAGCGACGCGAATACGAAGCCGCTGGCCAGGGCTTTCAACAGCTGATCGAAGCGTACCCGAACGGCCAGTTCACGCCGAACGCCTTCTACTGGCTGGGCGAATTGCACCGCAAGAACGGCGATCCCGAGTCCGCCCGCCAGTCCTTCGTGCAGGTCGTGACCCTCTATCCGGACCACAGCAAGGTGCCGGACGCCCTGTACAAGCTCGGCGTCGTCTACGCGCAACTGGATGAACTGGCACTCGCCATCGAGTACCTGGACCGCGTGTTGAGCGAATATCCGGATTCCACTGCGGCCGGCCTGGCGGAGCAACACGCCGCCGAGTTGCGTTAGCCCGAGCTTACCCGGAGCGCGTCCCGCGCCCCCAGAGGTTCAGCGGAATGAACGCCTTGTTGTCTACTTCGTTGCGCATCACCGAGATCTTCCACTCGATCCAGGGAGAGTCGTCATCCATGGGCAGGCCGACGACTTTCGTCCGGCTCACGGGTTGTCCGCTGCGATGCCAATATTGCGACACGGCCTACGCATTCACCGGCGGCGAGGTGATGACGGCGGAGGCCGTGCTGCAACGCGTTCGCGCCCTGCCCGCCCGCTGCGTTACGGTGACGGGCGGCGAACCCCTGGCGCAGCCTGGCGTCCATCCCCTGATGACCGCGCTGTGTGACGATAGCTACCGCGTTTCGCTGGAGACCGGGGGCGCCCTGGATGTTTCCGATGTCGACGACCGGGTCACCATCGTCATGGACCTGAAGACACCCGGCTCCCTGGAATCACACCGGAATGACTATCGGAACATCGAGCGGCTGACCGACAAGGACGAGGTCAAGTTCGTCATCTGCGATGACGGCGACTACGCGTGGGCCAAGCTAAAGTGCGAGGAACTGCGCCTGCGCGAGCGTGTCGGTGAGATATTGTTCTCCCCGTCTGCGGCCCAACTGCCGGCACAGGTGCTCGCGGAGTGGATCCTGCGCGACGGCATCGACGTGCGCATGCAGATTCAACTGCACAAGGCGCTCTGGGGCGATCAACCCGGCCGATGACGCGCGCGGTAGTGCTCCTCTCAGGCGGTCTCGACTCCGCCACCGCCCTTGCCATCGCCCGAAACCAGGGATTCGACTGCTACGCGCTATCCGTCGCCTACGGTCAACGCCACGATGTTGAACTCGACGCGGCGAAGACCATCGCCAAGGCACAGGGCGTTTGCGAACACAGGGTGGTCACCGTCGACCTGTCGTCCTTCGGTGGCTCGGCGCTTACCGACCCGGATATCGCCGTGCCCGAGGCTCCAACCAGCGGGATTCCCATCACCTACGTCCCTGCGCGAAACACCGTGTTTCTTTCCCTCGCGCTGGCGTGGGCGGAAACGCTCGGCGCCCGCGACACCTTTATCGGCGTGAATGCCGTGGACTATTCCGGCTACCCGGACTGCCGCCCGGATTTCGTAAAGGCGTTCACCACGCTCGCCAACCTGGCTACAAAATCGGGGGTCGAAGGCGACAGATTCGTGGTCCATACGCCGCTCATCGAACTTTCCAAGGCGGAAATCATCGGGCGCGGAATCGCGCTAGGGGTCGACTATCGCACGACCGTATCCTGCTACCAGCCCGACACGAAAGGGCGCGCCTGCGGCAAGTGCGACAGTTGTCGCATCCGCCGCGAGGGGTTCGCCTCCGCTGGCGTTCCCGATGCGACCGTCTATCAGCCCTGACGGTTGGACGGGACATAGTTCCCAAAGAAAACCCCCGCACTGTGGCGGGGGTTTCGCGTGCTTTGGGAGGGACGAATCAGGCGGCGTTTGTACAGACCAGTCTTCTCCTTCTCGGTTCGACAAGCTCAATTGTTCGTGCCACTGCACATCGATCTTTCGTAGCCGATCAAAGACTTCCAAGTACGTTCTATTCTTGTCGATGCTCGCCAAATAGATATGTCGGATAAGGAGATTCAGGGGTGCCTTGACCTCTTTCTCCTCTGTTTCAATATTGCGAATTTGACGAGCCGTTCGACCTAGCAACTCGCCCAACATCGTTTGAGAGAAATCCATCTCGCGGCGCAGGAATCGGAACTCCGCTCCGGTTAATGGATCCGGCTTGTCGCACAGCACGCTGGCAATACAACGATGCAATCCGTCGACATCGCGTATTGCAACGCCTTCTCCGTAAGGGGTTTCGGATATTTCGAATCCGTTGAGCAGCCACACATTCGGAAGGCCGCATTCAACGTAGTGGTACCTCTCTTCCTTCATTTCAATACTTCCTCTTTCCTCAAGACATAGACGCGATTCTCACCTTGGGGTTCAATCGCAAATGTCACAAAGACGTCCAGACCGGCACCTGTGCGGTGGGCGGTGCAGACGAAGTTCCCGTGCTCATCCCTGGTCGGACCATCAACGATCTCCCCTTCCGTCAGGCACAGGATTATCTGCCGATACGAAACCACTTCGAACCACACCTCTTTCGGTCGGTATCGAATCGTGTTGATCAGCTTGCTGGTGTCTTCCCCCGCTTGACGCAGCAAATTCTCGGCCATTTGCCTCGTCAGCAACGGTACGACATTGTTGTCTTTTGCAGCAGGCATGGTCAACACTCCCGTTTCGACAGGATGGGCAATTATTTCCTGTTTGTTTCAAGCGATCAACCATTGGCGGGCAACCGTTTTTACGGCCGGGCGCCCGATGGCAGGCCGTTGTCCTTGATCAGCTTCTCGTAGGGAAGTCGTTTCCCCATCAGATTCCGAGCCACAACCGCATCTGGTCGACTGGACGACTCTCGCGCTGACGCGGTTGCTGGCGCGATCTTTGGCCCCGACAACGGCTGTCTTGCCGACCGATCCGCGCCCGGTGTCCGCCAGAGCCTTGCGCCTGGCATTGCTCATGTTCTTGCGGCGACCGCCGAAGTAGCTCTCATCGACCTCCGCCGGTCCCTGGAACGGCCCGTCGGATTCCTGCGCCCAGGCTTCCCGGAGCCGATGCAGCATGAACCAGGCCGTTTTTTGAGATACGCCCAGGTCGCGGTGAAGCTTCATCCTCGACACGCTCTTGAGGCTGGTGACGCAGAGATAGATCGCGATGGCCCACTTGCGAAGGGGGACGTTGGATCGCGCGATGGCGGTTTCGGTGCGGACGCTGAAATAGGATCGGCAGTCGGGGCGCCAGTACGGCATTGGCTTGGCGTTCGGGGCTTCCTTGGTGTTCATGGCGCCCTAATCCCCGTTGCATTAGCCAGATCGGCGCGTATAGTGCGCGGCCTTCGACGGGATGGGACGGGCCACTGGAGGGGACTCGCCGTGCTGCTGACCAGATCGCTTTCGCTGTTCCTTGTGCTGGCCTCGCCCGCGACGATTGCCTCCGGGTCGGACCAGGATCCGGCGATCTCCGGTTCGACGTTTCGGGACTGCCGCGAATGCCCCCTGATGGTCGTGATTCCCGCCGGCACATACATGAAGGGTTCTCCCCAGGACGAGCCGGGACGCTTCGATGATCGGCGAAATCATGACGAGGACGACCTGCCGGGGCCCGGAGGATCGCAGGTTGAAGTCTCGGTTTCCCGGTTCGCCCTTGGCGCCTTTGAGGTCACCAACGGGGAATTCCAGACATTCGTCGAAGAGACCGGATACAAGATGCCGGGCGGATGTTGGGCGCATCTGCATGGAGACGGCACTTGGAACCGTTACCCGGAGGCCACGTGGAATAACCTTGGCCGTCCATTCGACGAGACGCAGCCGGCTTCCTGCATCGACTGGCACGCCGCGAACGCGTACACGCGATGGCTGTCGCTGAGTACGGGAGCGCCGTATCGCCTTCCTACCGAGTCCGAATTCGAACATGCATTACGTGCGGATTCGACCACCCGGTATCACTTCGGCGATGACCAGGAGGCGTTGTGTCGGTATGGCAACGTGATCGACGCGGCGTTGAACGCCATCTATCCTTCCGCGCGCACGCTGCAGTGCAACGACGGCTACACATATGCCGCACCGGTCGGTCAGTTCGAGCCGAACGCCTTTGGCGTGTACGACATGACCGGCAACGTGTTCGAGTGGCTGGCCGACTGTTATGAGCCCAGCTACGCGAACGCACCGACGGACGGGTCGGCTCTGGTTGCGGATCCCTGCGAAGCACGAAGCCTTCGCGGCGGCTCCTGGTCCTATCTCCTGTCGAGCTTTCGCTCCGCGGACCGCAGCGACGACCCGCCGGATGCGCTGTTCGACGGCGTCGGCTTCCGCGTAGCCCGGGATCTTGACGTCGCGGTGGCTCCGGTACCCGACTGGGATCTGCGCGTCTACGAGGACCGCGAGCTCGGATTCTCCTTCCTGTATCCGGCGAGACTTGAACGGTCCGAGGAGAGCGGCTACGTCGCATTTGCCGAGGACCCAAGGGACATGTCCTACATCGAGGACGTCCCTTCCATGGCAGTCAACGTCACGCGGAACGATTCCGGTGCCACAGCGAGGGCGTTGGCGGAGGCATTCGCAGGGTCCCTGGAGGGCGAAGTCCTGGAAGTCACGTCGGAAGCGTCGACCCTGCGCGATGGCGTCACCGATGCCGTCGAAATCGTCGTGGACTGGCGACATGCAGGAACCGGGCGCGTGCTGCGAACGACGAGTCTCAGCATCGCGCTCGGCGATCAACGCGTGTCGATAAGGTCGACCAGGAGTCCTGGCTCGGACTGGGCCGACCTCAAGCGACTGCTCTACACGCTGCGCGTGCATTGAGCGCGTGACCTGCTTCAAGAGAGTGGATTTGGTGGGCCGTCTGGGACTCGAACCCAGGACCAACGGGTTAAAAGCCCGCTGCTCTACCAACTGAGCTAACGACCCTGGTCGCGAGCGGCGTGCATTGTAAGCACGTGCCGGAGAGCGAACAAGGCAACATGGCTATCGCGGCGGTCGATCCACGATCACGCCAGCGCGCTCGAGTTCCGCGACCTCGTCATCCGAATAGTCGAGCCAGCCTTTCAATACGGTCGCGTTGTCCGCGCCGAGTTTCGGACACGGCGTCCAGTCGGCGCTGGATATGCCGTTCATCTTCATTGGATTGCCCGGCATCGGTGTCGGCCCGGCTTCGATGGGCACGAAGAACCCCCGTTCGCGCGATTGCGGATCGCCCAGCATGTCCGGGGTCGTGTTGACCGGACCCGCCGGGACGCCCGCCACTTGCAGCGCTTCCGCAGCGGCCCGCTTGTCACGGCATGCGGTCCAACCGGAGATCAGCGCATCGATTTCCGAGCGGTCTCGGCGCCGCGTCACGAAATCGGCATCGGCGTCGAGTCCCGGGACGACGGAGCAGAGCGACCTCCACTCGCCGTCGTCACGGCATGCGATGGCGATCCATTCGTCTTCTCCCGCGCTCGGATAGACACCGTGGGGCGCCATTTCGGGATGGCCGTTGGCGAGCCGCTCAAGCGGGTTTCCGAGTTGGCGGTCGACCAACCAGGCACCGCAAAAGGAAACGGCGGCATCGTGCAGGGACATTTCGATGAAGGCCCCCTTGCCCGTCTTCCTGCGCCGGCGCAGCGCGGTCACGACGCCCGCCGCCGCGCTGACGGCGGCCACCGGGTCCATCAACGCCATGGCGGTATTGCGCGGCTCGTCCGGTCCATAACCCATCACGTCCGACAGCCCGCTCATCGCCTCGACCGCGGGACCGAACGCCACGCGCTGGCTGTACGGCCCTTCGAGTCCGTAGCCGGGCATTGCGACGTAGATGATGGATGGATTCTCCGCCGCAAGGACATCGCAGGAGAGACCGAGCTTCGGCATGGTGACGGAGTGAAAGTTCTCGATCACCACGTCGGCTACCCGCACCAGACCCAGGAACGTTTCCCGGCCCGCGTCGGTCTTCAGGTCAATGGCAACGCTCTGCTTGTTGCGCTGCTGCTTTACGAAGATCGCGTTCCGGTTCCACGGCTCGTCGCCGGAATCGCCGCCAATCCAGCCGTACGCGACCTCGTTCACGGGGTAATCTCTCGGCCCCCTGCCCATCGGCGATTCGATCTTGACCGTCTCGGCGCCGAGATCCGCGAGGAAACGCGTCGCGAGCGGCCCGGCCCAGACATGGGTCAGGTCCAGAACGCGCACGCCCCGCAGCGGACCGTCAGCCACCCTGTTGCTCCTGTACCGATAGAACGGCAGGTCGCGGGGATGTCCCGTGCATCCGCCACCCGATACGGGGCGAGGCGAGCCGGCCATGTGCGCTCTCCACCTGCTGCCAGAAGTCGCGCTCAGCCAGGTGCGGGTCGCGCAACACCTCGTCGAAGGTCTTGAGTTCACCGCAGGGGAAACGGTGCTCCGTCGCGCGCGCGAGCACCTCCGCGGTCGACATCGGCGCGAAGGCCTCGGCCAGGATCTCGTTCAGCGCCTCCCGATTCGCCATGCGATCGGCATTCGTCTCGAAGCGCGGGTCGACCACGAGCTCCGGCCGATCGACGGCCGTGGCAAGGGCGTCCCAGAAATGCGGGGTGATGTTGATATAGACCCAGCCGTCCGCGCAGCGATAGAGATTGCTCGGCGAGACGTAAACGAAGTCGTTGCCGTGGCGGGAGCGTATCTCGCCCGCGCAGGTCCACATCACCGTCGTGAACTGGCTCAAGGCCATGACGGACTCGAACATGCCGATGTCGATAACGTTCTCTTCCTCGGCCAGTCGACTCGCATTCGCCGCCGTATACGCGAAACCGCCGCTCTGGAACTCCGCGTAGTGACCCGGCAGGGTCAGGGGTGCGCGGTCCTCATCGCCCATGAGGTAGGTGTATCCCCCCATCGCGAGAAGCGTGCCGGGCGTGGCGCTCCAGTTTTTTTTCGGTCCCGTACGACCGAAGGGCGTGATCGCCGCCTTTACCGGCGCTCGCCAGTCGTCGAAGCCCAGGTCCTTCAGACCCTGGGCAGTAGGTGTTTCGGCAACAACGACATCGGCCCTGTTAGCGAGTTCGCCGATGATCTTGAGGTCATCTGTTTGGACCCGGCGCTTGCCGGCATGGAGATAAACGTCAAGTGCGTCGGAACTGTGCTCGCTCGGCGCCAGCGAGGCTGCCGCCACGCGAACGACCTCGCAACCCGCCTGCACGAACATCCGTCCGCAATACCCGGCGGCGAGTCCGCCGATTTCCAGAACACGATCCATCTCGGCTCGGACTCAACCAGGCTGGATCTCGTCCACGAGACCCCACTCGAGCGCCGTCCCGGCATCGATGCGTTCCCCGGTCAACGCCATGTATGCCAGTCGCCGGCGGCCGATGCGGGGCAGGATGCTGGCTGTTCCCCCGGCGCCGGGCACGAGCCCCATGGAAACCTCGGGGAGTTGGAAAAACGCGTCTTCCCGCGCAACGACGTGGTTCACGAACGCCGGCAATTCGATTCCGGCCCCGATGCAGGCGCCGTGCAGTCGCGCTTCCACGCGATCGCGCAGCGCATGCAACGTGGCACCTGCGCTGCGCGTGAGACGCGACGCATGCGCGAGACCCGCATCGGACCCTTCGCCAAACTCGTCCAGGTCGCCGCCAGCACTGAAGCAGACACCCGCACCGCGAAGGATCGCCTTCTCGATGCCGGGATCGTCTGCCACGAGGTACAGCGCTTCGCACAGTGCATCGCGCAAACCGGACGAATAGGCATTGCGCCTCTTCGGCCGGTTCAGCGCGATGTGGAGTACATCGTGCACCCGATCAACTATGACGGGCGGCTCCGGGTCGGGCGGTATCCGGCGGGACGGGCGCGAAGCAAGCCAAGACTGGAACTCCGCACCATGCTGGAGGGTTGAATAGGCGAGAGACTCGGCAAGCAGTGCATCCTCGGTCGCGACGCGTTCGTTGTGTCGCAGGAGGCCCACGAGCGTCATCGAGGCAATCGGATTGCGTTCGATCGCTTCGGCCACGAACTCCGCCTGCCCGTCCGACTCGACAGCCACGTCCACCAGTTCGGGCACCGCATCGAGATCATCCACATCGCCAATCCCGATCACCGGACAGTTGGGCCGATATGCAACAGCAGCCGACGCGTCGCCATCGAGTGCGACCAGCGCGTAGGGCCTTCCACAGAGTGGCGAGAACGCCTCCGCCGCTGCGGGCGACGTCAGCCTCGCCACCAGCGCGGCGATCGACGGCAGGCTGTCCAAGCGCGTTCCCACCGACCACAGATCAGCCGAATCGCGCCTTCGCCCGGGCCATGGCCCGGGCCGCTTCAAGCTCGCGGTTTCGGCTCGGGGCACTCGTGACAAGAGACGTCAGCAACGTGGTAGTCGCGGCGGCAACGACGGCCACCGCCTCATCGAACGCCTCGCGATTGGCCTGGGATGGTTTTCTGAAACCGCTCACCTTGCGCACGTACTGCATGGCCGCGGCCTCCACTTCGGTTGCGGTTGCCGGCGGTTCGAAGTTGAACAGGGGCCTGATGTTGCGGCACATTCGTCAATCCTCGCCCCAAGCGCGAAAGTTGGATGTTACCCGTGTCGAAGCGCTCCTGTCCGTCGCCTGAACGCGCGCTGCTGATTCGCGACGCAGAATTCGCCGCAGATCGCGCCCACGTGCGCTGTCGCGATGGCCGCATCGCTGAAATCGGCACCGGCCTCGTCGCATCCCGCGACGAAGATGTCATCGAGGCGCGGGGCGGCGCCCTGCTTCCCGGACTTCACGATCATCACATTCACCTGTTCGCTCTCGCCGCTGCGCGCGCATCTGTCAAATGCGGCCCTCCCGACGTGAGCGACCGGGACGGGCTTGCCGCTGCCCTTGCAGGCGCGGCGACCGGCGAATGGATCCGCGGCATCGGCTACCACGAATCCGTGGCCGGGATGCTCGACTGCCGGTCGCTGGACGCGCTGGTCGCTGACCGTCCGGTTCGCATACAGCATCGCTCCGGGAAGATGTGGTTCGTCAACTCCGCCGCAGCGAAGACGCTCGGCTTCGATGCCGATTTCAACGGACGCCTGTTTCGCCAGGACGAGTGGTTGCGCGAACACGTCGCCACCGACGTCGATCTCGCGGCGGTGTCACGTGAGCTCGCAAGTTACGGGGTCACCGGGGTGACGGACGCCACCCCTTCGAACGACGACGAAACCGGCGCGAGGATTACCGCCGCCGGGGTCCGACAGCGCGTATGTCCAATGGGTGGAGAACACCTGTCGCGGGGGACGCTGAAGATCATGCTCGATGAGCACGAGCTGCCGGACTTCGACGCGTTGCGATCACGGATCGCCGAAGCGCACGGGCGCGGTCGGCCCACCGCGACGCACTGTGTAACGCGTACCGAGCTCGTGTTCGCTCTGTCCGCCCTGATGGAAGCCGGAACAATGCCCGGGGATCGAATCGAACATGCGTCGGTCACCGATGATGCTACGATGGGGTTGGTGGTCGAGGCGGGCGTCTGTGTGGTCACCCAACCCAATTTCATCCTGGAACGCGGCGAGCAGTACCTCGCGGACGTCGAACCGGCCGATCATCCATACCTGTATCGTTGTCGCGGTTTCCTCGATGCCGGCGTGCACCTCGGTGGCGGGACGGACGCACCGTTCGGCGAGCCGGACCCCTGGGTGGCGATACGGGCGGCAGTGACGCGAAGGACCCGGGACGGAAACGTGATCGGCCCGAACGAATCCCTGTCGCCGGAGAGGGCGCTTGCGCTCTTCACGACACCGGCCGAGGATCCCGGCGGCGCACCCCGCCGTATCGCGGTAGGCGAAGCGGCGGATATGTGCCTGTTGGACCGCGGCTGGCAGGAGGCGCGGGAGTCGCTCAGCCATGAACACGTCGCGGCGACGATTCTCGGCGGAGAGGTGATCTTCAGGCGCGAGCACGCCCTTGGGCCGTCGAGGCCCTAAAACCTGGCGCCGATGGCGATCATCGACGTCGCATCGGTCCTCTTGCGGCCGGGCGCTGGTTGCGTTTCGTGCTGGACGTCCAGGCGGAGGCTCATGTTCCAGCTTTCGCTCAGGTACAGGCGAACACCCGTGCCCGAGTCCCAGGAGAGACCTCGGTCCGAATCCAGAACGCCGAGCAACTGGTGGGCGTGGAACACCTCAAGCTGCTCCGGCACGATCCAGCGGTTGAAGTCCACGCCCCAGCGGAGCGCCGGATTGCTCTCTCGAGCGGACATCGACCTTTCACGACATCCGTTTTCGCGTCAAGTACCTGGCGAACGAATCGGCGTCGCGGCAACGTGCCCTACCGCCGCCCGTCACGTCTGACTCGACTCGGGATTGGAAACCGGGTCGAGGCTACCCGCATAATGGGGCATTGCCTCGCCCAGAGTTCGCCACATGCAAGCCGACCGGACTGATCGCACGAGCGTTCGCTACGAAGCCGACGAAAAACCCCCGGCACCGCTCGCTTTCGGCCTCGGCCTTCAACTCGCCATTCTCACCATTGCGGGCGTGGTGCTGACTCCGGCGATCGTGATCCGGGCGGCCGGCGGAAGCGAGAGCTTCCTGTCCTGGGCCGTTTTCGCAGCCGTCGCGGTCAGCGGAATCACGACGATCGTTCAAGCCGTCCGGGTGGGCCGCGTCGGTGCCGGATACGTCCTGATGATGGGCACCTCAGGCGCCTTCATCGCGGTCTGCATCACGGCGATCGCCGAGGGCGGACCGGCGATGCTCGCCATCCTGGTCGTCATTTCGTCGCTCTTCCAGTTCGCCCTGTCGACGCGGCTCTCCCTGCTCCGGCAGATTCTGACGCCCGCCGTCGCGGGCACGGTGATCATGCTGATACCCGTCACGGTCATGCCCATCATCTTCGACATGCTGAAGGAGGTACCCGAAGGCGCCTCGACGGAGTCCGCGGCGGTCAGCGCCCTCGCGACCCTGCTCGTCATCGCCGGGATCGCGCTGAAGGCGAAGGGAACGCTGCGCCTCTGGGCGCCGGTCATCGGTGTCTTCGCGGGCTCTGCGGTCGCAGGGCATTACGGCCTCTACCAGACCTCCCTCGTGGTCGAAGCCGCGTGGATCGGCCTTCCCACCGGCGATTGGCCCGGTCTCGACCTCAGTTTCAGCCCCGTGTTCTGGGCGCTGCTGCCGGCTTTCGTTTTCGTCACTCTGGTCGGCGCCATAGAGACCGTCGGCGATGCCATCGCCATACAGCACGTGTCCCGGCGGAGGCCTCGCGCGGTGGACTTTCGCGCGGTGCAGGGCGCGGTGGCGGCGGACGGGTTGGGCAACCTGTTGTCCGGGCTGGCAGGAACCGTGCCCAACACGACATACTCGACGAGCGTTTCGGTGACGGAACTCACCGGGGTGGGCGCGCGCCGCGTCGGCATTGCCGTGGGCGCAATCTTCATCGCGCTGGCGTTCCTCCCCAAGGCACTCGCAATCGTCCTGGCAATCCCGGGGCCGGTGGCAGCCGCCTACGTCACCGTGCTCATGGCGATGCTTTTCGTGGTAGGCATGAGAGTCGTCATCCAGAACGGAATCGACTACCGCAATGGACTGGTCGCCGGCCTGGCGTTCTGGACCGGCGTCGGCTTCCAGAACGGCGTGATTTTCCCCGAGTACTTCTCCGAATTCGCCGGTGGCCTGCTGCAGAACGGCATGACGGCCGGCGGCTTGGTCGCGATCATCCTTTCCCTTTTCCTCGAATTGACGGCGCCACGGCGCGCCCGGATAGAGACGGAGTTCGATGTCTCGGCACTGCCCGCGATCAGGGAGTTCCTGGGCACATTCGCAGCCCGCAGCAGGTGGGACGCGGCGATGGTGAGCCGACTCGAGGCAGCCAGCGAAGAAACACTGCTGACGCTCATCGAAAGGGACGAATCCACCGAGGGACACCGCCGGCGCCTGCGGATCGTCGCGCGCAAGGAGAATGACCAGGCGGTACTTGAATTCGTGGCTGCGACGGGCGAGGAGAACCTCCAGGACCGGATCGCGCTGCTCGGCGAGCGCACGGCCGGCGCTCCGGCGGAACAGGAGGTCTCACTCCGGTTATTGCGGCACGTCGCGTCCTCCGTCCTGCATCAGCAGTACTACGACATGGACATCGTGACCATTCGGGTCGATGCGCCCGGACCGGCGGCATGAGGGCGTGACGCTTCGCGCCACTGCCTACCTGATGAAACCCGCTTCCCGCAGGGAGGATAGTTCCGCCGCGTCAAGACCGAGTTCCTCGCCCAGTACCGACTCCGTGTGCTCCCCGAGCTGTGGCGCGACCCGCAGGGGCACGTCGGAATTCGACATCCTCGGGGCGAAGCCGAGCAACGGCACTTCCCCATGCATCGGGTGATCGAGATGCTTGACGAAATCTCTGGCCAGCAGGTGCGGGTCATTGTGCAGTTCGCCGGTGTCAAGGCACGCGGCGCAGGGAATTCCCGCGGGACCGAGAATCTCCATGACTTCGTACTTCGTGTGCTTCCGGGTCCAGGCGGCGAACTCCTCATACAGCGCTTCGCCGTTGGCAAAGCGCAGGCGGTTGGTCTCGAAACGCGGATCGACCAGCAGGTCGGGGCGCTCGCTGGCGGCGCACAGCCCGTCCCAATGCTCCGCGGTGACCGGCATGATGTAGACCCAGTCGTTGTGCCCGAAGGGCTTGCAGGGATAGAGGTCCACCGGCGGCCATCCGCCGGACCTGCCGCGCCGCTCGCTGGCCGTCCGTCCCCAGGCCCCGCCCAGGGCGATGCGGGTCCGCATGAAGTAGGTCATCGCTTCCTGCATCGAGATCTCGATCCGCTGGCCTTCGCCGGTTCGCAAGCACTGGACGTAGGCCGCGAGAATCGCCATCGCCATCTGCACGCCCGTGCCCGAGTCCCCCGTGGTCGGGCCCGGGATCAACGGCGGACCGTCCGGTTCCCCGGTCACCGACATGGCACCCGCCGCGGCCTGCGCCACCATGTCGTAGCACTTGTAGTCAGCATACGGTCCGGACGAACCGAACCCCTTGATGCATGCGTATATCAACGGTGGGTGGACAGCCTTCAGGGTCTGGTATTCGAGATCGAGGCGCTCCATCACGCCCGGACCGTAGTTCTCGACGAATACGTCGAACCTGGGCAGCAGGCGCAGCAGCAGTTCCCGGCCCTCGGGCGCGCGTAGATTCAGCGCGACGCTGCGCTTGTTCGCATTCCAGTTGCAGAAATAGGCCGAGTACTCCTTGTTCGGGCTTCGTCCCACGGCGCGCCCCGGGTCCCCATGATCCGGTGCCTCCACTTTCACGACATCCGCGCCGAGCCAGGCGAGGGCCTGGGTGCAGGATGTCCCCGCTTCGTACTGCGTCAGGTCTAGGATTCGCAATCCATCGAGTGCGGGCATATCGAGGCCTTGGAGATTTCGCTCGGGACAATTTACTCCGGCGAGACCCTTTGTGCATCCGCCGTCGAACTCGGCAGGCGAAACGCGAGCAGGGCGTTGCCGCCAGCCTGGCCGTGCTGTCCGTACCCACTCTGAATCAGGAGCATGTCGCCTGCGACCATCGGGCCGTGCACGTCGATGGATCCGCCCCCCGCCGTTTCCCCGTTGACGCCGTCGAACTTGCGCCAGGTGTCGTAGGACCAGGCGATCTCGCCAGTCCGTGCATCGTAGGCCGAGACGAGACCATCGAGACTGCCGGCGAAAACGAGATCGGGCGTTGCGACAATGGCGGCGGAGATTCCCGGGTCGCAACCCTGGCGACCCCTGCATCGATCCGGATTGATCGCGGACCAACGCACGGCCCCGGTCTGGAGTTCCAGGGCATGCAGACCGGGCAACGACTCGTCGCTTGCGGCGGGGCCCAGCGGCCTGTCGCTGATGGGCACGTACAGTAGCCCGAGGAGCTCGTTCACAGCCATGCCCCAATGCACGCCGCCGAGGTATCCGCCGCGTCCGAGTTGCAGCGTCCACAAGCGCTCGCCGGAATACGGCTTCATGGCATAGACGCCGCCGGATTTCTGTCCCGCAAGCAGAATCTGCTCGCCGTCCGGTGTGCGAGCAAGGACAGGTGGCGCACCGAAGTCGTAGTCGGGGCCGACCTCCTCCGGACAACTTGGATGATCGGGTATGAGGCACGCCATGTTGAAGGTGTCGTTAGCGGTGAATTGCTCCGTCCAGGCAATCTCGCCGTCTTCGCTGCGCAACGCCATGATCGCATCGCTCGTAGCCGTTGCAGGCGCGGTGTAGTTCTCTCCGGTGCCGACGTAGAGGAGTCCCGTTGCCGCATCGATGGTCGGCGCCGACCAGATGGGCGTACCCGAGGGGCCCCATTCCTTGACCACCACGTAGTGGCGACCGGTCACCTCGGGCGCCTCGGCTATCGTGTGGGTGCGCCAGCGCACGGTGCCGTCTGCCGCGTCGAGGGCGACGAGGGACCCTCGGAACGTGCAGCATTCGTACATCGCGTCCATCGCGACGGCGAGTTCGTAGGAGGAAACCGGCGCGTATACGCGGCCCTCGTGGTACAGGGGCGTGCCCGTGACGATGCCATGGGGATGGTCCCTGACTTCCGTCTCCCAGAGCTGTTCGCCCGTGATGGCGTCGGCGGTTATCACCCAACCGTCGCCGGTTCCGAAGACAAGCCTCTCCTCGCCCCCGATTTCTGCATGAATCACGGCAGTTCGGATAGCGTTTCGGAACTTCCGCTTCCACCGGACGCAGCCCGAATCCCGTTCCAGGGCGAAGAGCGTGCCGGCGGGGGTGCCGATGAAGACGGTGTCTTCCGTCACCAGGGGGTAGGAGTGCGGCGACATGCCGCCATCCAGCGCGAACGCCCACGCGAGCTCGAGCTTCTGGACATTGCTGCGGTCGATGTCGGTATCGGGCTGAAAGCGCAAGTTGCGTTCGCCGAAACCCCAGCCGGATCTCGCGAAGCGGTCGACCCCGGGCGTCGAATCGCATTCGGCCGCCGCTGCGGAAGTCATGAGCGTGACCAGCAAACCGAGAGTCGCCAGCCCTACTTTCGCGAACACGCTCAGTCGATGATCTTGTTGATCCCGTACTCGACGATGCCGCGCGCGCCCGCGTCCTTGAGCCTGGGGATCAGCGTCCGCACCACGGACTCCTCGATGATCGTATGTACGGCGATCCACTCGTCGTCGGAGAGCGCCGATACCGTGGGTTTCTGCAATGCCGGCAACAGCGCGAGGATGTCATCGAGGTCGTCGCGCCTCGCATTCATCATCAGACCCACCCTGCCTTCTGCGGCGAGGCAGGAACGCAGCATCAAGGCAATGTTGTCGAGCTTTCGGGCCTTCGCCGGATCGGCCATCGCGGCGTGATTGGCGATGATGCGAGGCGTGCTCTGCAGAATCTCGTCGACGATGCGCAGGTTGTTGGCCCTGATCGAACTGCCCGTCTCCGTGAGTTCGACGATGGCGTCAACCAGTCGCGGAGGTTTGGCTTCCGTTGCGCCCCAGGAAAACTCGACCTGCGCGTTCACGCCGTGACGCTTGAGATACGCCCGGGTAATGTTGACGATCTCGGTTGCGATTCGCTTGCCTTCGAGGTCGGCCACCGATTGGACCGGCGCATCGTTTGGCACGCACAGCACCCAGCGCGCCGGGCCGCGGCTGACCTTCGAAAAGATGAGTTCGCAGACCTCGTGCACATCCGCGCCCGTCTCCCTGACCCAGTCGTGTCCCGTGATGCCGGCATCGAGCACGCCCTGCTCGACGTAGCGCGCCATCTCCTGGGCACGCACCATCAGGCACTCGATCTCGTCGTCGTCGATTTCCGGGTAGTAGGAACGGCTTGATGCGGTGATGCGGTATCCGGCTCGCTGGAACAGATCGACCGTCGGCTCACGCAGACTGCCCGCGGGGATTCCGAGCTTCAGCAACGTGCTCATCGCTTGTATACCTCGGCAGGATCGAAGACGCGCTCAGCCACGATCCTGCTCGCTCCGGTGCCGAGTTCGATCTCGCGAAAGAAGCAGCTCTCGTAACCCTCGTGGCAGGCGGCACCGCCGACCTGGTCCACCTTGACAAGCACCGTGTCGGCATCACAGTCATAAAACAGCTGCTTCACCTGCTGCACGTGGCCGCTCTCCTCGCCCTTGCGCCATAGCCGGCCGCGGCTGCGGCTGAAGTAGCAGGCACGGCGCGTGGCCAGGGTTTCCGCGTAGGCTTCCTCGTTCATGTAGGCAAGCATCAGCACCTTGCCGCTTGCCGCGTCCTGCGCGATCGCGGGAACCAGCGGCGTCTTTTCGAAATCCGGACCGTCCACCGGCACCACCTCGAAAAACCGAAGGCGCGAATGCTATCCGTACCGGTAAGGCGCTGTCGAATGGGTTTCCCTGCATCGGTCCGCACCACGAAGCCCGTCGGCGGCTTCGGGTATGCCGCACCCCACGCATCCATGATGCATCTCTGATGGCCGCCCAAGTCCCTATGAAGAATAATTCTCCTTGTCTTTTACGACCTTACACGACGCACTGATAACCGCCCTATCCTCTCCCAACCCCTCATTCCCCGACACCGTAGGGCACATCCAAGATACCAGGCGCTTCACCAGGAGCCTTCAGCCGGGGGATGTTCCCCCGACCGCTGACGCGCAAGGAAGTGCTGGCATGGCCCCGTCGCCGGATGCGTACTTCCATGCAAGTCTGCCGCCCTCGATTTCTGCATCTATCGCGCCCAAACATCCTCCTTGTTCACCCAATACTCCCTGACACTCTCAAACCGTTGTATTCTTTCAATGATTTTTTCTATCTCTCGCGGATAAAAGGCCATCATCACATCGCACAATTGCAACATCCAGTCCTTTCTTGAATTTTGCGGCACCGTCTGAATGTTGTTCGAATTGGCAATCTGAATCTGCCCCCAGCCCAAAGCACCTACAGTTAGGCACTCCCAATCGAGAAACTCAATTGGCACAAACAAAACATCCGAAACATTCAGACTTGTTCCATCAACTAAGTATTTAATCATGATGAGAGAGAAAACATTGGTGTCCGACTCGTAGAACCGTGCAAGCCGCTCGACAGACGTAAGGTTGGGCATATTGAAACGGGTATCCTCTCTATGGGTCTTAACGTCTATTACTGAATAGACTCCCTCCACATCGGTAAATGCCATATCCGCCATTGCACGACGAGCGAATTCGCTCGAATACTCACTACACCAATCTCCGAGGAAAGTCTCAAATCTCTCGGCGACCAAGGACTCTAATGCATCTCCAACTGCTCTTGGACTACGGGCTGTTTGTGAAGAAAGAAAACTATCCAAAGAATTGATGTATTCTTTTATCTCATTTGCCACTCGCTCATGGTGTCTTTGATAATAGAAGCTCGACTTCATTTGAAAAGTGCTCCTTGGGAAGCATCTTCTTGCTCTTCCGCAATCGATGCTTTTCGTTGCTGTGGGACAGAATTTCTCTCCCAAAAGACACCAGCACTATAACCTTGGATACCTGGCTCGCCTTGTGCAACACAAATGCGTTTCTTTGCCCAGCAAAGATACTCGGAATTGATGTCAATACCGCACCATTTCCTACCTAGCTTTTCCGCGACCACCGCTGTTGTACCACTTCCCAAGAACGGGTCAAAAACAAAATCATTTTCTTTGGAGCTCGCAAGAACCAACTTCGCCAACAACTTTTCTGGCTTTTGCGCAGGGTGCGGAGTGTTTTCAGGCATTGACCAGAACGGCACTGTTAAATCCGTCCATATATTTGATGGATGCGTTAACCGATAGTTTCCATCGTTCTCCTGTTGCCAATCTTTCGGTTCTCCCCCGACGCGATACGGAGCCAACACTCTGCGCTTCAGCTTTACTGATTCCACATCGAAATAATAGTCCTCAGAATTTGTACAAAACCAGATGTCTTCTGTATTATTCTTCCAATTCCGCTTTGCCCCTCGTCCCTTCTCTCGTTCCCAAGTGATTCTGTTTCGTACAAAGAGTCGTTCTTCCAAAACTGGCAGTACAAGCGTTGACGTCTTCCAGTCAGAACACGCATACACGGTAGCATTTGGTTTCATCATTGGAATAAGTAATTCTATAGCTCTCCGAAACCACAAAGTGTAACTATCTTTGTCTCGTCTCCTAAAGTAGTTACCGTTGTAGTTTTTTGTTAAATTATAAGGCGGATCGAGAATAAGCAAGTCAATGAAATGTTCAGGAAGGAAATCAGCTATTTCGAAGAAATCTCCTTTGATTAGTTGGCGATCTATGTCTTGACAATCAACCGCTTTCTCAACGTGGATAATCCCCTCGGAGAGTTCAAGAAGTTCCTCCGGAGTACATGTCATGGTTCGATTTCTTGGGGCGCGGGCGGGCATGCTATTTCCTGAGACTATTGTAGGATTCGCGTACATGGTTGGCGCGATGATGTAATTTCTTCGCAATTGCGACCGCCACACGCTCAGCGGCCTGACTAAGCGTCGCATCGTCATGATGGACATAACGGTTCGTCGTGGACGCCCGCCGATGTGATAGCGGACGATGCCCGCGCACGGATTCCCGGCGGCTTCGGGCCGATGGCCCCATGCGATGGCGCAGTCGAACATGCTGCGCAGTATGTCATGACTTCGATTCGCCCCGCCCGGCTTCCGCCTCCCGTATTCGTGGAAGAAGCGCGCAATGTCGGCCCGGACGACCGCGCCGTCGCGCAGATGGCCGACAGCGGGCAGGATGGCGCTGTTGAGGTAGCTCATGGTGGCCGCCACCGTGGATGGCTTCCACGAAGGCGAGCGGCGCTCGACGTATTCCGCTGCGAACTTCGTCAGCGTCGGGCCGGAAGCGGGAAGGGGCACGGGTTGGCCGCCGTCCTTCTCGCGGGCGAGGAAGGCGAGCGCCGCAGCCCGCGCCTGGGCGGCCTTCACCGCGTCGGGCTTGCCGAGCGTCACCCGGCGCGGTGTGCCGTCGCGCCGGAAGCAGAACACTCAGGACCGCGCGCCGTTCGGCTGGACGCGCAGCATGAAGCCTTGCAGGGCGGTATCGTGGACAGCGTATTCGCATTCGCGCGGACGGGCCGCGAGCGCCAGCGCATCGGTCAGGCGGGCGCGTTCGGTCATCGGCCCGCCTCCCCGCCGTCGAGCATGTCGGCAAGGCCGCGCGAGACCCGGTTCGCGGCATCGAACACGGAGTCCTCGGCAAGGTGCGCATAGCCGAAGGTGGTCTTGATGTCGGCATGGCCGAGCAGCCCGGCGACGACGCGCCGCCGCCGACCGCAACCGCCGCATGAGAGTGGCGGAGATCGTGAATCCGCAGCTTCCCCAATCCCGCCGCCGCGCGCGGATAGCGTTCCATGCCTTGTCCACGTTCGCGGGGCCGCCGCAGGGCAACGCAAACACCCAAGGGCAGTTGGTGCGCCTTTGCCGCGCCGCGAGCGCGGCGCGGGCCGGTGTGGAGCAGGAACCGCAACACGGCGACGGCGACCGGCCATTCCGCCTCCGCGCCGTCGAGCGTCCGACCGAGCGCGGCGAACTCGTCGTCCGTCAGGTAGTGCGCCTCGAAGCCTGTCTTGCGCCGCCGCAGTCCCTTGCACGCGGGTTGGAGTCCTCCCGCCGCAGGCCGAGCGCCTCGGCGTACTTCATCATTGACGACAGCACCGCCAGCGCCCGGTTCGCCGTTCCCGCGCGCGACGGACAGATCGTCGAACCAGTTGCACACGTCCTTCGCCGTCACCGCATCGACGCGGCGATCGCCGAGCGCGGGCAGGATGTGCCGCCTCATGCCGTCCGCGTGCGCATCCCGCGTCGCGGGCTTCCAGCGTTCGGCGCAGTCGGAGAGGAACACCGGCGCGGCGCAGGTGCCCCCCGTTGGGGAACACCCAGAACACGGCGGGTAACGGCAGCGGGTTCGGAAGTTGGACGGGTCGGAACGGTCGCGCTCAAACGCCGCGCGGGCTACGCCCTTCGGCGCGGTCTCATCACACAGGGCTATTGCACGCTAGGCGCAAAGCGCTGAGCGGTGGGCAGTCGTGAAGGGTACTGGCTTTTCCGCCCGCGATGCTGTACAAAGGCGTGCATGGCGGGTGCTTTTGACAGGCGGGACGTGGTCGTGGGCGAGGTGGAAGTGCGTCCGGCGCGTGCCGACGAGCGTCGGCGCTGGGACGCGCTGGTGGACGAGCACCATTACCTGGGGTTCCGGCAGTTCGCGGGGCGCGGCGTGCGCCACGTCGCGGTCTGGCGCGGTCACTGGCTGGCGCTGCTCGGCTGGCAGTCGGGGGCGTTCAAGTGCGCGCCGCGGGACCGGTGGGTGGGGTGGCACCGGTCGGTGCAGTTCCGGCGTCTGCACCTGATCGCGAACAACACGCGCTTCCTGGTGCTGCCGGAGGCGTCGGGGATCGCGAACCTGGCGTCGCGGGCGCTGTCGCGCAGCCTGCGGCGGCTGAGCGCGGACTGGGAGGCGGCGCACGGGCATCCGCTGGAGCTCGCGGAGACGTTCGTGGACCCGTCGCGGTTCGCGGGCACTTGCTACGCGGCGTCGAACTGGACGCGGCTGGGCCGGACCAAGGGCTTCGCGCGCAGCAACGGCTCGTACACGGACCCGCACGGGTCGCCGAAGGAGATGTTCGCGCGACCGCTGCGCGCGGACGCCCGGGAGCGGCTCGCGGACCCGGCGGACCGGCCGGAGTGGGCGTGCCGGGCGGTGTCGGCGCGGTACTCGAAGGCGGAGTTGCGCTCGCTGCGCGACGTGTTCGCGCGGCTGCCGGACTGCCGCCGCGGACAGGGCCGCAAGCACCGCCTGGAGACGGTGCTGTCGATCTGCGCGCTGGCGAAGCTCGCGGGGCTGTCGGGGCCGGTGGCGCAGTACGGCGCCGCGCTGCGGCAGGACGAGCTGCGCGCGCTGGGGGCGTGGCGCGGCGCCGCGGGCGTGTGGGTGGCACCGTCGGCGGCGACCATCTGCCGGGTGATGGCGAACACCGACCCGGACGCGCTGGCGGCGGCGCTGCGCGAGTGGGCCGCGCCGCGGCTCGCCGAGGACGCCGACCCGCCGGCGCTGGCGGCGGACGGCAAGCGCATCCGCGGCGCCAACCGGCACACGGACGACGACACGTACTTCGAGACCGTCACGCTGGTGACCCACGGCGGCCGGCCGCTGGCGAGCCGCTGCTGCCGCGACGAGGGCGGCGAGGCGGCGGCGCTGCGGGCGCTGCTCGACGATGTCGACCTGCGCGGCCGCGTGCTCACGCTGGACGCCCTGCGCGCCTGCCGCGACACCGCGCGCGCCATCGTCCGGACGCACGGCGCCGACTACGTTCTGTCCATCAAGGAGAACTGCCCCGACTCGTTCGCCAAGCTCGCCGCCATCGACTGGGACGCGGGCGGGCTGCGCCGCCACGCCGAGGAGCCGAAGAAGGCGCACGGGCGCATCGAGGCGCGCCGCGTCGCCGCCCGCGACCTGCTGCCGGACACGCTCGCGCCGTTCCCCGATGTCCAGCAGGCGTTCCGCGTGGTGCGCGAGCGCACCGACGCGAAGACCGGCGCGACCTCGACCGAGACCGCCTGCGGCATCACCACGGTGCCCGCCGAACGCGCCGGCCCGGAACGGCTGCTCGCCTGGAACCGCGGCCACTGGCAGGTCGAGAACGGCAACCGCCACCGCCGCGACGCCAGCATGGGCGAGGACGCGGCCCGCTTCCGCGCCGGCCATGCCCCCGCCAACCACGCCGCGCTCAACAACATCGTGCTCGCCGTGGTCTTCCACTGCGGCTTCCGCCACCTCCCCGAGGCACACCGCCACTACATGATGCGCCGCGACGACGCGCTCGACGCGATCCTCTCCGCCGACTGACCCGTTCCGGCCCGCGGTCCGTCCCGGACCGCCGCCCGCCCCGCCCAGCGGCCCGGAATCGAACCAATCCCGCCGCCGCGCAACTCCCCGCTGCCCTCCGGTCGCCACCCCACGCCCGTCCGACCGCCGATGCCAGCAGCGTGCAATGCCCCTGTCTCATCACATCCCACGCATTGAAAACGATCGGGCAACCCGGTACGGTCACGCGCCCCTCGCGCCTACCCAACCATGAGCCAGGATTACCGTCCCCCGGAAAAGAACGCGTGGCTCGCCCTGCGGGACATCGCGCTGATCGTTCCACGCATCTTCCGGTACCTGTGGGAAGTTGCGCCCGGATTGTTGTCGATCCAATGCATGCTGATGTTCGTCACGGCCGTCATTCCCGCGGCTATCGTGTGGATGACCAAGGTCATCATCGACGCGGTGGTAGGCGCCGCCGGTAACGAGATGGCGTGGACGGCCGTATTCATTCCGGTGGCGGTGATATTCGCATTGTGGATTCTTCAGGCTCTATGCGATGCGGTTTCCGGGTTCACCAACCATATCTTCAGCGAGAAGGTCTGGTACTCCGCCTATCAACGCATCCTCGACAAGGCTGGCGCCCTGGATGTCGCGTTCTACGAGACTCCCCGCTTCTACGATCAACTCCACCACGCGAACCAGCAGATTCACCGGATGTCGGCAATCTCCTACGCGTCTATGGGCCTCATTCAGCAGTCGTTTTCGCTGATGGCCATGGTCAGTCTCCTGCTGGTGCTCCATCCCCTGGCGATCGTGGCGCTGATCGCGACGGCCCTGCCCCGCATCTTCATGGAAGGCCACGTCGCCCGGAAGCGATTCGACCTGAACGCTGAACTCATCCGCAACGACCGCCTCATCGACTACATGAAGCGATTGCTGACCGATCGCGACAGCGTCAAGGAGATCCGTACTTTCCGATTGAGAGACCTGTTCGTTTCGAGGTTTCAACGCTATCGCGACATCTACATCACCAAGTTGCGGCGGCTATTGCTCCATTTCCTCCGGCTCAACATGGCGCTTAACCTGCTGTCCCTCGCAGGCGTCGCATCGATCTGGGCTTACGCCGTGTTCCAGGCGGTTCTGGCACGCATTACGGTCGGCGATCTCGCGCTGGTATTCCAGGCCGCCCAGAACAGCCGCGCGAGTCTCGCGGCCCTTATCTCTTCGGGGGGCCAGGTCTACGAGAACGCCCTGTTCGCAACCCGCTTCTTCGACCTCATGGACCTCGATCCTCAGTCGATCGAAGGCGCCCTCTCTCCACCGAGAACGCAGACGCCCGCGAGGCTGCCCCGGGCAATCAAGCGCGGAATCGAACTTCGCGACGTCTCCTTCAAATACCCGGCGTCGGATGCCCGAATCCTGGAACGGGTCTCATTCACGATTCCGGCCGGGAAGAAGACGGCGATCGTCGGCGAGAACGGTGCCGGCAAGACCACGCTCGTCAAGCTGCTGTGCAGGCTTTACGACCCGAGCGAAGGTAGCGTCCTGCTGGACGGCCGGGATCTGCGCGACTACGACCTTCGAGACTATCGCCGCAGCGTCAGTGTCGTGTACCAGGACTTCTTCCGCTACGACATGTCCGCTTCAGACAATGTCGGCCTGGGCCAGGTCGAGGCCATTGACGAGCGGCCGCTCGTCGAGGCGGCCGCAGAGAAGGCCGGAGCCCACGACGTCATCCATCGGCTCCCCAAGGGCTACGAGACGATTCTCGGCAAGACTTTCGATGAAGGCGTCGATCTCTCCGGGGGCGAGTGGCAGCACCTCGCCATTGCCCGCGCCTTCATGAGCGACGCGCAGATCCTCATTCTGGACGAGCCTACGGCCACAATAGACGCCTTCCGCGAGCACCGGCTCTACGAACAGTTCGCACAGATGGCCCGGGACAAGACCGTGGTGTTCATCTCGCACCGTTTCTCGACGGTGCGCATGGCGGATGTCATCGTGGTAATCGAGAACGGCCAGGCGATAGAGGTCGGCAGCCACGAAGAACTGTTGGCCCGCGACGGCAAGTACGCGGCGATGTTCTCCACCCAGGCGGCCCGCTACCGGTAGCGCGGCTGTCTCCCGTTACGTCGGGACTCAACGGTTGAGGGTCCGGGCCACGCGGAACCCGAGATAACTGCTGCGGTAGCCGGTGGTGCTCCCGCCCCGGTATGCGGCTCGGAGGGCCCTCGGCGGAGCGCCCCAGGAGCCGCCGCGCGAGACGCGCAGGACACATTCGCCCTCAAGCCATGCGCTCCCGTCCGAGGGCGCCCCTTCGTAGCTGTCGTTCCAGCAGTCCTCGACCCATTCGAACACGTTGCCGTGCATGTCATGCAGGCCCCAGCCGTTAGACGCAAAGGAGCCAACAGGCGCGGTCACGCGGCCGTCCCAACGGCTTCCACAGCCGGCACAGTTCGCCTTGCCGCTTCCCACCTCGTTGCCCCAGGCGTACTTCGCCACAGAGCCTGCCCGCGCCGCGTACTCCCACTCCGCCTCGCTCGGCAGACGGTACTCGGCTCCTGTCTGGGACGACAGCCACACGACATATTCCATGGCATCGTCCCACGACACGTTGATCACCGGCCGCCGGCCACGGCCCCAGGACTCGTCGGCTACCCGGTCTCGACGCTTGAACCGGTCGTAGTCCTCGAACGTCATCTCGTGGACCGACAGGGCGAATGCCTCGGGAATCACCACCTCGTGGACCGGCTCCTCGCTATATCGGCAGTCAGATCTGCAGCCCATGCTGAACCGCCCCGCCGGAATCACCACCATTGCGGGACCCTGACCGCCCGATTTCAGTGTATCCGCGAACACGTGCCGTACGCCGTCTGGCTCGGTCGGGAGCTCCGCGCCAACAAGGGAAGTGGCGACCAGCAACGAAACTGTCCCCAGAATTCGATTCAACGCCTTGGACATCCGCCCTCTTGCGCCATCAGTCGGGTTACGCCTGTGGCAGTATTACCACGCTTCGGTCGCAGCCCAGCGACGACCGTGCGACTGCGCGAAGGCTGCCCGAAATCTCTTGAACCGGCAACGAGTTACTTCATGTTCGATCTACTCAACGGGTTGAAGGTCATCGATCTGTCGACGATCGCCCTAGGTCCGTACGCGACGCAGTTGCTGGGAGACATGGGCGCGGACGTGATCAAGGTCGAATCACCCGGCGGAGACGTATTCCGCGCGGTCAGGCCCGGCCGACGAGACGACCTGGGGGTCGCGTTCGTCAACTACAACCGCAACAAGCGCTCGATCGTCATCGACCTGAAGCAGCCGGAGGGCCAGGCGATCCTCAAACGGCTCGCCGGACAGGCGGACGTGTTCGTTCACAACATGCGCAAGACCTCCGCTGCGAACCTGGGCGCATCCTACGAAACCCTCGCCGAGGCCAACCCGGCGCTCGTCTACTGCTATTCGCCCGGATTCGGCGAACGTGGCGCAAGCCGCGATGACCCCGCCTACGACGACATCATCCAGGCGCGATCGGGCCTCGCGGCCCTCAATGCGGACGCATCGGGCGAACCGAAGTTCCTTCGCACCATCGCGTGCGACAAGATCGTGGGGCTGCACCTGGCGCTCGCAGTCGTCTCCGGCGTGGTGCAACGGCAACGCACGGGCCGGGGTGTGTGTATCGAGGCGCCCATGCTGGAGAGCATGGCTTCGTTCCTCCTGCTGGAGCACCTGGCGGGTCACTCCCTCGTTCCTGCCGAGGGCGAACTCGGATACGACCGGCTCATGACGGCAAACCGCAAGCCGCATCGGACCAGGGATGGCTTCGCCGTGATCCTGCCGTACAGCACCAAGCACTGGGTCCGGTTCTTCGAAATCTGCGGGCTGCCCGACTGGGCGACGGCGGAAGAGGTCGTCAATCCGGTCCAGCGGTCGATTCACATCGACGAACTCTACGGGAAGATCTCTGAACTCGCGGCCACCCGCACAACGAAGGAGTGGCTGGAGGCGCTCAGCGCACAGGACATTCCGTGCTCGGATGTCTCTTCGCTAGAGGACCTGATGACCGATCCGCATCTCCTCGAGGCGGAGCTCTTCAACCGTATCAGCGACCCGCGGGTCGGCGAACTTCTCGAGGTGCGCTCGCCGTTCCAGGTGGACGGCGACATCAACGGCTCTCCCAATCGCGTTGCGCCCGGATTGGGGGAACACACGGAAGAGATCCTTCGCGACCTGGGCTATGCGAACCGGTCGATCGACCGGCTCAGGCGAAGCGGCGTGATCGGTTGACGAAAGGGATAGAATCCCAAGCGTCGCGGAGAGGAGAGGACAGTGTCGGTGAATTCATTGACGAAAGTTGATTGGGCGCTCGTCCTCGTCGCCTGGATCGCGGCGCTGCTCGTGGGCGCACTCGTGATGGAACACGCGTTCGACATGGCGCCGTGTCCCCTGTGCCTGATGCAGCGGGCGTGGTTCATCATCGCCGGGCTGTTCGTCCTGATCGGCCTGCTCGATCATCCAGAGAGGGGCATCTATCCACTGCTGACTCTCCTCGCCGCGCTGCTCGGGGGCATCTTCGCGGCACGGCATGTCTGGATTCTCACCCTCCCGCCGGATGCCGTGCCCGCATGCCTCGCTCCCTTCGAGGACCTGATCGAGTGGGGCGAATGGGAGAAAGCACTGGCCAGCATGACGTTCGGAACCGCTGAATGCGGGGCGGAAGGGGCCGAAGACACATTCCTGGGCGTACACCTGGCCGTGTGGGCACTCGGCGGTTTTCTCGCCATAGCGGCAGGCGCCGTTATGCAGTGGCGCGCGCCCTCAGGGGCCGCCCGGCGTTGACACCCTCGTGGCCTGACACGCCACTATCAGACTCCTGCCGTTAGCTTCCCGCCGGCGCTAGGCGCGCCAGGTCCGACTCGACCAGTTCCTCCCGGACAGACCGCATCGCCCGGTCGTCCACGCGATTGTGCAATTCCCGTGGATCCTCGACCATGTCATAGAGTTCCAGCGGTTCGCGCGTGGTGGCTCTCACCGACATCTTGTACCGGTCCGTCCGCACCATGGAAAACGCCGCCGGTGGCACCCCCAGTTCGCTCAGCACCGCGTCCTTGTGCGTGTGCGCGCCGGTGGCGTCCTTGCCGGCCCCGATGATCCCCAGCAGGGACGATCCATACGAATCCTCGAGGGCATCCGCCCCGGCAACGTCGAGCAGCGTTGCGGCGATGTCCAGGTGATCTGTCAAGGCATTGCTAGTCCACCCGGCCCCCCCGCTCTTCCACCCGGCCCCCCCGCTCTTCCACCCAGCCCACCCGCCCGGTGGCCGAAAGATGCAAGGCACATTGACGGAGCCGTCATAGAAGACCTTCTTCGCCATCAGGCCGTGGTCTCCCAGCATCTCGCCGTGATCGGATGAGAACACGATCCAGGTATCGTCCATCCACCCCCTGTTCTCGAGCGCCGCCACAACCCGCCCGACGCAGTCGTCGATCAGGGTGACCTTGGCGTAGTAGTAACTCTTCATCACCCGGTTCTCGGCCTCGCTCATGTGATCCAGTTTCTGCGGCGCACCTTTCAGGAGCATCTCCACCTGGGGCGATACGGGGCCGGTCCGCGCGTCGGTGATGGACAGCGACATGGCGTCCGCGTCGTACAGGCGCCGATACTCCGCCGGCGAGTCCCAGGGATCGTGCGGACCGCCGAAACACACCTGGAGGTAGAAGGGACTCTCGTGGTCGTAGGAGTCGAGCCACTTCTCCGCCTGAATGGCAATGAACATGTCCAGGTGATCTTCGGTAGGCAGATTGGTAGGCGGCAGTTCCCAGGGCATGGCGACATGGAGGTGTTTTCCCGTCAGATGCGCGCGCAGGTATTCCAGGTGGGTGTCCAACAGGCCCTTGTCCCGCAGGTGATCCGTATAGCAGGATTCCGTGCTGGCGGTTTCCACCGGCCCGGTGGCCTCCACCGAATCCACATATCCCCATTCGCGCAATCCCTCGACGTGATCCCGCGTATGACCCTTGCCGTGCGGCCACAGGTGCGTCTTGCCCACGACGGCAGTGCGATATCCGGCGTCCCGCACATTGCGCACATGGCTTGGGCCGTGGCGAAGTTCCGGATTGGCGAACCCCCAGACTCCATGCTGGTGGACCTGCTTGCCGGTGATCAGGCTCGCCCTGGCCGGCATGCACACCGGCGAGTTGGTGCAGCACCGCCGGAACACGACGCCCTCGGAAGCCAGACGATCCGTGTGCGGCGTGATCGCAACCGGATCGTCGGCGTAGCCCATCGTGTCGGCCCGCTGCTGATCGGTAAAGATGAAAACGATGTTCGGTTTCCTGTTCGCCATCAAATAGCCCGCGCAATCCTTACGGGTAGTGTCGCCGGACCACCGAGACGGTCAAACTGCGTGCGGTCCGCAGCCTCCGAAATCTCGATCTTCTCCAATGCGTTCACCATGCCGGCCACGGCGATCCTGCCTTCGAGCCTCGCGAGGTGAGCCCCACTTCCTCGTGCCGGCACATGGACGCCATCAGTTCCGCGCACCGGGCTTCGACCAGATCGTGCTGCGCCTCTATGTGGCTCGGCTTGAACGCATAGCTGACAAGCTTGCGCAGGCGGTGATGGACCGGCGGGTCGCTGAACAGCATCGACGGGGGAGCGCCCGGGAGCGGCGGCGCCACCGCTGACGAGAACGTCTCGTGGTCGCGCAGGACTTGCCGAACGTCCGCGTACCGCGCCACCTGCCAGGCCCCCTGCTGTTCGAACACGGGCGCGTGTTGACGCAGGTGGCGGTAGTGCTCATGGACGCCCGGCGCCCCGTTCCCAGTGTCGCTCATGGTTCAGGCTCGTCGAAAAGCCCATCTTATCCCAAGCGTCAGATACCGATCCTTCAAACGTCCCACCAACGCCTCTCTGAGGACAGATTCGCGCTTCGGGGGCTTGCATCGGGGCAACCAATGGCCCAATCATCAGGGGTCTCAATCAGCCTAGGGGGAAACCGATGAGCAAATACATGTTTCACGCCAACTACACCCAGGGCGGGCTTGGCGGTTTGTTGAAGGAAGGCGGTACACAGCGGCGCGAAGCCCTGACCCAGACCATCGAGGGCGTTGGCGGCAGCGTCGAGGCGTTCTACTACGCTTTCGGCGACACCGATCTCTACATCATCGCCGATCTCCCCGACGATGCGACGGCCACCGCCGTTTCACTGAACATCGGCGCCGCCGGAGTTCTCAACGTTCGGGTGACCGCGCTCGTGACCCCTGAGACGGTGGACGAAGCCGCCGCGAAAGGCGTTCCCTACCGAGTGCCGGGGGCCTGACGGCATCTCTATCGAGCCCGCGTTTCCAGTTTCGGGGGGAGCGCGGGCCGTCTCAAAGCCTACTTCTGCGCCTATCCCGCGGCCAGACGCTCGTCTCGACTCACCACCGCTCCGGCCCAAAGGGCAGACTCACCTCCATACCGGTCCACTGGGCCCGTTCCTCGTCATAGGGTGCATTCACGACCTCCACCGGCGTGCCGAAAACGCCGGTAGAACGGGTCTCCTTGTCGTAGGCCGCCCAATCCGGCATCGCGTCGGTGCTCGGACTCCCGGTCCTGGCAAAGGTGCAGAACGCGTCCTGCAGGTGCCCCGACAGCGCATCCGTGGCTTCGCCGCTCCCAAAGTACCTCGCGCTGCCTTCGCTGAACGCGTGTGTCCCGAATACGAAGCCGATGATGATGGCGTGAGGCGCACCGAGAATGCCTCCCTCCCAGGGCGACTCCCCCGCGAAAATATAGTGGTAGCCGTTCTGTCCGCGCTCTGCCAACGCCTCCAGCAGGTTGATTGCCGGCATGCGCATCTTGCGGTCTGTCTCGATCGTCCAATAGAGCGT
The DNA here is from genome assembly GCA_026706665.1 of Gammaproteobacteria bacterium. Lineage (GTDB taxonomy): Bacteria > Pseudomonadota > Gammaproteobacteria > Pseudomonadales > Azotimanducaceae > VXNE01. The sequence continues at coordinate 41,910 of JAPOYI010000245.1, read as the reverse complement.
AACCGGGTCGGTGGGTGCGCCGCGGCGGGCCCGGATCTCGCGGTATCCGTCGATGATGGCCCGCGGATTCTCGACGTTCTTTGCTATCTCGGCGGTCAACCTGTTCTCATCGAGCTTCGACATCGTCGGGTTCATCACGGTGAATCCCCGCCACTCGTCCCGCTGGGTGCCGACCAGGAGCGAAACACCGTCCGCAGCGCCCTGCCTGACCGCGTCGAGCGGCATCGCCTCGATCCGGACGCCATCGATGGTCGGCTGGTAGCACATGCCGTGGCCCCGGGCGCTGTACCGGGCGGTGGCTTCGACAAGCTCCTCCGGATGGGTCGCCATCAACTTGTCGACATCGTTCCCCGACAGGTTCAACTCCTCGAGCACTCCCTCGGAGATCTCCGCGGCGCGATCGAGGGAGTTCGCCGTGCTCGCCGCGCCGCTGATGGCGATGCCGCGATGAAACAGTCCTTTGGCGGGCCCCATGGCGAGCAGCCCCGCCACGCTCATCGCACCCGCCGACTCGCCGAAGATGGTGACATTGCCGGGATTTCCGCCGAACGCGGTGATGTTGTCCCGTATCCACTTGAGCGCCTCGACCTGGTCCAGCAATCCTTCGTTGCCGGTCGCGGGTATGCGCCCGCCGGTCACCTCGTTCAGGTTGAGGAATCCCAGCGCGCCGAGCCGATAGTTGATGGTGACCACCACAACGTCGCAACGCCGGGACATGATCTCGCCGTCATAGACCGGCGTACCCCCGGTTCCCCCCGAGAAACCGCCGCCGTGGATCCACACCATCACCGGCCGCTTGCCGTCGTCGAGGCCCGGTGTCCAGACGTTGAGCTGCAGGCAATCCTCGTCGCGATAGGCCGCGTTGCGCGCGTTGAACACGAACGACAGGGGGCTGTCGGGGTTGTCGGCCACCCGCTGCCACGCCTGCTTGCCCCAGTCGCCGTTCGCGGCGCGCACGCCGGACCAGGGCGCCGGCGGCTCCGGGGGACGCCAACGCCGTTCCCCCGCGGGCGACGCCGCAAAGGGGATGCCCCTGAAACCGTGAATTCCGTTGTTTTCGGAGCCCTCTACCTTGCCGTATCCGGTCTCGACGATGGCCATGCTGTCCCCCTCATCCTTTCGTTCGCGCATCAAGTGTGGTGGGCCACACGAGCAATCGCAACACCGGTCCCGGTTACTGCTGGCCGCTCTCTTCCTTCCAGGCGGCGACCGCCGTCCGCAATTCGGGAAAATAACATTCGAAATCGTCGATCAGAACAGGGAGTTGCGTGCCGATGATCGCGTCGAGTTCGGGAACGAGGTGCGCCATCCTCAAGCGTTTCAGGATGTAGGTCATCGCACGCAGCGCCGTGCGCGATTCGCCATATCGCGAGAGCACGTCCGCGTCCCGGAAGCGCCGGAAATACTCTCTTCCATGATCGGGCAGGAACTGTTCGAATGCGCCGATGGCGTCGTACGCCAGGGCTGAGAACATCCTCAGGTCGCCGTGCCCATGGATGTCCCACCGCAACGCGAGACAGTGGTCGGCGACGATATCGAGCAGAACCGGCGCGGCCCGGCGCAGCCTGGAATCGAGCCGGCGCGCGCTCTCGGCAATCCCCGGCAGGCGATTGCTCACCGCGTCGACGCGGCGGTGGAGGAGAATCCCCGCCCGCAGCTGTTCCGGCAGTTCGTCCGGAATCGGTCCCTTGACAAAGTCGCCGATGAAGCCGCCTGCCACCAGCGCCGTTTCCGGGTGGGCCAGGGTGCAGTGGGCGAGAAAGTTCACGCCCGCCGGGCGACTGGGGCCGGGGCCTGTTCGTATCCCTTGCGGGCGCGGGCAAAGTACTCGTCGAACGTCTCGGACTCGCCGGCCTCCCGGCGCACCTGCTGCGCCGTTGATTCAAGGCTCAGCCGATCGAAGAACGCCATCCGCTCCTCGGGGAGGGAACTCTCACGAAAGTGCGCCTTGTGCGCCGCCGACTGGTTCAGCGCGAAACGGAAATAGGAGGTGTTCGCCTCGCGCAGGCTCTCGAGAACATGCGCCGATGGCGTCAGCTCCGGGGATGCAACCTTTTGCCGTTGCGCGTCTACCGCCGCCCCGGCTTCGTCGCTGCCGGTGACTTCATCGATCAGGTTGGCGACGGCTGCGCAGTCATCGAGGGTGCGGGACGCCCAGGCGCGGCAACTTGCCGAGTCGCCATCGTCGTCGAGCAGCAGGTCCGGGTCGCGGCCGCGGTCGACCACGTCGCGCTGGTTGGCCTGGATGCGCAGGGACTCCTCCGGACTGTCCGGCGGACTGTCGCGGAGCAGGCATGCCAGCAGGAAAGCGTCCAGGAAACGTGACGTCGGCGCATCTATCCCCACCGGCAGGAACGGATCGAGGTCGAGACATCGCACTTCCACGTATTCGACACCGCGCTCGTTCAATGCGGCCAGGGGTTGTTCGCCGGTGCGCGTTCGCCGTTTCGGACGGATCGGACCGTAGAACTCGTTCTCGATCTGCAGGAGTGCCGTACCGAGCTGCCTGTAATCGCCGTCAGGGTCGCGCAAGCCGATCGCCTCGAAGGGCGGATACGGGGTTGTCAACGCCCGCCACATGGTTTCCGAATAGTCCGCGAGGCTGTTGTAGGAGACGTGCAGCGATGATTGGGCGCTGGACTGATAGCCCAGGGGTCCCATTCGCAACGATGTCGCATGCGGTTGGTAGAAGGTGCTCTCGTCGAGTCTCTGAAGCCCATGCGGCCGGCCGCGCACGAAAGACGCGCAAACAGCCGGAGATGCGCCGAACAGGTAGATCAGAAGCCAGGAGTCACGGCGAAAATTCCGGATGAGATCGAAGTAGGCTCGAGTGGGCGTGTCGGCGTCAGCGGTCTCGCCGCGCGCCCTGGCGATGACGGGCCAGAGGGATTCCGGGACAGAAAAGTTGTAGTGGATGCCGGAAATCGTCTGCATGACCCGTCCATAGCGGTGGCCGAGCCCCCGCCTGTAGATCGTCTTCATTCGGCCAATGTGGGATTCACCGTAACGGCCCAGCGGGATGTCTTCGTCGTCGCTGAGCGCGCAGGGCATGCTGGCGGCCCACAGCGACTCGTCGCCCAGGTGGTGAAAAACGAATCGATGGATGTCTTCCAGCTCCTCGATGCACGCGGCAGCGCTTTCGTAGACATCGGTGATCAGTTCCGGCTGCGCCTCGCTGAAGTCCGTCGTGATGTGCGGGTGGGTAAGCGCGGAACCCAGTGCGGCGGGATGGGGCGTCTGCGCGAGTGTCCCGCGCGGAGTCACCCGCAAGCTCTCCTTTTCAATACCGCGCTGCAGTTGCGCGAGTTCCCCTCGGCCCCGCAAACCCCTGATCGCGCCGGCGCTAATCACGTTGTGACGGGTCGGGGCTTTTCATGGAAGCACACTGCCAGCGACGGGGGCACACCAACCACTTCCTTGCGTCGCCAGCGGTCGGGAAGCTTCCCCGGCTGAAGGCTCAGGCGACCTTCGGTCCCGCGTCAACGATCGCCTGATCGACATCGAACTGCGAAAAGTTGTCGACGAATTTCTGGATAAGGCTTGCTGCGGCCAAATCGTATGCGGCCCTGTCCGCCCAGGTATTTCCGGGATTCAGAAGCGCGGCGTCTACGCCCGGCACCATGACCGGAATGTCGAGGTTCAGACCCGGAAGGTGCGTCGTCGGCGTATCGCGCAGGACCCCTGACTGTATGGCCGCGACGATCGACCGCGTAACCGGAATGCTGAATCGTTTTCCCACGCCGTAGCCGCCGCCGGTCCAACCCGTATTGACCAGGTAGACCTGCGAGCCGAACTCGCTGATGCGTTTGATAAGGAGATCCGCGTACACGCGCGCCGGGTGCGGGAAGAACGCGGCGCCGAAGCAAGTCGAAAACGTCGCGGAATACGCTTCGTTCGAGCCCATGACCGTCGATCCGACCTGCGCCGTGTAACCCGACAGGAAGTGATAGGCCGCCGCTTCCTTGGACAGCATGGCCACCGGCGGAAGCACTCCGCTCACATCGCAGGCAAGAAAAATGATCGATTCGGGCTCCCCGGCGCGGTTTTCCGGCACCTTGGCCTCGATGTTATCCAATGGATAGCAGGCGCGCGTGTTCTCCGTAATGGAGTCGTCCGCGAAGTCGATCTGCCGCGAGACAGGATCCATGACCACGTTCTCGACGATGGCGCCGAACGAGATCGCGTCATAGATCACGGGTTCGTTCTCGCGCGTCAGGTTGATGCACTTGGCATAGCAACCGCCCTCGATATTGAACACTCCGCCCCTGGCCCAGCCATGCTCGTCGTCACCCACGAGAAGGCGGGTGGGGTCCGCTGACAGGGTCGTCTTGCCAGTGCCGGAAAGGCCAAAGAAAAGCGTCACGTCGCCATCCCGGCCGGCACTTGCCGAGCAGTGCATCGGTAGTACATCGCTGTCCGGGAGGAGGAAGTTCTGCACGCCGAACAGCGCCTTTTTCATCTCTCCCGCGTACCGCATTCCGGCAAGCAGGACGCGGCGCCGGTCGAAGTCAAGCATCACCGCCCCATCGCTGCGCGTGCCGTCGCGTGCCGGCGAGCAGACGAAGTTCGGCGCATTGACCACTTCCCAGACCTCCTTCGACCCGGGATTGAAGGTGTCCGGCACGATGAAGAGCGAGCGCCCGAACAGCGCATGCCACGCGTACTCGGTCGTGACCTCCATTGCGAGGTAGTAATGCGGGTCGGCCCCGACATGAAGATGGGAAACGAAGGTCTCCCGCTCCGCCAGGTGCGCCTGAACGCGGTTCCACAGGGCATCGAAGACCGCCGGCTTGATCGGATGATTGATGGGTCCCCAGTCGACGGACGCCGAGGTTGCCGGGCCATCGACGATAAAGCGGTCATCCGGCGAACGCCCGGTGCGTTTGCCAGTTTCGACGACGATCGCACCACTGGACGAAAGCCGGCCCTCGCCACGCAGCAGGGATATCTCCCCCAGCGCAGCCGGACTCAGGTCATGGTAGGTTTCGTTCCTGCCGGAAATGTCGATGTCGAGCGCCATTGACAAGTTCCTTGGTGGGTTTGGCGAATCATACCGGGCCACGCCTGTCCGTCATAGTGGCCCAGGGCGGCCAGCGGGCGGCCAGCCCATGCCTTCGCCCCCATCAATCACGGGTGCGCCGGCCTTGCCTGGAAAGCCCTTCCCTGAACTGCTCCATCCGTCTCCGGTCCCGCTTCGACGGCCGTCCATAGGACGTCTGCCAGCTCGCAGCCCGGCGCATCTGAAGCTCCCGCTCCCGCTTCGCCACGGACGCCTCGGTCTCGCGATACAGGACGGCGGCCTCCGCTGCACTGCGGCGCCGCTCCGCCACGTCCCGGACGCTTACGGTGAAGTCCTCGAAACCGCGCCTGATGTCCAGCGTATCTCCAACTTTCACTTCCCTGGACGCCTTGGCGCGCCTTCCGTTCAGCCGCACATGACCGCCGTCGATGGCCGTCTTTGCCTGGGAGCGCGTCTTGAAGAAGCGCGCCGCCCATAGCCACTTGTCGAGGCGCACCGAATTCAAAATGGCATGATCTCCTCGAAATCGTCCAGTGCCGTGAACGGCAGGGCCGAACGCTTCGGGGCCTGCGAGTCCGGCTGCGCCACGCACAGCACCTGGTCGATCCCGCTCTCCAGCGCCGCCCCCAGCACATCCTCGTCGTCGTCGATGAAAAGCGTACGCGCCGGATCGTACGGATCGTGCCGATTCAGCGCCGACCAGAACTCCCCATACTGCTTCGGGTGGCCGAACGCGTGCGCCGAGTAGTGGGCATCCAGTTCGACGGTCAGGTCGAGCCGTGCGTCCTTCACCGCCAGACTCTTCGGATGCGCATTGGTGACGAGGACAGCGCGGCGTCCCGATGCCCGGACCGCGCGCACGAAACGCGAGGCATTCGCACGGTAGGCAATGAGGTGCGAAAGCTCGCGGTGCAATCCGACGATGTCGAGCCCCGCGTACCGGGACCAGTAGTCGAGAGAATAGTAGTCAAGCGAACGCGGTATCCCGCGCATATGCCCGTACAGTTGCTCGCGGGCTGCCGCAACGCCGATGCCGCGTGCCGCCGCCACCACCTCGGGCAGACGCTGGTTCCAGAGGAAGTTGTCGAAGTAGAGGTCGATGAGGGTACCGTCCATGTCCAGCAGGACGGTCTCGACCTCCGACCAATCGACCATCAGGAGGCCGGGACAATCCGAACCGCGTCCTGGACGACGCGTAACGACGCCTCCATCCTCGTCATGAACGACACGATGTCCTCCCTTGTGTCGAATGGGAGCATACCCGCCTCGCTGGTCGGCGGGACCCGCAGCTCGCTTGTTACGACGAACACCGTATTGCGGTGAGACAAGACTCTATGTTGCGTTACGGTGCCGTACTCTCGATCATGCCGCTTGGCGCAAAAGTATCCCCCCGAGTAGCTGGTGTACTTCTTGACGAATCTCTTGGGGACGCCGTAGAGATGTTGTTTGTCGAGGAGATGGTTTTCGAGGACGATCTTCTCGGGGCGGCGGTAGATCAGATCCGTGCAGTCAGCGTGCGCAACATCCCTCAATCCCCTGAGGACCAGTCTCGCCGATAGCCTTCTCTCTACATCGAACTTTAACGAAGCGATCATCCAGAGTTCGGTGTCTTCAACCGTGGTCCCTGCTGGTATCCACACCCTGTTGTAGGTGCCGTTAGTCGCTTCGTCTGTGACCATGGTCCACTCGACCTGCGGTGGAAGGTCGACAACGAGGTTTCCGATGTCTGCCAGAGCGAACGGCGCGCAACCCATCAGCAAAGCTGCGGGTACCCGTTCAAGCATCGGCATGAACCGTGGGCGACGGGCGTTCAGCGATGAGTCCTCTTCCAGCAGGGCAGCATCTACCACTCAACCATTCATCGATGGTATAGGATTTTTCTGCCCCGGGAGGGAGAACGCCTGCTCCATGAATCTGGCCGATGAACTGATCGACCTCGCGCGCCGGGCCGGCGACGCGATCATGCAGGTCTATGCGGGAGAATTCGAAGTCCGGAGGAAGGCAGACGCTTCGCCGGTCACCATCGCGGACCTGCGCGCTCACGACATCATCGTCGCCGGCCTGCGCCGCCTGACGCCCGATCTCCCCATCATCTCGGAAGAGTCCGAACCTGCGGATTTCGAGGTCCGCCGGACTTGGGATCGATACTGGCTGGTGGACCCCCTCGACGGCACCAGGGAGTTCGTGAACCGAAACGGCGACTTCACGGTCAACATCGCGCTGATCGATGCCAACCGACCGGTGACGGGCGTGGTCGGCGTGCCGGTGCGCGAAGAAGTGTTCTTCGGCGACGTGATCTCGGGAGTCGCCCACAAGACCACGCGGGACGGTCGCCAGCCGCTCAGGACCCGCGCCGTTTCACCAGCGCATGGGCTGACAGTCGTCGCTAGCCGCAGCCACGGTAGTGGACGGCTCGAGCGTTATCTCGACGCGCTGCGGGCCGCCTTCGGCCGCGTCGCCCGACAGTCTGTCGGCAGCTCCCTCAAGTTCTGCATGCTGGCCGAGGGCCTGGCGGACTTCTATCCACGGCTGGGCCCCACCTCGGAGTGGGACACCGGGGCCGCGCAGGCGGTACTGACCGCCGCAGGCGGTGCCGTACTGCGTTTCGACGGTTCCGAACTCGCGTACAACACCAAGCCGTCACTCCTGAACCCGGACTTTTTCTGTGTCGGCGATCCGGCCTTTCCATGGATCGAACGACTGCCTCCTGCCTAAAGGGCACCCTGACTGACCACTGGCGGATTGCCACCCTCGCGATTGTGCTCATCCCCGTAGGGAGAACAGGGGGATCAGGATGGCTGAACCGCAAGAACGGGTAGAAGAACAACCGCAGAATTTATCGCCATAGTCATCCGCGGGCGGGGACCCGAACGCCCCCGGCCTGAAGCTCGAGGTGCACTCGCTGGATTCGCACGTATCGTCCTGCCGACCGATTGCCGATCACGGCTCTCGCGACTATGCTCATCCCCATAGGAACAATCGGGCGCCTCCATGGCTGAACCGCAAGAACATCCGGTAGAACGACCTCCGAAGAAGCCGCGACGTTACATCTCCGAACGCGGCCCGTTCGAGATACGCGCCAACCCCACCCTCAACCAGCCCCGCAAGCGCGGCACCGTCGACAGGGCCCGCGTTCGCGAGAACTACGAGCAAAGCCCGCTGTCCGAGAGATACGGGAAGGCCGGCGAAGAAAAGATGGTCGAGATGGCCCATGCAACGGCGGGAGGCATCACTTCGACGCGGCTGTTCGACCAGGACGCGCCCAACGGCATGCGCCTGTCCCATGTGTGGATGGGGGCAAACTATCAGCTATCCCGCCACAGCCATCCGAAATTTGGCGATTGCCTCTACTGTGTGGTCGCCGGCGAAATCTACCTGGGTTCGCGAAGACTGGGGGCTGGTTCCGTCATCTTCCTGCCGGATGGCATGCCGTACAAGTTCAGGGCGGGTCCTGCCGGGGCCGAGGTACTCGAGTATCGGTCCGACGGCGAGGGTGACCCAAGCGCCCCCATCATCAAGCTTGCGGAGGACTCCATCGAAGCGATCCAGCAGATCATCGACGCGGGGAAAGCGCACCAGCACGAGTGGAAAGCCCCCGAGCAGTGCGGCGATACGACGATACGCCAGGCGGAACTGGAAGGGAGAACCAAATAGTGGCCGAACCCGACGCGCCCGCAGGACAACGAAGAAGGGTTCGGTTCTCTTCCGAGCGCGGCCCATTCGAGATATCCGCCAACCCCGCCATCAATCCACCCCGCCAAGCCGAGGAGATTGACGACGAGTACGGCGCCCGTGCTTTTGAATGCAGCGAACTCGCCGAAAAGTGCGGGGAAGCGCCGGTCCGGCGGAAGATGATCGAAATGGTCAGGACGCTATGGCCCGGCATTGCTTCGACGCGGCTGTTCGGGCAGGACTCGCCCAACGGCATGGTCCTGGTCCACGTCTGGTTCGGGCCCCACTACCCGCTGTTCCGCCACAGTCATCCCAAGGCTGGGGACTGCCTCTACTACGTGGTCGCCGGCGAACTCGTCCTGGGCCGGCGCAAACTGCGAGCCGGCTCGGTCATGTTTCTGCCGAGCGGCATGCCCTACAAGTTCAAGGCAGGACCCGCTGGAGTCGAAGTACTCGAATTTCGAGCCGGCGGCGGCGACCCGAACGCCCCGGGGCTGAAGCTCGAGGAGCACTCCCTGGAATCGGTCCAGCAGCTCATCGACGAAGGCAAGGCACACCAGCACGAATGGGTAGTGCCCGAAAAGATCGGTGATACTGCCTTGCGCCAGGCGGAGCTGGACGCCGAGGGAGACAACTAGCCATGGCCGAACCACACGGGCACACCCGCGAACGTCCTCGCGAACGAACAAGAAGGCGGTTCGTTTCCGAACGCGGGCCTTTCGAGATTCGCGCGAATCCCGAGATCACCACGCCATCCTCCCGCGGTACCCCGGATGAGTCCCGCACGCTCCAGATCTTCGAGCACAGCGCCCTGGCGGAGAAATACGGCGAGGGTCCCGTGCAGGAGAAGATCCTCGAGATGGCCGAAGCGCTCTCGGGAGGTATCACTTCGACGCGATTGTTCGGCCAGGACGAATCGCCCAACGGAATGCGTTTGTCCCATGTGTGGTTCGGGGCCAATTTCCCGCTGTTTCGCCACAGTCATCCCGGTTCCGGGGACTGCCTCTACTATGTGATCGCCGGCGAGATCGTCCTGGGCCGGCGCAAGCTGCGAGCGGGCTCGGTCATGTTCCTGCCGAACGGCATGCCGTACAAGTTCAAGGCCGGCCCTGCGGGTGCCGAGGTGCTCGAATTTCACGCTGACCGCCGCGACCCGAACGCCCCCGGCCTGAGGCTTGAGGAACACTCGCTGGAGTCGATCCAGCAACTCATCGACGGCGGCAGGGCACACCGGCACGAGTGGGAAGTGCCGGACCGGATCGGCGATACGGCCCTGCGCCAAGCGGAGGTGGACGCCCGCGACGAATAGCTTGGCGCTTGCCTCCCGCGCCTCCCGCATAAGATACTTTCTCGCCCACCCAACCGGGGAACGAGCGCCGGGCACACCCGGCCTGTGATGCAACCCCGGATAGCCGGAGAGAGTACATTGGCCGACTTACAACCGCGTCCGTTGCCAACGCCCACGCCGGAAACAGCGCACTTCTGGGAAGGCACGCGCAACGGCGAAATCAGGTTGCAGCGATGTCTCGACTGCGACCGCACCTATTTTCCCTCGCGCCCGTTCTGCCCCGCCTGCGGATCGAAGAACGTGGAGGTCGTGACCGCCAGCGGACGCGGAACGCTCCTGAGCTACGTGATCAACCACCGGCGGCACCCGTCGTTCGACGGCCCCTACTGCATTGCCCTGGTGAAGCTGGAAGAAGGTCCAACCATGATGTCGAACATCGTCGAGTGCGAGCAGACACCGGATGCACTGGTGCTCGACATGCCGTTGCAGGCCGTCTTCGAACGCCAGAACGATGAGATCAGCGTGCCCCTGTTCAAGCCTGCGGAGCAATCAGCATGACGGGCGTCGCCATCGTCGGTGCGGCGGAAACCACCGAACTCGGGCGCATTCCGGACACGAGCCAACTGCAACTGCATGCCGATGCGGCCCTCAACGCATTCGCCGATACCGGATTGACGGCAAAGGACATCGACGGCGTCGCGACCGCGGGCTCGACGCCTGTCGAACTGGTCCATTACCTGGGCATCACCCCGCGCTGGGTCGACGGGACCAGCGTGGGCGGCTGCTCCTTCATGATCCATGTGCGGCACGCAGTGGCCGCCATACAGACCGGACAGGCGGAGACGGTTCTGATCACCCACGGCGAGAGCGGCCGTTCCGGGATCGGCAGGGGAGCGCGTGGCGGCGGGACCGCCGGACTCGCGCAGCAGTTTGAAAACCCTTACGGCGCCATGGGGCCGACGACGATGTTCACGATCCCCGTGCTGCGCTACATGAAGGAATACGGCCTGACCCATGAGCAGCTCGCCACGGTTTGCGTCGTTCAGCGCGAATGGGCCGGACGCAACCCGCGCGCATCGTATCGCGACCCGATCACGGTGGACGACGTGTTCGCTTCGCGAATGATCGCCTACCCGTTCCACCTGCTCGAATGTTGCCTTGTCACCGACGGCGGGGGCGCCCTGATCCTGACCCGGGCGGAACGGGCGAAGGACTTTCCCCAGAACCCCGCGCACATCCTCGGCACCGGCGAAAGTGCGGAGAGTCCGATGGTCAGCCAGATGCAGGATCTGTGCTCCTCGCGCGCCTTTCGCGTAGCCGGATCGGAAGCCATGCGGGACGCGGGCATCGGCCATGACGACGTCGATCACCTCATGGTCTACGACGCGTTCGCGCACCTGCCGATTTACGGGCTTGAGGACCTGGGGTTCTGTCAGAAAGGCGAAGCGGCCGGGTTTATCGCTGACGGCAACACGCGACCGGGAGGAAAGCTGCCGCTCAACACCAACGGCGGCGGACTCTCCTACATGCACTCGGGCATGTACGGCATGTACGCGCTGCAGGAGAGCGTGCGCCAGATGCGCGGCACCGCGCCAGCGCAGGTTCCGGGTGCGGAAGTCTCGGTGTGCCTTGGCGTCGGTGGCATGTTCGCCGCGTCGGGCTGCATCGTGATGGGCACCGAGGCGACCGCCTGAAAGACGGCACGAGACACGCGATTCCGAGGTATTGGGGAGGTTTGGAATTGGCCTCACCCGCCGGGCTGCATGAGTGCTCCGCCCTGCCGAGGAACCGTTACACGTTCGTGAAACCCGGCCGGTGAGGGCTGCAATGTTCACACCTCGATTTTGGAAAGTAAATACGGTTTCGGCCCCGTTCCGGGGCCTTGAGAAAATTATCAAGCGGCATCAAACGCTTAAGGTTTCACAATCCATTTTATTTTCACTTTTCGCCCTTTGCCGCATGCTTCCCGCTGCATCCCGACTTCCTTTTCGACACGGAAAAGGTCCCAAAAGCACCAAAATAATCGCAATGACATCAATTAGTTACAGATTGTATCAAGCCAGAAACACCCCGGCAGGGACGTCATGAACGAAGCTACCCGATACATCATCTACGGCGCCGGCGGAATCGGCGGCAGCATCGGCGCGCGCCTGTTCCAGCGCGGCTACGACGTCGTGCTCATCGCCCGTGGCGCGCACTTCCGTGCCATTGAAGAACAAGGGCTCAGATTCGTCACGCCCATACAGGACGTGCGGATTCGCATGCCCGCCACCGACCATCCCAGGCACGTCGATTTTCGCGATGGCGACGTGGTCATCCTGTGCGTCAAGAGCCAGCATACCGAAAGCGCCCTGACCGACCTGTACGCAGCGGCAGGGGACGGTATTCCGGTAATCTGCTGTCAGAACGGCGTGGCCAACGAACGCATGGCGCTGCGGCGCTTCCGCCGCGTATACGGCATGAACGTAATGGTGGGCGGCGTACATCTCGACCCTGGCGAAGTCTTCAACTCGGGAGAGAACCCTGCCGGCATGCTCGACATCGGCCGCTTTCCGTCAGGTGTCGACAACCTCGCGGAGAACATCGCGGAAGCGCTCACCGAAGCCGGCTTCAGTTCGCTGCCGGACGCTTCGATCATGGGTCAGAAGTACGGCAAGCTGGTCGCCAACCTCGGCAATGCGGTGCAGCCCGTCTGTGGCGACGACGCCGGCGAGGTGCTGGCGTTGCTGCGCGAGGAAGCCGCCGAGTGCTATCGCGTAGCCGGAATCGAATGGATCGACATGCGAACGTTCATGGCCGGACGCGAGAGCAGTTCCCAACGGCTCCGTTCCATCCCCGGCCACGATCGGCCCGGCGGATCCTCCTGGCAGAGCATTCAACGCGGCACCGGCAATATCGAGACCGACTTCCTGAACGGCGAGATCGTCCAACTCGGCCGGCTGCATGGCAAACCGACGCCGGCGAACGTGGTGATGCAGCGGCTCGGCAATCGCGTGGCCAGCGAAGGACTGCCGATCGGGAGCTTTCCGACAGAAGCGGTCCTGCAGATGATCGAGGCCGAAAGGGCCCGACAAGGCCTGCCGCCAAAATAGCAGTCAAGCTCCCCGTGTCTGGCGAAGGTGCATTTCGTCCTGGCGGTGGGGCCTGCTGTGCTTTCGGGGGACGCCCCTCTTCCTGCCGATGTCGATAGTAGTGGGCCCTCCCGAGCTCAGATAGACGCGAAACGTCTCAGAGATCTCAGGAGGCGCAAAAGATGGTCGCGCCAGCGACTCGCGAAGGAATCCAGGGTTTCTGAACGGCAGGTCGCGCGGGTCGAAGCGGCGGAAGGGGTTACTGCCGTTCGTGCGACGACCGTAGAGCGACTTACAACAGCATTGAGAACCGATTCAAACACGCTGAAGGAGCTGCTCGAGACTGATCAGCCCACTCCGGGAGATGTTCGAATCAGCGCCAAGGTCAGCCCCAGAATCAGACTTGCCTATGACTTGATCCAGCGTCGTTACGGCCCTACGCCGAAGAGCTGATCGTGTTGGCACCGTTGCTTTTCGTGTTGCTTGCGGAAGGGTGCCTGGCGCGGCGGCGAGAAAAACTCGAACAGGCTGAGCAAGCGGCAGAGCATCTCAGGAGCATGGGAGACGGCAATCTCTACTTCACCGGATATATCTCCGAGGTTGAAGAAGGATTCGAATTCGAGCAGAGGTCGATTCGAGAAAGCCGATCTCCTCGGCGATGTGGTGCGCGACGAAGCGGACGTCTTCTCGTATGCGAAGGACGATCTTTCCTCCGTGGCACCATTTCGCGACTACGTGCGCAAACTCGCCGCCGACATGGCCCCGGATTTCGTTGAGGGAGTCACGTACTGCGTACGGGACGGAGCAATAACCACCTGCTACCCACACAAGAGTCCGTAGCGCGTTCGAATCACCCAAACGCATGCAAGGAGTTTGGATTTGCTCTCCGGCATTCGGCGGGTCAGTCGACTCGCGCCCTGCCTTCCGCCTTCTCGCGCACTCGCCGCGCCCTGCGCGCTTCGCCCCGCCGGGCAAGCTGCGCCATATCCTCCGACCGCACTTCCATGTAGCGGTCGCGCCAGGACTCGTCGTCGCTCCACCTGAACGGTGTGCGCGCCGTGGTCCGCGGATGGTCTGCGTCTTCGAGCAGGTCGATGCCCTGCACGACTATTGCCTCCTGCATTGACGCGTCGAATGGCTTGCCGCAAGGGTTGCCGAGCGGAAAGTCCGTGAACAGGAAGCGGGGCACGCCGCAGTGCTCGACCACGTCCAGCGCGGAACCGAGGATGACCGTCGCCATGCCGGCGGCTTCAAGGTGTCGGGCGGTCAGACTCACGGTCTGGTGGCAGACGGGTCACAACGGTACGAGCATCGCCGCTGCGGCACCGTCTTCGCGGCAGCGGCGTAGTATCTCCGGGGCGTCGACCGTCCTGGTGCGCCGCTGGCTGTACTCCGTCGGGGCGCAGTGAAAGCGAGACGTGATGCCCCCGATGCGACCGGCCTCGACCAATGCCTCGAGATGCTGCAGCGGAAAGAAGGATTTCACGTCATCCAGGTGCGTCGCCTTCCTGTCCCACTCCAGGTCATTGCCGTAAAGCCGTTGCGGCGGATCGTCCGTCGATCCCGACGCCACTTCGCGGACATCGGCAAAGGTGCGGTCGTACAGGCTCGCCGTGGTGATGATCGCGAGTTTCGACTCGGCGAGCGGCTTCGTCAGCGGTGCGAACGGCACCTCGTCGAAGTGCGCCCAGACGTACGGATTGGAAAAGCCCTGCGCCGCGTAGTACGCGCGGGTGCGCTCCATGTAGGGAACAGGTGCAGCGTCCATGCAGGGATGATCGGGAAGTTCTTCGCCCTTCACGCCTGTGCGGAGGAGTACTGCAGGATGTGTTCGGCCACTGCTTCTGGCGACGGCAACTCAGTAACCAAGACATCGCGCCGGGAAGCCTCATCCGAGATCTCGTCGATCGCCTCTCTCACGTTCGCGCTCGCCGTTTGATCGGAGAATTCGATACCTGCCAACAACTCTCTCCGCTCAGGTCGAAAGAGCATGGGACCGTCCTTTAGCAAGCTCAGGTTCCAGAGTCCTGCCCGCGCCTGTTCAACCCGGCGTTTCAGGTTTGACTTCGAAAATGTCACTAGGTTGGCGGCAAAGAAAGCATCGAGGAACGTGAATTGTGCAGGTGAGTCATACTGGCCAAGATGTACGCGCACGTCCAAATGGTCCCTCAACCGTTCATTCCTGCTGACCAGGATAGAGGTGACCTCATCAGTCCAACGGATTGGTTTCGGATCCTTCGATTGAGGTTTGAAATACTCTCCGTGGAACACGGTTGACATCGATCCTGCGCGCCTGACCAATTCATCGATGTCGGAATACCTGCTCTCTTGCTCGGAGCCAAGAGAAACGCCTTCCACGGGTGGTGGCCATTGTCCCAAGGACTTGTTGTGCACTAGATGAGCACTCAAACTCTCCGTAACGATGTCGATCAGGTCTGCGACGTACTTTCGATCATCTCTGAATACTGCTCGCGCAATCGCTGGATCGATGGTCTGCGAGCAGCGTGCTTCACCCTCGTTGACCGCCGCTATCGCGATCACGATCCGCTCCTCGGATCCAGGAATCGGTTCAAGCAGAACCGGAGCCCACCGTATCGCCGATGTCGCCACGTTATGCGAGAAGTTGGGCTTGTCCAACTTGAAACCCCTCCTCAATTAGAGCTGGAAGCTCGTTCACTCGATCCTGCAGCAGCCTCACGCACTCCCCAAACTCGGGATTCCCCTTCCAAGAGCCCAATAAGGCTGCTGTCTCCAGCTGCCTGAAGTCCAACTGGCCATACTCCGCACAGGCTTCCTTGACACGTTGCGCAAGGGATTGGCGCGGAGTTCCGGACTCGCTCGCAATCAGGTGCCGAGCGAACCCGTTGCGAAACTTGGTCTCTTTGTTCATGTAGTTTGGAAGTGCCTCTCCATGATCGATCAACAGGAACTCTCGCCCGCCGACGAATAGTAGATTCGAAGGCGTTCTGTCTTCGTTCGCTACCCATTCGTCAAACGCAATCGCCGCGAGGAAACTCGGCCACCGAACAAGGCGATTCACCACCGTCGGAGAGAGCCGTGCTCGCCGCAAAAGGTCGCTGTGACCCTCATAGCTGGTTCCAAACACAAAAGGCTCTTTCCCATCCCACAATTCGGATTCGCGAATGTCGAGCACACAAGGCGTCGGAACGGGTATTCCGACCATCTGGGCCAGAAGGTTGCACAGGACTTCCCTCACAAGTTGGTGGTGAGGTATGCGCTTGAAGGCTACAGATACAATCCCCGCCGTTGTGTGTGCCCACCCGCGACCCGTCATGTGAGACCCTCGTCCCGGCAATCGGACTATAGGCCCCTCCAACGTACCGAACTGAATGGTTTCGATCATCGGGGGCCAACTTGCACGACGGTTCGAAAGGACTGCCATCGGATAGTCTACTAGGTGCTCTCCGATCGTCCACTCTGTTTCGATTCGAGCCGCCGGATGCGTACGTCGGCTCACGCATCGTGGCCCATGCTGCACTGTGCGGCAACGATTCATCTTGTAGAATCCGCAGGTTCGGCAAGAGACCAGGAGGAATGCGATGGGGAGCCTGACGCCTGGAACCCGGCTCAAGAGCACGGTCTGCACGACCGAGATCATGATCATCACCGCGCCGTCGGAAGACGTTGAGATCAAATGCGGCGGCGAACCCATGAGCCAGGGCGGCGACGGCAACGGCGGAAGCGTGCACCGGGATCACGCCGATGGTTC
This sequence comes from Gammaproteobacteria bacterium, assembly GCA_026706665.1. Lineage (GTDB taxonomy): Bacteria > Pseudomonadota > Gammaproteobacteria > Pseudomonadales > Azotimanducaceae > VXNE01. The sequence goes on along the minus strand of JAPOYI010000245.1, from coordinate 25,129 downwards.
CGTGATCGGCAAGCGCTACACGAACGAGGAAGGAAGCCTCGAAGTGTTGTGCGTCAAGGCCGGCGAGGGGTCACTGTGGGCCGGAGGTGCCGCGATGAAGGTGAAGGACGCCACGAAGCTCCCGAAAACAGACTGACTGGACACCATGGGGCTTGAGGCCTCGCGCGGCGGCATGCGGGCGCGGGAGATAGCCTCTCCGATGGGGATACACCCTTGAACATCATGATGCTGCTGGAGATGGCGGTCGCGGGATACGGAGACCGCGTCGCCTTCGTTGACGCCGAGGCACAGCAATCGATCACCTACCAGGGCCTGTTCGACGCGGCCTCGAACGCCGCCAACGACCTGCGCACATCCGAGGCGTCCCGGTTTGCGATCCTCGACGTCTCGAACCTGGCGATCCCGATCGGCCTGTTCGCGTCGAGCTGGGCCGGCATGCCGTATGTCCCCATCAGCTACCGCCTCACCGACGACGAGATCGATGGACTGGTGGAGCGGGTCAAGCCGGCCTACCTGGTGACGGACGAAGACCACATCGAGCACTTCCACACCGAGTCGATCGTGCGCTGGCACTCCCGCAGCGAGTTCCTCGACCTGGCCCGGAACGGGTCCGCCAACGGCGCCGAACCCTGGTCGATGGACGGCGACGACACGGCGGCGCTGCTATTCACCAGCGGTACCACAGGTGCGCCGAAGGCGGCGGTGCTGCGACAGCGACACCTCGTCTCCTACATTCTCGGGTCCGTCGACTTCATGTCCGCCGACACTTCGGAAACCGCGCTCATCTGCGTGCCTCCCTACCATGTCGCGGGTATAGCCGCAGTCCTGAGCTCCGTCTATTCCGGCCGCCGCGCCGTACAGCTCGCCAACTTCACGCCACAAGCCTGGATCGAGCTGGCACGCGCCGAAGAGGTCACCACCGCCTTTGTCGTTCCCACGATGTTGCGGCGCATCGTCGAAGAACTTGAACACGAACACCACGCGCAGATGCCACACCTGCAATCGCTCTCCTACGGGGGCGGGAAGATGCCGCTGCCGGTCATCGAACGGGCGATGACATTGTTCCCGGACACCGACTTCACCAACGCCTACGGCCTTACCGAAACCAGTTCGACCATCACGGTGCTGGGACCGGACGATCACCGCAGGGCGGCGGCCAGCGAAGACCGGGCCGGTCGCCGCAGGCTCGCTTCCGTCGGCGTGCCGTTGCCGGGCATCCAGATAGAGATCCGTGACGATGAAGGCCACGTCCTCGGTCCACACGAGCACGGTGAGATCTACGTTCGGGGCGAACAGGTATCCGGCGAATACGAAGGCATCGGCAGGCTGACCGATGACGAGGGGTGGTTCCCCACCCGGGACGGCGGCTTCCTTGACGACGAGGGCTACCTGTTCCTGGAGGGCCGCGCCGACGACGTCATCGTGCGCGGCGGCGAAAACATGTCGCCGGGCGAAATCGAAGACGTCATGTTGACGCATAACGCAGTGGGCGATGTCGCCATCGTCGGCGTGCCGGACGAAGAGTGGGGAGAGGCGGTCGTCGGCGTCGTGGTGTTGAAGCACGACGCCACAGTCGAGTCGCTGCAGCAATGGGTCCGGGACCGGATGCGTTCCTCCCGCGTGCCCGAGCGGCTCGAGTTCTGGGACGAACTGCCCTACAACGAGACGGGGAAACTGCTGCGGCGCGAGGTGCGTGCGCGGCTTACGGAGTCGATGGCGGGCAACGCCTGATACATCGCCATCATCGGCACGCCACGCCCTGGGTCGCTGGAGTTCCATTAACGCGAGGCGCCCGGCGACAGTCAGCAGCACTATCACCCGCCAATATCCTCGTAATACACCAGGGCCGGCAAATTGCGGCGCCCATGAACAATCCGCAGGATCACCGGCTCACCGTCAGCCGCAGCGATCCGGGCATAGAATATGACGTGCCTCCCGTAGTTCACCGAGCGCAGGCCTGGCGCGAAAAGGCTTCGATCACGGCCCCTGTCCGGATTCGCCGTTATCCCGTCAAAGGTTCGCACCAAACCCCGGTAGTAGGTTAACCATTGGGGCCGGCCCCATGTCTCCACCGTGTACCGCCGGATTTCATCCAGATCGCGCTGCGCCAATCGGGACAGCTTGATCGCCATGCGGACTATCTCGCGGCGGAATCCGGTTCATAGGCCTCTGGATCGAACTCGTCGAACCCGCCCGCTTCGGCCTCTCGCACGGCCTCTTCCAGGTCCTCCTTCAACGCATAGAACTGCCGCGCGCCGTCCCGCTCCATGAGCAAGCGCACTCCTGCACGTACGACCTCGCTGAGATTGGCATAGGCACCCGATCTGATCTGGTTTCTGACATAGGCTTCCATCGGCTGAGTCAGGTGTACATTCGGCATTCGCTCACGCTTGGTCATGTCCAATATTGGCAGATACTGATATCCCACGGCGGGTTCGTCAAGGGCGCGGAGGCATTGGGCACCCGAGTATGCGTAGCAACGATTCTCATGCACTTGATGCACTGGCATCGAACAAGTGAAGGGAACCCGACAGGCTGTGTCACTCCCGTCGAGACACGAAGGGGTCATCGGTCACGTAGTAGCGCAAGGGCGCGTTCTTCGCAGCGCCAACGCCAATGCGAGGGCCGGTCGTCACATTCGGCGCATCGCCCACCGGCCCTTGATCGACATGGAGACCCTCGCCGCCGCACAGGTCCACACCGTAGTGCCGCATGTCGATGTCGAACGCTTGGCAAAGTTTCGCCGGCCCGTTGGTCAACAGCGTGTCCGGCAGACCGCCGCGGCGTTTGCGCATCACGTCGATGCCAACGATGGGCGCTACCGCCCGGACGAGCACGCACCCCGGCACGTCGCCGTCCTCGGCAACCACGTTCAGGCAACAGTGCTGGCGGGTCCGAAAGACATAGGCGTATCCGGGAGGGCCGAACAGCACCTCGGTGCGCTTCGTCCGGCCGCGCCAGGCATGGGCGGCCGGATCACCCTTGGATAGATAAGCTTCGGTTTCGACGATGCGCCCGGCGACAGGACCGTTGACCAGCATCGCCCCGAGCAGATCACGGGCGACTTCGCGAGGGTCCCGACAGAAAAATGCCCGGTCCACGCGCGCGATTCGATGAGCCCCCTAGGCCGTGTGTTCCTCGTCTTCGGGCACCGCGGCTTCCTTGATCAGGGGCTGCAGTTCGCCAGCCTGGAACATCTCGGTCACTATGTCGCAACCGCCCACCAATTCGCCGTTGACGTAGAGCTGCGGGAAGGTCGGCCAGTTCGCGTACTCGGGGAGGGTGGCGCGGATATCGGGGTTGCTCAGGATGTCGACGTAGGCGAAACGTTCACCGCAGGCTATGAGACACTGCACCGTCTGCGCCGAAAACCCGCACATCGGCGCTTGCGGCGAGCCTTTCATATAGAGCAAGATCGGGTTGCCCTCGATCTGCGACTTGATCGTGTCGATGGTTTCCTGGCTCATTCTGGCCTCCTGATCGCGTCCGCGCATTTTAGAACGAAAGACCCATGCTGCAACTTCGGAACATCGTGCTCAAACGCGGCGGCAAACTTCTTTTTGAAGATGCCAGTGCCACGGTGCATGCCGGACACTCCGTTGGCGTCGTCGGACGCAACGGCGCGGGCAAGACCACGCTGTTCGAACTCATCCTGCGGCGGCTGACGCCGGAGGAGGGGGACGTCGTCTATCCCCGCGGATGGCGCGTGGCAACGCTCGATCAGCATATCGCGCCCAGTCCCCGGCAGGCGCTGGACTTCGTGATCGACGGCGACCGCCGACTGCGCCGGGTCGAGGCGAAGATCGAGAAAGCGGCGCACGAGGGCGATCACGAGGGACTGGCGAATCTCCTCTCCAGTTTCGAGGACATGGGAGGCTATGACGCCCCCGCGCGCGCCGGAGCGATCCTCCATGGACTCGGCTTTCGGGGCGACGATGTCCACAAGTCACACCGCCAATTCTCCGGCGGATGGCGCATTCGGCTGAACCTCGCGCGCACGTTGATGGCGCCATCCGACCTGTTGCTGCTCGACGAGCCCACCAATCACCTAGACCTCGACGCTTCGCTCTGGCTGGAGACATGGCTCGGCCGATATCCCGGCACGCTGCTTACGATCTCCCATGATCGCGACTTCCTCGACGCCGTCTGCGAAGAGATCGTGCATGTGGCGGACGGCCAGACAAACTTGTATTCGGGCAACTACTCCACCTATGAACGCCGGCGAGCGGAAGGGCTGACACGGCAGGCCGCCCTGTACGAGAGGCAGCAAAAAGAGATCGCCCGCATTCACCAGTTCGCGGACCGGTTCCGCGCGAAGGCAACGAAGGCGCGACAGGTACAGAGCCGCCTGAAGGCGCTGGACCGAATGGCCCGCGTCGCCCCGGTGCTCGCCGAATCCCCCTATCGATTCGCGTTCCCGAACCCCGACAAGCTGCCGAACCCGATCATTTCCGTCGACGACGCTTCCATCGGATACGACGGTACGCCGATCCTCCACGACCTGACCTTACGAGTCTACGCACGGGACCGCATCGGGATTCTCGGCGTCAACGGCGCCGGCAAGACGACGCTGCTGAAGGTCCTCGCGGGAGAGATGATCGTGCTTGACGGAGATTTCGAGCGCACCGGCAGCGCCGGTTACTTCGCGCAGCACCAGATGGAAACGCTGGATGCCGGGAAGTCGGGCCTGGCCAACATGCTGGCCGTCCCCGGAGATGCGATCAGCAATCAGGCCGCGCGTGACTACCTGGGTGGCTGGGGCTTCGGCAGTGATCTCGCGATGCGTCCGGCGGCGACGCTTTCCGGCGGCGAGAGAGCACGCCTCGTGCTCGCCCTGATCGCCCGCTCGAAACCCGCCGTCCTGCTACTCGACGAACCGACCAATCACCTGGACCTCGACATGCGCGAAGCCCTCGCCGTCGCGCTCCAGGAATATGACGGCGCGCTGCTGCTGGTGTCGCATGACCGCCACCTGCTGCGAGAGTGCGTGGACGACCTGTGGCTCGTGGCGAACGGGACTGTGACGCGATTCGAAAACGACATCGACGCTTACGCCGAGATGCGAAAGCGTCCTGAAGCGAAACGGCAGGAGGATCAGAAACGGGCGCTACGACGCAAGCGGGCCGAAAGGCGCGAAGCGTCGCGGCCCTTGCGGCAACGAAGGGACGCTCTCGAGCGGGACATGTCTCGGTGCGGAGACGAACTCGACGAACTCAACACGGTGCTCGGTGCCAGTGCCACCTACGAACTTGCCTCGCCGGAGCGCATCAGCGAGATGCTGGCCCGGCGAGGCAGAGTGAGGAAAGAGCTGGCCGAGGCGGAGACCGCCTGGCTGGAAGTCCAGGAGAGGATCGAGGAGGCGGAAGCCGAGTAGACCTCCGCCTGATTCGGGCTACCCTCCGGCTCTGCCGGTGAATTCGATCGACTTGCGCACCTTCACGCCTTCGATCGGATCGATGGTCAGCGTCTTCCGCTTGCCACTCCTTCGTACCACGACGTTGGTCGGCTCCTCGGCTTCCGCAAGCGCCATGTAGGCCCCTTCCGCGTCGGCCACCTCATCTTCACCTACCCGTTGCACGATATCGCCTGGCAGCAAGTCGCCGGCATCCTCCGCCGTCAGTACGAGCACCCCACTATCGACACCGAAGTAAGCCCCCAGCGTTTCGCCGATATCGACAAGCTTGAAACCGAATGCCTGCTCGTGGCGGCGTTCGTTCCACCCCGACCAGATGTTCGAGGGAGACGCAAAGCGCAAGGGAGTGGCGGGTCGCATATTCAGGACATGGGCCATGATGCCCATTTGCGGGGCCACGTCCACCGTCATCGTCTCGCCGTCACGCAACAGTTCCACTTCGACCGTTTCGTCTTTCTCGACACGGTCCAACGCCTCGTGCAGCAGCACGATCGGCGCCTGCGAGCCGGTGAGACGGGCCTTGTTGACGCGTATCACAAGATCCTCCGGTCTGATCCCGGCATCTTCGGCACCACCGCCCGGCGTGACGCTGGCTACCCGAACACCCTCTTCATCCTGGGTCGCGATCACGATGCCCAGGAACGGTCGGTCGGACCACCGCTCCACATCGAACTGGCCGACATATTCGGTGACGTGCTCGGCGAACTCTCCAGCCGCCTGGTCAAGCATCTCCCGAGCCTTTTCCAAGCGGTCCTCAACCGACTCGTCGGTCTCCGGCGCTGCAGCCGACACCGTGACTGCGGCAAAAACGCATACCAGGGATATGGTCCATCTCTTCATCGTGTACCTCTCAAACTTCAACTCCTAAAACGCCGCCCTGTAGATTGCGGCACCCCGATCCTGTGATTCGACCTCCACCAGGCTCTGCAGGAGTACGACCCGCTGGTGCAGCAGGCGTGCCCGCTCATCACTGGCGTCCATGTCCTGCAGGTACATGGCATTGAGCGCGCCATCCACATCCGCGATGCGGTAGGCGAGGACGCGGCCCGTATCGCCGTAGGCGCCGTGCAACGGCATCGATCGCAGACGTTCCTCAAGTCTTTGCGACTCGGCGATCAGGTCCGCCACCGATGCCTGCGCCGCAAGCACCTGCTGGCCCATATCGCCTTCGCGATCAGACCGGTTCACGACGAGCACAGAAAGGGCCACGGCGGCGACCAGGCACGCAGCCAGTGCAAGCGGCGCTTTCGACCCCGTCCTCGCCTGTCGCTCCGCCGAGATCGCCATGACGCGATCCCCGAGGCCCGGCGGCGGATCGAGGTCCGGCAGCGCCCTGATTTCATCCCGCAGGGTCTGGTGTTCCTGTTCGTTCATCAGTTGGACCGCAATTCCCTCAGCCGCTGATAGCCGCGCGCGAGTTGTGACTTGGAATAACTCGCCGTACGTCCGAACAGACGGCCGATCTCCTTGTGTGTATAGCCTTCGACATCATGCAGCCAGATCACGGCCCTCGCCTTCGGCGGCAACCTGTCAAGCGCACGCTCGAGATCCGTGGCGCATTCGACCGTTGCCTCGTCCGAGCGCACCGGATCGACATCCGAGCGCGGGACCACCCGCCACCGGGTCCAGGGGGATCGCAACCGCATCAGGCAGTGATTGATGGCGATCCGGCGTACCCACGCGCCGAGCGCACCTTCCTGGTCGAGGGTCCCCGCCTTGGTCAGGACGTCTACGAAGGTGTCCTGCATCGCATCTTCAGCGAGGCCCGGATCGCCCAGCATCCGTCGCGCCGTCGTATAGACCATCCGCGAATATGACCGGTAGACCCACTCCTGGGCCGACCGGTCGCCGCGCTTCAGGCGCTCGACGATATCGGCGGGCGTTCCGCCGTTGGCCTGCTGCTCGAATCGAAGCATATGTGCATCAGATGCACGGGGTCGGAAAAAGGTCGCAACCATCTTTGGTTTCGGCGCCGTTGCTTGGGCGGACGATGACGACGATGAACTCCCTCCCGGTGCCGCCAAGATCGAGAAAACCAATCCAATCCTAATGGAGGAGCTTGGTTTCGAGGCGCGTTGCGCCGAGACATGGGCCGGCTCCGCGTTTTCCGTCAACGCGGGCCTTCGTAGATCGAGGTTTCCGACTTCGACTCACCGCTGATCCTGCGACCCAGCGACGGGTAGACCGGAATGTCCTCGTCCGCGAGGGACGCCATGACCATCTTTCGCGCCATGGCCGCTTCGATGTAGGGAGCGAGTTCCTCCATCTTGCTGCGCTCGCGTTCATCCTCGCGCTCCTTGAACTCGGGCATGACCTCCGTCCCGAACACCTCCAGCGACTCGCAGATATGGTCGTGCCGGTTCCTTCCGGCCTGCTGGATGAACGTGACCTGGTCAACGCCGCAGGCCTCGAACTTGCGCAGGTGGGCGCGCAGATCGTCCGGCGTCCCGATTCCGCCCTGGCTTCCGGACAGGGCCCGGGTGATATCAATCTGTTCCGGTTCTGCGTCCTGCAACGCCTCGAACTGTTTCCACAGGTCCGTGCGACCGGGCTGGTGCTCGCCGAAGGCATAGAGGCTGCCGAGCGCGAAACCGAAGAACTTGAACCCGTCGAGGCCCCGGTCGATCGCCGTCTGGCGGTCGTGATGGCAGGAGAAACTCGACACCATGCAGATGTTTGGGTTGACCGCATGGCCGATCGGCACGCACTCGTCGCTCCTGATGATCCGGTAGTACTCCTCGACCCACTCCGTCGCTTCTTCCGGGTCCACAAAGGCGAACGTCAGGGCGCCCATGCCGAGCCGGGCCGCGAGGCGAATGGTGTCCCGCTGGGAACAAGCCACCCAAAGCGGCGGGTGCGGCCGCTGCACCGGCTTCGGCACGATGTTCCTGCACGGCATCTCGAAGTACTTCCCCTGGTAGCCGGGGTAGGGATCCATCGCCAGCATGTTGCAGATCTGCTCCACCGCCTCGAGATAGATCTCCCGCTTCTTCTCCACCGGGATGCGAAAACCGCCGAGCTCGAGTTCCGCCGACGACTCGCCGGTGCCGAACTCGACCCGTCCATTGGAAACGAGGTCGAGCGTCGCGATCACTTCTGCCGTGCGCGCCGGATGGTTGTACTGCGGGATGACCTGGCGAATTCCCTGGCCCAGCCGGATGTTGCTGGTGCGTTGCGAGCAGGCGGCGAGAAACACTTCCGGCGCCGACGAGTGGGAGTACTCCTCCAGGAAGTGATGCTCGACCTCCCACGCAAAATCGATGCCGAGACGGTCCGCGAGTTCCACCTGGTCCAGCGCCTCGCTGAAAAGCTGCTGTTCGGATCCGTCGCTCCAGGGCCGCGGCAATTGATGTTCGTAGAAGATTCCGAATTTCATCTCATTACCGTTCGATCGTCGTCTGACCATGCCGGTGCGGCGCAGCGCGCCAAGTCAAGAACAGAAGCCCGCCCAAAAGCAAGAGCGGCGCCGCGGCTTTCGCCGCGCGCCGCTCCCTCCAGACTGAGGAAGGGACGGACGCCGAGCAGCGTGGGGGAGGCCAATCACTCCGGGCGGCGGACCTGTTCGGAACCCTTGCGAGATCCGCCAGGGACCGTTGGAGAAGCCCGCCCGGCCGATCTGTCGCGAACATCCGCGTCCGTCCCAAGGCTATAGACCACGAAAACGCGAGATCGTGCGGCGCCGGCATCCACTTCGGTAAACTCGACGTATCGAACCGCCTGGAGGAGGAATCGCTTTGGCTCCCAGCTTTCCCACAACGCGGATGCGGCGAAACCGGCGCGATGCGTTTTCGCGGCGGCTGACGCGGGAAACGGAACTCACGACGAGCGACCTGATCTATCCGGTCTTCGTCATCGAAGGCAGGAACGCACGCGAACCTGTCGCCTCGATGCCCGGGATCGATCGCCTCAGCATCGATCAGCTCGTGCGCGATGTCGAAGTGTTCACCCGGCTGGAACTCCCTGCGATCGCGCTGTTCCCGAACATTTCCGAGAGCCTGAAGACCGCCGATGGACGCGAAGCGTGCAATCCCGACGGCCTGATCCCGCGGGCCGTCGCCGCGGTGAAGGCCCGGGTACCGGAACTCGGCGTCGTGACCGACGCCGCGCTCGACCCCTACACCAGCCACGGACACGACGGACTGATCGACGACGACGGCTACGTCCTCAACGACGAGTCCGTCGAAGTGCTCTGCCAGCAGGCACACGTCTGCGCGAGTGCCGGCGCCGACGTGATCGCGCCGTCCGACATGATGGACGGCCGCGTGGGCGCGATACGCGAACGGCTCGATACCGGAGGTTTCATCCACACCCGCATCATGGCGTACTCGGCAAAGTACGCCTCCGGCTACTACGGACCGTTCCGCGACGCCGTGGGGTCCGCCTCAAGCCTCAAGGGTGACAAGGCCACTTACCAGATGGATCCCGCGAACAGCGACGAGGCGCTGCGTGAGATCGCCCTGGACATCGACGAAGGCGCCGACATGGTCATGGTCAAGCCCGGCATGCCGTACCTCGACATCATTCGCCGCGTCAAGGACCGTTTCGGCGTGCCCGCCTTCGCCTACCAGGTGAGCGGAGAGTACGCCATGCACATGGCCGCCATCGCTAATGGCTGGCTCGACGAGCGGGTCATCCTGGAATCCGTGCTGTGCCTGAAACGCGCCGGCGCCGACGGAATCCTCACGTATTTCGGCAAACGCATCGCTGAAGGCATGCGAGGCAGGTGATAGACTTCCCGCAACGTCAAGGGAGAGCCGTAGATGAACCACGTCACCGACGAATCATTCGAAGCCGAAGTGCTCCAGGCGGATCGGCCAGTGCTCGTCGACTACTGGGCCGAATGGTGCGGGCCATGCAAGATGATCGCCCCGATCCTGGAGGAGATCGCTGACGAATACGCCGACCGGGTCAAGGTCTGCAAGCTCGATATCGACGCCAACGCCCAGACGCCTCCAAAGTACGGCATACGTGGCATACCGACGCTGATGCTGTTCCGCAACGGCGCGGTTGAGGCAACCAAGGTTGGGGCCTTGTCGAAGTCGCAACTCGCCGCATTTCTGGACAGCAACATCTAGCGTCGACCCCGACCGGTGGCAAGACCAACCGCCCGTCGGATCCACCTTTCTCATCCGTCTCGCGGGCTGTTCAGTTGACGGATTCCTGCCGTGTCGGACGACTTGCCGCGACCCGGAAACTTCTGCTATCAATGCGTTTCCCGCCGTCGGGAACTTCCCGATTTCACTAGGGGCCTGGGCTGTAGAACGGCACGCCAGTGCCGTTCTAAGCGCAGGGCAGTAGGTGGGCTTGGGCGGGGGTGAAACACGGCGCACCCGAAGGGCGACGGGTTTCATGGCGCTGGACCAATTTGGAATTGCGCTAGACGCCGCCGGTAACGGTGGTATATTGCGCGTGTTCGGCGATCCGCCGATCCTTCCAGAAGCTTCGCCGGATTACCTCAACCCCCGCTCGCAGCGCGCTTTCCGACCCTGCGGCACCTTCCGCAAAACGAATCGATACCATGAACCATGAATCTCACTGACCTCAAAACCAAACCCGTCCCCGAATTGGTCGACATGGCCCGGGAAATCGGCCTCGATAACCTCGCGCGGCTGCGCAAACAGGAGGTGATCGCCGCAATCCTGCGCAGGGTCGCCAAGAACGGCGAGGACATCTACGGAGAAGGTGTGCTCGAAATCCTCCAGGACGGGTTCGGCTTCCTGCGCTCACCAGGCAGTTCGTACCTGGCCGGCCCCGATGACATCTACGTCTCTCCGAGCCAGATCCGGCGTTTCAACCTGCGCACCGGAGACAGCATCTCCGGAAAGATCCGCCCGCCGAAGGATCGCGAGCACTTCGCCCTGCTCAAGGTGGACAAGATCAACATGGGCGAGCCGAACAACCGGACGCACAAGATCCTGTTCGAGAACCTCACCGCGCTGTTCCCGGACGAGCGGTTCATGCTCGAACGCGGCAACGGCAGTACGGCCGACCTGATCGCCCGCATCATCGACCTCATCGCACCGCTCGGCAAGGGCCAGCGGGGTCTAATCGTGTCGCCGCCGAAGGCCGGCAAGACGATCATCCTGCAGAACGTAGCCCAGTCCATCTGCGCCAACAACCCCGAGGCCATCGTCATCGTCCTGCTGATCGACGAACGTCCGGAAGAGGTCACCGACATGGAACGCACGGTGGTCGACGCCGAGGTGGTGGCGAGCACCTTCGACGAACCGCCGTCGCGTCACGTGCAGGTGGCGGAAATGGTCATCGAGAAGGCCAAGCGGCTGGTCGAGCACAAGAAGGACGTGGTTATCCTGCTCGACTCGATCACGCGCCTGGCGCGCGCCTACAACACCATCGTCCCGTCCTCGGGCAAGGTGCTGACCGGCGGCGTCGATGCCCACGCTCTCGAACGCCCGAAGCGATTCTTCGGCGCTGCGCGAAACGTCGAGGAAGGTGGCAGCCTGTCCATCATCGCGACGGCATTGATCGACACCGGCTCCAAGATGGACGAGGTGATCTACGAGGAATTCAAGGGCACCGGCAACATGGAGCTGCACCTCGAGCGCAAGATCGCCGAGAAGCGCATCTACCCCGCCATCAACATCCGGCGGTCTTCCACGCGCCAGGAAGAACGGCTGCTGCCGCCCGACGAACTGCAACGCGTCTGGATTCTGCGCAAGCTGCTGCACGACATGGACGACGTCGCCGCCATCGAGTTCCTGGTCGACAAACTGAAGGACACCAAGACCAACGCCGAGTTCTTCATGCAGATGCGAGGAGGTCGCTAGCAACGACGGCGAAACAGCCGGCGGCGCCGATTCGGATTCAGGCGGGGGCAGGACAGGACACCCGCCAGCGCCGAGGACTACCTCCCGCTGGAACCGCGTATCGCGGCCAAGAGTGCCAACAGCAGCGCGAAGCGTCCACCGGCCCGACTCGACTTGCGTAGGGTCGCCCCGATCGGTCAACTCAGTTCCCGAGATCTATCCGCGCCGCTTTCCCGGGGTCATACCACCATCCATCCGGAAACGGGGGCCAGTATTTCGGCTCAAAGTCGGGCCGGCCGAACTTGTCCCAGTAGACTGTCCTCGGACGTGCCACCGCATCGAGTGGAAGCTGGAAATACTCCCACAGCAGGACTCGATCGAGGGCGCGGCAGACTGCGATCACTTCTCGCATCGTCCTTGCGAGGATTGCCTTTTCGACCAGTATGTCCACCACCGGATGGCTGATGCCTCCAGGATTTCTCGATAGCGGCACTACGGCCGATTCAGTGTGAAAGAACGGCTTCAATTCGATGATCGGAGGCATCAGGATGGTGCTGTCGCGCAGCATTGCGTCGAAATCGAAACCGCGCAGCCTGTTAATGAACTGGGTGGATTCCGTCAAACGTAGGCTGGCCACGATGCCAAGTCGTTTCAGTTGCCTGAAATAGGGCAACAGGAGGCGCGCATCCTCTGGATCCTGCGACAGGAATTCCAGTTCAAACGGTTCGCCGTCCCCATCGCGCAATACGCCACCCCTGATGGCCCAGCCCGCCTCGGCAAGCAGTTCCCGGGCCTTGAGCAAATTGGCGCGATGTTGTGCCGGCGTCTCCACCTCGGCAAATCGAAACGGCTGCGTAAACAGCTCAGGAGGCAATTGATCCCGGAACTCCGTCAGGAGGGCGAGTTCATCCATGCCGGGAAGGCCAACGGCCGCAAGCTCCGTGTCCGGCCAGTAGCTGTGCGCGCGCTCCGCATAGCCGAACTGCAGGGTCCGGTTTCCACCATTCAAAGTCCATGGCCAGGGTGAGCGCCCGGCGCACCCGTCGATCCGCGAACTGGGCCCGGCGCAGGTTGAACGTGATGATGCGACGCATGCCGATCTCGATACCGAAGTTGCGGCGGATCTTCTTTAGCCAGCCTTTCTCCAGGGCGGGCGTGTCGTAGGCGCTGTGCCAGTATCGGAAGTCCCGCTCCGTCCACGCATCGATGAGGCCCTTGCGAAGCGCTTCCCGAACGACGGTGGCGTCGCGGTAGACTTCGTAGCGCAGCACGTCGAGATTGTAGCGACCGCGAGCTGCGGGAATGTCCCGGCCCCAGTAGTCCTCGACCCGTTCGTATGCCAGAACGCGTAGGGCGGCGGTGTGCCGAAGTCGCCTGTCGCGGCCAGCGAATTGAAACTGGTCTGCGTGGGCACCACCCACCTGCCGCCTTTCGGTGCATCGGGATTGACATAGTCGAAATGCCGGAAGTCGGCGGGATACTTGAGGTCGTGGTAGAAGGCGATACCGTGCCGGAATTCCAGCGAATCGAGGAACTCATTGGCGAGCACGCCATGGTCTGTGAGCAGGAATGCCGCGACTACGGCAAGCTCGATCCTCAGCGTGTCGGGAAACCAGTTCCGGAAACCAGGCAATAGCCCATCACTCTGTCGATTCCGCGCCGCTAGTCGGGGTTCTCGCCGTTGCGCCAAGCTCGACGTAGCGCTTCGCCTTGGCCCACTCCTCGTTGAGGAGGCTTAGCCGCACCAGCGTCTGGAGCAATACCGGATCGCGCGGTGTGTGTTCCAGCCACTTTTCCGCGGCGGCAAGCTGTTCGCCGGGGCGTCCCGACCGGATTTCGCCGTACAGTTCGATCAGCCGATCATCGGGATCCCGTTCGATGGCTCGCCTGAGTATGCGTGCTGCCACGTCCGCCTCTCCGACCGCGTCCAGGCACTGGGCATAACGCACGGCTACGGCCCCGGTCCGCTTCAGTCGTCGCGGGATTTCACGCCACGTTTCCCGCACATTCTGCGCTGCATCGGCGCTTGCGGAACTCGCTTCGAGCCGCCCGCACCATGCATGCTGAAGCGACTGTTCGAGGTCCGACGGATCCACCGCCTTGGCCTTGCCGATCACCGGCGCAAGTTCCACGACCGCATCCCAGTCTCCAAGTTCCTCGTGGCATGCCAACAGCATGGACATCACCCGGGGATGACGGGGCGACGCTTCGTTGAGTCCTTCCAGCGTTTCGAGACACTCCTGCATCTGGCCGTGTTCCGCAAGGAATCGCGCGCGGGTCAGTCCGACCGCGAGTGACGCGCCGGACGCCGCGCCGCCAGCGAGGTCGAGGAGCCGGTCCCGTTCGTCGGCATCCTTGAGTTCGTGCGCCGCGCGTGCCGCCCCGAGATAGTTGACGATAGGCGTCGGCGCGCTCGACGCAACCTCCGTCAACGCTTTCCGGGCATCTGCCCAACGACCTTCGAGAATGTGCAGGACGCCCTGTTCGGTGCGTTCATTCGCGGTCGTCTCGCGACGCTTCTGCCTCCAGTTTGCGAAGTCCGCGCCACCGCGCAAAAGGCGCCGCGCGAGCGCGAAAAGCAGGCGCGCCAGAACCCAGAGCAGCACCAGGGCAATGAGCGCGAACCAGACGCTCGTCTCGAACGCGGCCTTGTCGTAGGCGATCAGCACGTAGCCCGCGTCCTTCAACATCAGCGAACCGAGCAGGCCCCCGACAATCACGGCAGCGACTGCGTAGACGAGGGTGCGAACTTTCATTCGGCCCGCGCTTCGCCGGGCGGCTGCGAGTCCGCCGGGCGGCTTTGAAGTTCGAGCAGGCGGCCGAGCGATCTCGAAATGTCGGGGAGGGTTTGCTCGATATCGACGTCTGCGAGCCTTTCCAGGTCCTCCACGATGCGCAGCGTCTCTGCGTGTTCCGGGTCGACATACTCGTCGAGCCACCGGCGGGCGGAGCTCAGGCTTGTCGCGAAAAGCGTTTGATCGCCTCTCAGCATGGCGAGCTGCGCACGCTCCAGGGCGAGTCTCAGGTTGAGTTCAAGATAGATCGCTTCCTCGGGACGTATCAGCGGGCGCGGCGCGATACTGTCCCGTGTCCGAAACTCGAAGAGGCCATGGAACCGGTCCCGTAGCGCCTTGCCAAAGGACTCGGTTTCCTCGCCGGGCGCTTCCGGCTCCTGGTCGGCGGCGGGCGCCGGCGTTGACCCGATCTCGCGGAACCTCCTTCCCGGGGCGTCGGTGCTTCTACTCCCCGACGCGCCCGCTGCTTCCGTTGCGCTGAAGTACTCCGGCTGCTTCAAAGGCAGACCCCCCAACGCGTCCTTCATGGCTTCCAGGGTAAGGAAAATGCTCTCAGCATTGGCGGTTTTCGTGTTGGCGAGCGCCATGCGTTCCTCTGCGAGGATCGCGCGGACCTCGTGCAGCGCGTAGTCGTCCAGTTCCTCGAGGATCGCATCGGCCGCGGCCAGCATCTGGTCCGTTGCGCGGGTGTCGCGCTCCATGAGCAGGCGATTGTTGGCGATCCGGAGCAGGTACTCGACTTCCGCGAGCCTCCACGCTCCGGGATCGGGAGGCCCGTCGGCACGGCGTTCCGCGGACAACTCCGCCCGCACCTGCTCAAGCGACGCGCTGTTTTCGGCCAGCGCCCGGGTGAGATCCGCGATCTTTTCCCGCAGCGTTTCCGAACCGCTCTGCGCCATCCCGCGCGCCTGCGCCACTTCGCGTTCGAGCCGCGCGATGTCGGCCGCCAGCCGGGGTGCGACGCCGCCGCTTCCCGCAACGCCTTCCACGCGCCAGTAGAGGTACCCGGCTGCTGCCAGGCTCACCAGCGACAGCAATGCGACGAGGGCTGTCCCGAAACCGCGGGACTTTCCCGGTTCGGACGCGGGCGGGTCGTCGCCCGGCGGGTGGTCCGGGGTTTCCTCTTGTTCGGACATTGCCAACTCCCGAGGCCAAGACGTTCTAACGCGCGATTCGGCCGAGCGCCGCGACCACGGCTTCGTCGCCAGCGCCCTCGGTCACGAAGACGCGGGCAAAGCCAAGGGTTCTCGCCGACTCCGCCAAGCGTCCCGACGGTACCAGCATCGCGACGTTCGCGCTGCGCGAGGAACTAAACCACATGTCCGCGACGACCCGCAACGCGGCCTCGCTGCTACCGACGATAGCGTCGATGACTTCCGCCGGATCCAGCGTACCCGGTCTCGCGACCCGCCGGTACAGGCACCACTTCATTGCCGGAATACCGCGATCCGCCAACCAACGCTCAAGAAGACCGCGACCGCCTTCGCCCGCCGCGATCAGGACGCTCGGCGGCGGATCGGCCGCGAGCGAAGCGATGATTCCTTCGGAAGACGACCGGTCCGGCGCGCGAGCATCGATGCCGTGACGTTCGAGGGCCCGCCGCGTGGTCTTCCCGATGGCCATTGCCGGCGTCTCATTCCAGCCGTTGCGGACCGCGGACTCCACCGCATGACCCGACAGAAAGACCGTGAGCGCGAACTGGCCCGCTGGCGGCGGATCGGAGATGGGTTCGATCTCGAGCACGGGACGCACCCACGCTTCGAAACCCGCGTCGACCAGGCGCGTGCCTAAGCGGCTCGCGCCCGGCTCCGTCCGCGTCACCCACACACGCATGCTAGCCGAGCAGTGCTTCAGCACCCATTGCGTACAGTGCGGCCGCCGCACGTTCGCCCAACGCCACCGGGTCATCACCGGTTTCCGATACCCGCAGCACGTGCTCGCCACTCTCATCGCCCAATAGCGCCGTCAACGCCATGGCGGATCCTCGGCTTTCCGCGTAGGCGCCAAGAGGTGTGGCACAGTCCGCGCCCAGCGCGCGCACCACGGCACGCTCGGCCAGTACAGTCTTCTCGACCAGCGGGTCCACGATGGCCGTCAACCGCTCCCGGACATCGCCGCGGTCCGTCGCATACTCCACCGCGAGCGCCCCCTGTCCCGGGGCGGGCAGGCTGAGGTCGACGGCGAGGCGCTGGCTGATGCGCTCGCCCAGCCCAAGACGGTCGAGTCCGGCGCACGCCAGGACGAGCGCATCGACGTCCCCGTTGTCCAGCTTCCCGAGACGCGTTCCGACGTTGCCGCGCATGTCCATCATGGTGAGATCGGGACGCACGAAACGGAGCTGCATCCGCCGCCGCAGGCTCGAAGAGCCGATGCGTGCGCCTTCGGGCAACGCATCGAACGTGAGACCGCCCGACACCAACGCATCCCGGACATCTGCTCGCGAGCCAACCGTGGTAACGGCCAGGCCCTCCGGAGGGGCAACGGGAACGTCCTTCATGCTGTGCACGGCAATGTCCGCGCGGCCGTCCAGCAGGGCGGTTTCGAGTTCCTTGACGAAGGCACCCTTGCCCGCAAACTTCGCGCTGGTCTGCCGGTCGCCCTGCGTCGTCATGGAGAGCAGTTCAAACGGCACGCCCGCCGCGTCCCGGAGCAGCGATCCCACCCGTTCCGCCTGGTATCGGGCTAGCGGGCTGTTGCGGGTCGCGATCCTGATGATGTTCATGGGCGGCGCCGGTTATACCACTACGGCCATGGACGGCTCCATCGCACACGCAAGCCTCTCGGCGCAGGCGATCACGGCTCACCTCAACTTGACAAGTGTTCGCTTTAGTGTAGATTTAGCCCGACTTAGCTAGGTCGAGTGGCTGCGATGAAAGTAAACATGCACCAGGCGAAATCGCAGCTTTCCAGGCTGGGCAAGCTGGCTTGGGAGGGAGAAGACATCGTGATCGCGAGGGCGGGCGATCCGTGGCTTCGCCTGATGCCCTATCGCGAACGCGGACAAGAGCGAAAACTCGGCGGGCTGGAGGGAGAGATCTGGATGGCTCCCGACTTTGACGATGAGGACGAGGAACTCATTGAAGCGATCGAGAACTCGAAGACATTTCCGGACGCCGATTGACGATGCAGCGGCTATTGCTCGACACGCATGTATTCCTGTGGTGCCTGTCGAACGTCCCGGAGCTGGCCGAAGCCGCCCGGGCGCAAATCGCCGACCCGCGCAATGACGTCTTCGTGAGCGCCATCACCGGTTGGGAAATTGCCGTGAAGCGCGCGAAGCGGCGCCTCACTGCCCCGGACAACATCGGGGCACTGGTTGCCGAACGGGGATTCGTCGATCTTCCACTCACCTTTCATCACGCGGAGCAGGCGGGAAATCTCCCCATGCATCACCGGGATCCGTTCGACCGGTTTCTGATCGCCCAGGCCCGGGCCGAAGGGTTGGTCCTCGTCACGCGGGACGCCCGAATTCCCCTCTACGGTGTCCGCACGCTGGCGGCTTGAACGGGGCACTGTTTCGCGGGACGCAATACCGCTTGACACCGCATCGGTATAATTCGCGGCCTCTCGAATTTCCCCGATTGCCTTTTCGGGACGTGTTCTCCCCATGACCGACAGAGACGATGACAGCCTGTTGCGCGGACGGTTTTCCGAACCGACGGATGACTTCGTCGCCCGGTTTACCGCCTCCGTTGGATTCGACCGGCGGTTGTACCGCTACGACATAGCCGGCTCCATCGCCCATGCGCGGATGCTCGCGCGTATTGGCGTCCTTACCGAGGGCGAACGCGATGCGATCGTTGGCGGCCTCGAAACCATCCGCGCCGAGATCGAATCGGACGAATTCGAATGGTCCGATGCGCTCGAGGACATCCACATGCACATCGAGGCGCGGCTGACGGAGCTTGTCGGCGAAGCTGGCAAGAAGCTGCACACGGGACGCTCTCGCAACGACCAGGTCGCCACCGACATACGCCTGTACCTGCGCGACGAATCCGACGCTATCGCGGACCATCTGACTGGGGTCATGGCACGTATCGTCGACCTGGCAGAGAGGCACAGCGCCGATCCAATGCCGGGTTTCACGCACCTGCAGATCGCGCAACCGGTGACATTCGGCCACCACATGCTGGCCTGGTTCGAGATGGCCTACCGCGACCGGGAACGATTTCAGGCATGCCGCGCGCGCCTGAATGTCTCGCCCCTCGGCTCGGCCGCGCTCGCGGGAACGACATTTCGCATCGACCGCGCCGATACCGCGGAAGCACTGGGTTTCGACCGTATCGCCGAGAACTCTCTCGACGCCGTGAGCGACCGCGACTTCGCGATCGAGTTCTGCTCCTGTGCAGCCATCGCTGCCACGCACCTGTCGCGCTGGTGCGAGGAGATGGTGATCTGGACCTCGCAGCCGTTCGGCTTTGTCGAACTGCCCGACGCGTTCTGCACCGGATCCAGCATCATGCCGCAGAAGAAGAATCCGGATGTGCCGGAACTGGTTCGCGGCAAGACCGGGCGGATCGTAGGCAACCTTACGAGCCTCCTGGTGCTGATGAAGGGCCAGCCGCTGGCCTACAACAGGGACAACCAGGAGGACAAGGAACCGCTCTTCGACACGGTCGATACGCTGAAAGACTGCCTGCGCGCCATCGGCGATATCGTCGCCGCCATGCGGCCGGATACCGCGCGCATGCGCGAGGCCGCGCGACTCGGGTTCGCCACGGCAACCGACCTGGCAGACTACCTCGTGAAGAAAGGACTGCCGTTCCGGGACGCCCATGAGGCAGTGGGTCGCGCCGTGCAGTACGCGCAGGAGAAGGGATCCGCGCTCTCGGACCTGTCGGTGTCTGAACTTCGCGGATTCGCAGAGGACATCGGCGAAGACGTCGCAGATGTCCTCTCCCTCGAAGGCTCGCTCGCGGCGCGGGACCAGCCGGGCGGCACGGCGCCGAACCAGGTGGCGGCGGCGGCAAAGGAGGCGCGGGAGCGCATCGGGAGCGGCTGATCCAGCCATGCCAAGGCCATCAGGTTTTTCGGCGGGTTTATACTGCGGCCCTGACCCAAGAGGACATTCATGCGCTGGGCCTTCGTTGCAGCGATGTGCATGATGGTCGCCATGTGCGGCCAGAAAGGTCCGCTGTACCTGCCCGAGGAGCCTTCGACCGGGAGATCTTCCCCGATCGCTGACGCGCAGGGAAGTGGTGGGCGCTCCTCCGTCGCTGGCAACGTACTTCCATGGAAGCAGGCACAGGTCGCCGCATGTTCAGTCGAACCGACAACGCACTCCACGTTGAAGACGTACGCCTGACTACCATCGCCGATGCGGTGGGAACGCCGGCGTACGTCTATTCCCAATCGGCAATCGAGGAACGGTATCAGCGCCTCGCCCGGTCGCTTGGCGATGCCGGCATCTGCTATTCGGTCAAGGCCAACAGCAATCTCGCCATCCTCAGGTTGATGGAGAGCCTTGGCGCCGGATTCGACATCGTCTCCGGCGGCGAGCTCGAGCGCGTGCTGCTGGCCGGGGGCGACCCCGGACGCGTCATCTTTTCCGGCGTCGGCAAGTCCGTCGCCGAGATCGATTTCGCCATCAAGGCCGGTATCGGGTGTTTCAACGTCGAGAGCGTCCAGGAACTCGACCGGCTCGAAACGCGGGCCAGGTTGCTGTCGCGGGTCGCACCGGTATCCGTGCGCGTGAATCCCGATGTGGACGCCCAGACTCATCCCTACATCTCCACCGGGCTGAAACAGAACAAGTTCGGCGTGCCCGAAGGTCAGGCACTCGAGATGTATCGCCGCGCTCACGCGTCGGACGCGCTCGACGTGCGCGGGATCGACTGTCACATCGGTTCACAGATCGAGGAGCCCGCACCGTACATCGCCGCGACGGATCGCCTGTTCCGCATCGTCGATACCCTGTCGAGCGAAGGGATCGACCTTGAGCACCTCAACCTTGGCGGCGGCTTCAGCATCCGCTACCGGGACGAATCCGACTTCGACCTTGAGGGATTCAGCCGGGATGTGGCGGCGAGGATCGCAGCGCGCGGCATGACCCTGGTGATCGAACCGGGCCGCTATCTGGTCGCGGATGCGGGCGTATTGCTCACCCGCGTGGAGTACCTGAAGCCGGCCCCTGACGAGGGCTACCGCAATTTCGCGGTGGTCGACGCGGCCATGAATGACCTGATACGGCCAGCGCTATATCAGGCCTGGCACCGCGTCGAACCCGTGATCGCCTCCTCGGCGGCGCCGCGACGGTGGGATGTCGTCGGACCGGTGTGCGAGACCGGGGACTTTCTCGCGCTCGATCGCGACCTTGCGCTTGAAGAAGACGCGTTGCTCGCTATTTTCGGGGCAGGTGCATACGGAATGGTCCTCGCGTCCAACTACAACAGCCGTTCCCGGCCCCCCGAAGTGCTTGTCCAAGGTGACGAATTCCACGTTGTGCGGCGGCGCGAAACAGCGAGGGATCAACTGGCGGCGGAAGGCGAGGAGTCATGCGGACAGGAAGAGCGATGATTGAAACCAGGCCACTCCTGTCGATGTTCCTGACGGCGCTCCTCGTTGTAACGATGTCCGGCTGCGACACTTTCGACAACCCCCTGCGCTGGGAGCAGAGTCCCATCGCCGACGACCTCATCGGCACTTGGAAGGAGGCCGAAGGTAACGCCGGGCTGCAGGCCAAGGTCTCGCGCACCGACGACAAGACGCTGGGATTCGAAGTCACGTCTCCCGAAGAACGGCGAACGACGTTCCTCGGCAATGTCATCAACGCAGGCTCCGTGCACGTCCTGCAGGTGAGGATGGACTCATACAAGGAGTTCGATAACGACGGCGAGTCGTCAGCGGATCCGGCGACCGGCTTCTATTTCCTGCGGATCGCCCCTTCGCCGCCAAACCGCGTGAAGGTTCATGATCTCGACGTCGACACGATGGGGAGGGTGGCTGAAAGGGAACTCGCCGCGTCGGACCTGACCATCGCGGAAGAAGCCTATGCGCGGTGCCTTCGTGACTCCATTCGGGACCGCATCTGGAAGAAGGCCCTGCTCGCCGGGCTGCTGAGCGAGCAGGAGGCGGAGGCGATTCAACGGCAAAGCGCCAAGTCGCCTGAAGCCGGGATCGATCCCTATCCGGATATGGCGCGCCTCAGGACCTGCGTGGCCCACCGTCTCCCAAGCGAATCACTGGAGCAACTCTTTCTCGAACACGCGGACGAGGTTTTTTCGGGCGAGACCAGCGTGTTCGTCCGAGAATAGGCAGACCGCTGTGGGCAGCATTGTCGCCATCGGTGGCGGCGCCATACGTACGCTGGCGACAGAACCGCTGGACCGGGAGATCGTCCGCTTCACCGGCAAGTCCCGGCCGCACGCACTTCTGATTCCCACCGCCAGCAGCGACGACCCCGATTACACACCTGCGTTCGAGCGGGTATACGGCAGGCGCTTCGGATGCACGACCGACGTGCTCCACCTGCTCGGATCGACACCCGACCCGCGAGTGGTCCGCGACAAGATCGGCAGCGCGGACATCGTCTACGTGGGCGGCGGCAATACGCTCATGATGATGCGCCGTTGGCGGCACCTCGGCGTCGATGCGCTATTGCGCGCGGCATTCGACCGCGGTGCCGTCATGTGCGGCGTCAGCGCCGGCGCGATCTGCTGGTTCGAGCGCGGCCACAGCGACTCGATGGCCTTCTACAACGCGAACGACTGGCGCTACATCGCGGTGACCGGCCTCGGCTTCGTCAAGGGAATCGCGTGTCCCCACTACAACAGCCACACCAATGGCGTGCCCCGGCGCGAGGACTTCCACCAGATGCTGAAACGCGTAAGGCGTCCGGGCCTCGCCATCGACAACAACTGCGCCGTCGCGTTCACCGACGACGGCTTCCGCGTGTTGAGCACCAGGCGCCGCGCCAATGCGTATGCATTGGCCGTCGAGCGCGGGGAAGTGATCCAGCGCAAATTGCCCAAATCCACCGAATACATGCCCGTCGAGTCGCTGTACTTGGCCGAGCAACGCTGACCCTGACCGAACCGACGTCAACCGCCGCAGCCGCCCCTCACGATCAGACTTCAGATGACCAGCAAGGAGGAGTCTCTTGCTGCCCGGACAGTGACAACTGGCACTGACTTGTCCAAGGTTACCAGTCGGGCGTCATGCGCGACGGCAAGTGCTAGCAGATACGCGTCCGTCAGTTGCCGGTGACCGAGCAGGTGACGACGGTCGATGACGTCCTCGTCGAGCAGACTGATGTCCTCAGGTATAAAGCGGTGATAGGGCGTGGAGACGGCCGCCCTTAAGCGAGATATGGCATCCGCCACTTCAAGCCCATTCGGATACCTTGGATGGGACACGATGCGCAGGCAGCCGTTCTGCGTTATGGGACATGATGCCCAACCTTCGTCAACGTGGTCAGAAAACCAAGTGGACGCATCCGGATGGTGAACGTGGTTTTCGTCGAGCAAGGCGATTAGCACATTCACATCCAATAGTGACAGCACCAGTCACACCTCCAGTTCTTCCCGCAGCTTGTCGACCAACTCATTTGTAACGACCGCACCACCTGCGGGAATCGGCCTGAACCCGTAGAACTCTCGGGATGGCGCATCAGCGGCCGGACCAGTGGCCCGCTTAAGGGGTGTTCTAGGGGGTTTCAGGATTTCGCTGGAAGTACTTTAACCTTCTGATAAACAAATACTTTTTGACGATCCGCGTACCACCGGGGCACACTGCTTCTCAACGCTCCTTTGTAACGGAACAAGGAACGGGAAGTGAAAAACAGACCCCTCATGCTGTCCGCCACGTTCGTCAGGAACGTCAACATCCCCGGTCGCTACGGCGACGGCCGGGGCGGCCTCGGGCTCGGCCTCCTGGTCAGACCCGCGACCCGCGGCGGACTCAACAAGTCGTGGACGCAGAGCGTCCGCATCGACGGCAGGCCGACGAGCCTCGGGCTCGGCCGCTACCCCGTCGTCACCCTCGGCATGGCCCGCGAGCGGGCGCTCGAGAACGCGCGCGAGATCGCGCTCGGCCACGATCCCCGGCGCTCGGCCAGGGCCGTCCCCACCTTCGCGGAGGCGCTGGAGACCGTCATCGCCATCCACGCCGCCAACTGGAAGGACCGCAAGGGCTCGGAGCACCAGTGGCGCGCCACCCTGGGCACCTACGCCTTTCCGCGCATCGGCGACAAGACCGTCGACGCCGTGACCACGGCAGACGTCATGGCCGTGCTGTCGCCCATCTGGTCCGCCAAGCGCGTCACCGCCAAGCGCGTGCGCCAGCGCATCGGCGCCGTCATGAAGTGGGCCATCGCGCAGGGCCTGCGCATGGACAACCCCGCCGGCGACGCCATCTCCGCCGCGCTGCCCAAGCACACCGCCGTCCAGAAGCACCAGCGCGCGCTGCCGCACGCCGAGGTCGCCGCCGCGTTGCGGCGCGTGCGGCGCTGCGACGCGTACCCCGGCATCCGCCTCGCGTTCGAGTTCCTCGTGCTGACCGCCGTCCGCTCGGGCGAGGCGCGCGAAGCCCGGTGGGACGAGATCGACCGCGACGGCGCGGTCTGGACGATTACCGCCGAGCGCATGAAGAACGGACGCGAGCACCGGGTGCCGCTGGCGGACCGCGCCCTCGAAGTCCTCGACGACGCCCGCGAGTTGGCCGACGCCGGCGCGTGGGTGTTCCCGTCGCCGACGGGGCGCGCGCTGCACCAGTCGACGCTGTCCGGCCTGATGCGCGACCTCGGCATCGACGCCGTCCCCCACGGGTTCCGGTCGAGCTTCCGGGACTGGGCCGCGGAGTGCACCGACGCGCCGAGAGAGGTGTGCGAGCTGGCCCTGGCGCACGTCAACACCGACCGCGTCGAGGCCGCCTACCGGCGCACCGATCTGTTCGACCGTCGGCGCGTCCTGATGGCGGACTGGGCGGCCTACGTCGCCTAACGGTTCCGCCAGCGACTTCGATTCCACGCCGAAGCCGTGTCAAGGGCCGGCAGGGCGCCCGGCTCCGCCGGCCGCGTACCCTTGACGCGGCTTGAGGCGATCATACGCTGATCCGGGGAGCGGGCGGGCTGGCTCGTCCTTCGGCCCCATCGCGCCGTGGCGGCGCGCCGTCCCGCGGCATCCTCGCAACCCGCCCGCTCCCTGCCCAGCGGCGAG
>JAPOYI010000070.1 GCA_026706665.1 Gammaproteobacteria bacterium | reverse complement strand
GCCCAGGGTTCCGGGTGGCGCACTACTCGATCCAGGACGACCACGCGCACTTCCTCATCGAGGCGGCGGGTGCGCGGCGGCTGGCGAACGGCATGAAGAGCCTTGCGGCGCGTTTCGCGCGCTGCGTGAACCGTGTCTTCGGCCGCAAGGGTCGCGTTCTGGCGGGGCGCTTCCACCACGTGCTGAAGCGCACGCCCACGGAGGTGCGTCGTGCGCTGGCGTACGTCCTGCTGAACGCGCGGCAGCGCTACTGCATCCAAAAAGTTATTCTATTTCAGACAGTTAAGTCGATCCAGTTGCCAGTCGATCCCACAAACGATCACCTTCCCGTCCCGATACCGAACCTCGATGCGCCGCCGGAGCGGCGTAAGCGTTCGGTCGTCCCGGTACGTAGCGCAATTCTGGCCCACATAGCGAACAACGCGATGAATGGCGTCATCCGCAGGTTTATGGGCACCCGAAGGCTCTGCTGGAAAGTGGGGCCTTGGCGGGCCATGGGGAACGGGCTGCAAGGATGGTCAGATCCGTCACGGGGCGCGGGAGATGGACATAGGACCACCGAAGCCCGTGTCGCGGGTAGCCGCTGGTTGGCACGTGGTTGACGGTGCCGATTCGGTCGGCATGAGGGCGGAGCATTTGGAGGACGGCGTGAATCCGCTCCTCGTAACGTGGCTTGGAGATACCGCTGGTAGCGCCCCACGCTAACAGGATGTGGTGACTCCTGTTGAAATTGTCGGCAATGATGGCATCGTTCCGGTCGCCTGTAGCGCCCCTGATGCCATGATCGGCGATGTGAGCGGCGAGGTCCGATGCGTCCGTGGCACGCAATGCGAAAAGGTTGAGCACTGCAATCTCACGGGCGCGAGGGAAGCGTTCGAAGACATAGGTCTCGACGCGTCGGATCGTGTTGTCGGCGCGCGCCGCGTCGGCGGAACTGGGGTTCTTGAGCACGACGGCCACAAGCTGATCGCGCTGGCGTTCGCATCGGAAGGGAATGTGAAGCGAGTAGCGGAAACTGCGCCTGCGGTCAGTCGAGAAGCACACGCGGATACGGTCAACATCAACGTGTTCGTCACGGGCGATCTGACGACCAAGGCGCGGCATTGGACTGTCCCCGCTGTGGGTGTTCCTCGGTTCTCTAGAATCGCGCCCAAGGGACCAAAGCGCAACTCAGTCTGCCTTGGACAGAATGGCGAGGATCCGCCCAACGAGCCCTGACCTGGCTTATGCACACCGGCGTACCGGCACGGCCGAACGGTTACGGAGCGGCGTAACGGTTCGCCTGTCCCGGTACGCTACCCACTGCTCTGATCCGCACCGTGCCGTACAACGCGGCGGAGAGCGGTCTACGGCGGGATCGTAGGCGTCCGAAGGACCGTAGGTACCGACTTGACCGAACGGCTAAGGATCGGGGGAGCACCGGGGCGGCGAGACGACGCCAGTCCGTTAGACCACTTGTCCGCTTGACTTGATGCAGAGTCGCCACGGACCTCGCCGGACGTGCGAACGGCTGCATCACGAGGTCATAGGCGACTTCGTTCTCGCGCTCAATCGGATACGCCATGTCTTGAACTCTCGTGTCGGAGAAATCCAGCCGCAGCGCCGCGGTGTCGTCCACGTACAGCGGCCGGTCGCGCTGCCGGCCCATCGCCTTCGCGAAGCGGTCCCCAGTCCTCCGCGTCGAGATCCCCCGTGCGCATGCGCGTCTGGTCGATGCGCCCCATGGACGACAGCATCCGCGACACCACCTGGTCGGCCGGCTCGAAGCCCACCGTCGGGACATATTGCGTTCAATAACAGCAACTTGACGCGAAATGTGCTATGTAGCGCGTAGCGGAAACGGCCGTCTTTCCGGCCTGTCACGCCATTTTACGTCGGGGCGTTCCACGTTCCGAGCACGCCTGGAAAGTTGGGGTGGCAGTGTCGGAGAGCTTACCTTCTAGCAGGAGAATTGGGATGGCTGACGAGCAAAGGCTTCCGGACGGGTGGACCAACGACCTCGACTTTGAGCGACCCTTATTCCTTGCGTAATCACGTCGGCTTTTGTCTATCAAGAAGAGACGCGCAGTATGCGTTTATGTCGTCGAGAAACAGCAACCATGGACGAATGTCTCGAATGAACTGCAACCATCCGCCCCGGGTCATTGTCTCCCAGCCGTAGCGGCGCTTGTACAGTTCGAGTTCGCCGTCGAAATATTCGAGCATCCCGCGCACAGTGTTGAAGTCGGGGTCGGTTGGTTCAGGGAGAGAAGGTCTTTTCGAGGCCATTTGGAACGCAATCATTTCCACTGTTTTCCCTCGTCCCATGAGGTTCTTTCTGTGAAGACGTTGGAATTCTCCTCGCGACTCGTTGGACATTAGATCGAACATCTCTCCAAGCCCGTGTTGGAACTTGTACGGGGTTCCCTCTAGCGTCAGAACAAGCTTGATATACAACTCGTAGGCTTGGTGAAAGTTGAAGTCCAAGACGGACCGCATAGCGATCCATATCCTCATTGGGGTAAGAGCGCCTCCCTGCTTGTAGGGTTGGCTGTTCTCGTCCGATATGCCTTCCTCTCTGATGTAAGTCTCGGTGTTCTTAGCTACGACAAGGAAAGCTTGGGCAGCTTCCCACATAGCAACGTTGTCGGCCATTGGGGGCTTCCTTGGAGCGGCTTTAGCACGGCCACCCTACCACACTTGAGCTTGGTCTTCGGGGAGACCGGGACAAACAGCAGACAAACAGCGATTTGACATTGAGCCGGGAAAGGCGCTTGATGGTCTGGCTAAAGCCTAACCGGAAAGCCGCTCGGCCCATCGCGGTCGGGTCGCTTGTCCGATGCAACAGCGCCTAGCGCGAAACGGCAAGAGCCCGGTGGCTTTCCACTGGCCGGCTTTAGCACGGCCCGACATTCGGGCTGTGCGCCGGGAGAATCATCCAAGTTTCAAGGACCGGTGCATCCCGAGGGGCCGGTACAGCGGTCCCTCGGAACTTACCCCTCAATCCTGCCTTGCCGAAGCTTCCCCTGTCAACGGGTTTTGGTAGACTTTTCCGTTGCTGAGGTTTTCCGCTTAAACACCATCCCCCCTGATGCCCGAAGTATCTATAAGTCTGACAGACATAATTGCTCTGGCAGCTAGCGCGGCAGCCTGCCTTTCCGCTATTGCTGCGCTTGTCGCAGTCAGGCAAAACCACAAGCAAAGAGTTGCATCGTACGAACCGCACTTGGTTCTTGTCGACCGAATATTGACGCTTCGAGCCTTTCCCCAGCTACCAAAACAGGCATTCTGCGAAGAGGATGAGGACGAGGTAACAGTTCAAATTGTGAACTTGGGCTTGGGAGCGGCACGAGACTTGACGGTCAACTGGAAGTTCCCGGGAAAGCAGATGATCTCGTCTGTCAATCGAACCGCGCAAAGACTGCAATCACCTGTCCAGTGCAAGTACCTGCACAGGTTTCTGATGCTTGAAGGCAAACACAGCAGCTCGTCGGTGCTCATGTATCCAGCGGAGAGCAGGGTCAACTTCCTACTTCCTGTGTCAGTAGGGGAGGCTTTTCCGGTAAACCTACGGATCCCGATGTCGTACATGACCCTTGTCTCGGGCCATTACCACTTCGCACTAAGGCGTGACAGCGGTCACGTTTCCGACCCGCCAAAACTTGAGTGCTGCATACAGTACGACGACATCAACGGAAGGACCCGAAACCTAAACCTAATCATCTCCATCGAACCATTCGACATCTCGATGGACTTGTTTCGATGCACCCTACAGAGTACGCGCCGCTAAGGCTTTACCGATTCGGGCGCCGGGAGGGAGCTGGTCTTTGAGGTTTCGGCTGGGGTGCGGGCCTTTGCGGCGGCGGCCAGCAGAAAAATTTTGCGTTGCGCCCGCAAAGGTTGTAACTTGCTGTTCATGAAGGGAGTTGTTGGGTTGGGTGTCTAAGCGCCGCTGTTGCGGTGACTTAGCCCCGTATGTCCCCGCCGTCAGCCGGTCCAGGTCCGCGAATCCGCTCGCCAACCCCGTCACCTCGCCGCCGTGCTCCGCCAGGGTACTCGAGGCGCTCCTTGACGCCGACGACCAGCTCCTCGGCGCGCTGAGGCGCGTTCTCCGCGGCGCGGCCGTCCCGGATCGCGAACACCTCGCGCTCCGCCTCGTCGAGCACCGCCTCGCTGTCCCGGCCCTCCGCGCTCAGCGTCGACGCCGCGATCCCTTTGGCCACCGCCAGTAGCCGGCGCAGCGTCGCCCGCTCCCGCACGATGCGCGCGTACGCCGCCACGTTCGACGCCCCGGGCGTCGACTCCACCGGGTCGACCAGGTAAGCGGCCCCGCCGGCCTTGTCGAGCAGCGACCGGTTGGAGAGCGCGTCCCGCACCGTCACGTTGTCGATCGGCTCGTCGGCGTCGGCGAGGTCGGCCAGGACGCCGAACACCAGGCGGTGCTGCGGACGGTAGAAGTCGTCGGCGGAGACCCGCTCCGCGACCTCGAGCCACGCGCTGGCGTCGAGCATCAGACCGCCCAGCAGCGACTGCTCCGCCTCGATGGAGTGCGGCGGCAGGCGGAGGCCGGCGTCCTCGCTCATGGCCGGTGTTTCCGCGCCGGACCGGGGCCACGGTCGACCGGCCTCCAACTTCCGGACCTCGCCATTCCCAGGACTCCGCTGCCGCCAACCGTGCGGAAATCGTACCACCGGGCCGGTTTTCGGCATGCTGCGGGACGGCCCGCCCGAATGGCCCGCACACGCGCCCACAGGGCGTCCTGCGGCATTCCGCAGTCCCCACAGCGAAGAAGGACCACCACGACACGACTTTGCCGTTCGCGTCCGTCATCGGACCTTGTACATTGGCAACCGAGCGGGTCTGCAGGACTACACGCTAGCCGTCGCGACTGACTTGTCCCAGCGGATGCCAGCGTATCGCATCCACGACGATCACGTCGCCGTCGGTGCGGTTCGTTACAACGACCGTTGTCTCGCCCGCTTCGAGTTCGAAGCTTCGCAGCCGGTTCCAGCCCGGCGAAGCGGTTCCCGCGTCGAACTGGACCTCCGTCTGCGCGCTGCCAGCCTGCACCACGATCTCGTACTCGCCGAGTGAATCAAGCAGCGACTTCGCTGGCCGGTCGCCCGGGACATCAGCCAAGGGTGTCTGCGGCAAGTGGAGATCAAGCCGCCACAACCCGTCGGACGGAAGGTGGGTCGTCAGCGCTACATGCGCAGCACCAGAGCCCGCCGGACAGATCGCCAACGTACGCCTGTACTTGCCCCACGCACCCGGGTCCGTCCGCCGAACCCAGCGCCCTGGCACCAACCGCCCATTCCCCTGCTGGAAAAGAGGCAGTCCGCGATCCATCGCGGGAGCTGGCCGACCGAACTCCAGCCACTCCGAACGCGCCGCCGGATCCGACTGCGCCGTGAAGCCCGTGTCTAGATCATCCACGGTCATTGCGGAAGCAATCCCGGGCGCGATCCCACCAGCGAGCGTCGATGCACCGTCTTCAGATCCGAGCGCCACGACTCCGACGGGTGTGCTCACAGTTGTTGCCGGTCCTTGCTCCGGCCCGTGAATCCGTAGCTGAACGGCGGTTCGGTTCAGCGACATGTACGTTTGAAGCCACACCTGCTCGGGCACATGGTCCAGCACGAGGCCTGCGACGACTTCGCTATGCGGGCCGACTTCGAAAGTCTCGGATCTCTCGCCCCATCCATATCGATCCAAGCTGAGATACGCCAGTCCTGCCGTGCCTTCGTCGTTTGCGACGTTGACGCGCACCTCGTAACGGGCATCGCCGTTCGGCGCATCCCCCAAACGCGCGACCTCATCGACGCTGGCCAGGAAACCAGGCAGCGCGGTGCTGTCGAATGCGCTATCCAGCAATGCCGGATGCGGAAGGTCCAAATCCCGCCAGACGCCCATCAGATCACTTCGAGAGAACGTCCTGCCCTGGAACCGTCGACGAATCTCTGCGAGCAGCGTTCCAACGCGCTCCGCTCCCAAGGAGTCGAACAACGACTCCGCGAGAAGCGGAGCGCGCAGCGCAACCACATTCCACCCTTTGCGACAGTCGCCTCCCTTGACAGCATCCATCAAGGAGGTTGACAGCGCCGCCTCCCACGCGCCCGGCGTATCGCGAGACGCCGTGTCGTAGATTCGGTGTAGCCGACCAACTGCCAGGCTCGCCATCAGCGTGCCAAACACTCCCAGATAGCCGCGGTCGTCGTTCCCCAACGTCAGCGCGGACATCGCACCGTCGTTTGAATGCAGCGGGAACATCCGGCTGGCCAATTCCAGCAGTAGGAGATCCAGAACGGCCGCCCCATCCCCGCCCGCGCCCGTCATGACCATCAGGTTCTCTGCCAAGCCTCTGAGTGAATCCGCGCCTTTCGCGTCCGCACGAACGTATCCCGTCAACATGTACGCCTTCGAATGAGCTACGACGTCCGGACGATCCGAGTATGGCTGCAGCGGCTTGAGCCGATCCACGAAATCGGCGGTCGGGAAACCAGTCTCCCTAATCAGGAGTATGCCGGGGTAGGCCATTCGGCCACGCATGAAGCACCCGCCTCCGTAACTGCGTAGCTGCGGCGGGACCTCCACGATGCTCAGGCCGCGGAAGGGATAGTCCGCCCCGCTGCGCCGCAAGCTCCTGAACGACTCGCCTAGCTGCTCGGACATCGCCGTTACCGCGTCGGCGAACAGGTCTGCGTTCCTCGTGTGACCCTCGTGAACCAGAAGCTCCACCTCCAGCCCGTCCACGGTCGCCGCCCGTCTCGCGAACCGGGATGCGAACAAGGCGATCTCCGATATCGCAGCGGCGGGGCGGAACCGAAAGAGACCTTGGCCTTGGGCAGTTCGGACACCCGGCCCAGCTACCAACCAGTCTGCAGGGACTTCCACGGTGATGTCCGCAGTGAAGAAATCACGCGAACGTCGACGATCCAGGTTCGGACCCGGTGTCGGCAGCCAATGCAGCGCTGGTGTCAAGGCGACATAGCTCGTGGCGAACACAGATGCCTTTGTCCCCAGAGAACGCAGCGTATACCCTTTACGAGTGTCCGAGCGAGGCACGGCTTGGTCCAGGTACGCAAAGTCCGGATCCGGCACGCCGCTAGCGTTCAGGCGGACCAGCACGGGTTGATGGTCTGCCGCGTGTTCGAGCGGCACGGTCAATAGACCATGCCGATGCGACACTGGCGAAGGCACGCCGTTGACACTTGCACCTCCCACCCGCAAGCCCGGGTTGAACGAAAACACAAGGCGTGGCTCCCGGGCATGGGTCGAGATGGCCATTTCGGTGTCGACGACGACTCTGTCACCCGGCTCGATACGTACTCGGGCATCCACGTGAGTCAGGTCAGGCGCAAACGTACTCGCCATGTCCCCCGTTTCGTGGTGATACGCACGCCAAGTCTCCCGCTCGCGATTGGATGCGACCCGACTGGCACCGACGAGGACGGTGGCGACGACAGCGACAACGATGAAAGCAGCTCCCGCCAGTACCAGCTTGGAATCCGGCGCGATACATGGCCTGACGTGGAGAAACGCCGAGACGTATACCAGCCCGACTCCGATCAAGACCAACGAAAAGCGGAAAAGGAGCGCCGCCGCGTCAAGCTCGTGCGGCGCCAGTTCGGACGCAAGACGCCCATTGTCGGCGATCGGTGGTACGAGATCGGCGAAACCGACCGGCAGGAACTGTGCTGCCCATGCACCAATGCCCAGTGTGATCGCGGCGACCACTGAAATCATCAACGGTTGCACCTTGGGGGCCGTGGCGGCAACGGCACTGACGATGCCGCCCCAAAAGGCCAGCGTAGGCAACAGATCGAGTAGCGTGAAGCGTGCGATTGAGCGGAGTCCGATGGCGTCTGCGGCGAACCAGCCGAGCGCGTTGCCTGCGATCACGACAGCTTGAGTCAGCACGAGAGAAGCGACGATCGGCAGCCACGCTGCCAATGTGACGACCGTGAACCGCGCCATCAGCATCGCGCTGTTGGAGAACGGTCGTGCGGCCAGGGCATCGAAAATACCGTCGCGGAAGTCCCGCGAGCCGGCCTTGGCGGCAAAGACAGCAGCGCCAAGCATGGCGATGGCCGACAACGCCGCATTGATGTGATGCACGGTGTTCCGGGGACCCACCATGCCGGCGGAGGGCGAACCACCGGAGTAGAGGGTATGGACATGCGTCAAGAGCAGGAAGGAGCCAGCGGTAAAGCCTGCTGCGACCAACCCATACAACAACATTCGGATGGACTTGAGACCGCAATGCAATTCCAGCCCCGCGACAGCCAAGCTCTGTGTCGTCGCGCGTCCCGCGTGTCCCATGGGTTTACCCTGCCTTCATGTTCCCAGCGTCGTCCATGTCACGAGACTTCGCAGCTAGAGCAGGGTGGCCGCAGGCACGCATCCGAGAAGCGCCGAGTCATTCTCTACGGCGGCGTTGAAACCCCCAGACTCGTCAGCAAGGTCTCTACGTCTCGAAAGCCGGAGATCCGGACACCGTCAACAGTGAACATCGTCGGCGTGCCTTCGACACCGAGTTTCATACCGAGCTCGAAGTGGCTCTGCACGGGATTGCTGCAATCAACCGACCGGATCGAGTTGCCTTCCATGAGCGCATCCACCGCGCTCACGCGATCATCGGAGCACCAGGCGGATACCATTCGCCCGTGACTGACTGAGCCAACGCCCTCCCGAGGGAAAGCCAAGTAGTGGACGTCCACTCCCCTAGACGTTATTGCGTCAAGAGCGGCATGCAGTTCGCGGCAGAAGACACAGTCGACATCTACGAATGCATACAACGTATGACCGGGCGGTCCATTGCCGTTGAAGGTGAGCACCTCGCCGTGGTCAATCTTCGAGAGCAGCTCCCGGCGCCATGCCTCGCGCCGACGTTCACTGGAATTGACCGGTGCGCCGGTAGCCCCAAAGGCATAGAGATCACCGGCAACAAAGTGTGAGCCGTCTGCCGTGACATAGAAGAGTACGCCTTCTTGCGGCACGACGACTTCGAAAAGACCGGGCGCGGCGGAGTGGTCCACACTGAAGTCGCCCAAGTGGGGCATTGCGCGGCGAAGCTTGTCCTGCAACGCATCGCGCTCCTGAACGCTGCTGCTCTCGTGCGCGAAGAGGGAAAGTGACGCGGCAAAGAAACCGCACGCGGTCAGATTGCGGCATTGACGACCGAAGAGCTCACGAGCACTTGGAGAACGGTGGCGGAGGTACCCCAGGACGGAATATGACGATGCTGCACTTCGTGCAATTCTTGCGGGTACAGTCGTTGTCGTCTCTACACGACGTGCTGTAACAGTTGTCAGCACAGTTGGGCCCTCCCGAAATCCCGTCGCAACCACCAGCGTAGTGCGGACTGATCCTTGGCGGAGGAATGTTCATGAGCAACCGGTTCATCGCGTCGTTCGACAAGGATAACAGTGGTTGCCCCTCGAGTTCGGGGTTTGCCGGATCCTTGGCAGTAGTCCCATTCTCACTGCCAGCGAACGCGGGCGTAGCGAACATCAAGCACACGAGCGCCGCTAAGGCAGCGCGAATAGTTGCTGAATCGGGGAGCGTACGTCTCATCATGGGTGACCTCCGCGCGTGGGTCGTTTTCCGACCACGCCACAAGAACGTAGCAGCCGCACCGGAGTGAGTCAACGGTCTGGCGTTGCCCGTGTCGGTGGCAAATCGAACCGTCCGGTCTCTCACCTTCATGCTCGGCCACCTTACGTCGCGCCGCCCTCGCCAACCAATCCTTCCGCCAGCCATCCGAGGCTCTTGACGACCGCGTCGAGCGCCGAGTCGTATTCCACGCCCACGGGAAGCGGGACATAGAAATGAGTGCCTCCGAGCCTACTTCGTAAGTCCGCGAGCGACATGTGCGGGCTGTTCCCGCCATGAACGAAATGCAGCCAGAGGGGAGTCTCGCCCTCCTTCGCCCATCTCTGGTAGTTGACGCCGAACCATGCCTCCGCCCAGCCCGCGTCCGCGCGACCGAGCCTCAGGTAGCGCCCGTAGCCGTATGTCTGAGGCGTCACGTTGAGCCCCTTGGTGTCCGCGAAACCCCGTTCGCGCGCCCGTTCGGTCGCGTCGTCGACAAGCTGCTGCAGATTGAGCAGCCTACGCGGCACCGCCGGCCCGAACTCTTCCGCACGGATGGGCAGGAACGCATCGGAGTCTTCCCGCTCGCACAGCGCGAGCAGCTGCTGGAGGTCCCCTTCGGCCGCCACGTCCCCCTCGTCGCTCGCGCGCGAAGACATCGCCCGCAGCAACCTGGCCCAGCTCGTGAGCATCAACCGGTAGGGCCCGCCCCTGATGCGAGCGCAGTACCTTTGCTCGACTTGACGAGGTTCCCCGTCGTCCAACATGCCTTCCGGCACTCTCCCGCGCACTTCGTTCCAAAGCGTCTCCAGCCTCTGCTCCGGAGCCACGAAGAGCAGCACGGACGCTCTCGGGGCATGGCCTTCTCTCCTCAGCCTTTCAAGGTAAGTCTTCGGCTGATGCTCGGTCAGGCCCGCCCAGAACTTCGCCTCGACGAGCACGCGTTCGAAGCCCTGCGCGTCGAATCCCACAAGATCGACGCGTTCGTTCGCATCCCCCTTCACCTCGGTTTCGACGCTCTCGATCACGCCCACGTCGTCGGCGCCGGTGCCGACCAGCTCGCGCAACGCGCTCCGGGCGCCCGGC
The DNA here is from genome assembly GCA_026706665.1 of Gammaproteobacteria bacterium. Lineage (GTDB taxonomy): Bacteria > Pseudomonadota > Gammaproteobacteria > Pseudomonadales > Azotimanducaceae > VXNE01. The sequence goes on along the minus strand of JAPOYI010000070.1, from coordinate 8,033 downwards.
GACCGGGACAGGATGTAGCCCAGCGCTTCCGTGGCGAGCGTCTCCGTACGCCCCGTCAGCCGCGACGCGAGATGGGCCAGCAGAGAGCCGTTCGTTCCGCCCATGGGATGGTGTCCGAATCCGATCGCCGGATTGAATACCGCGACCACCCATTGGGTCAACGGTGGCGCAGCAGCTTGTATTCCCATCCATCTCCTGCAAACCTCAGAGCGGTTGGACCGCGACGATCCGCGTGTCCATCAAGCCAACAGTCCAGTCGGCGAAGAAACTGGAGGCAAGATGCGCATTTTCGGACTCGCGGCCATTCCGCTCGTCCTCGTTCTCCCGGTTGCCGCGGAGTGGCAGACAGTCGAGCTCGTCGACGAGTTCGACGAACCGGTCGGCAAGTATCGTGTGTCCGCTCTGGCCGGCGTCGGCGACCACTGGTGCCGTCTGCAGATCGACCACGTCGAGGAAGGCAGCTCGTGGCGCGACGGCTTCGAACCGACCAGGGGCCGGGTCGGCCTCCTTTGCAGTCACGGCGACCTGGCCGCCGACCCGTCGGGCGAAAGTCGTGTGCGGGTCAGGATTGCCGACAAGGCGCCCATCACGGTTTCGCTTGGCCGTACGACGACGATCGTCCGGGCGGTCGTTTCGGGAACTACACTGCGGACGGCGACACGTACGAGACGGGAGGTCCGCATTCGACCCGGCGCGACTACCACCACTCGTTCGCCGACGAAATCTTCGAGTCCATCCACGACGGGGCGGGCGCCGCGATCAGCATCCGCTTCCCCCGGTCGCAGGGCGGATTCACGTTGACCTTCCCACTTGCCGGATTGAAGGATGCGCTGGAACATGCCGACTTCGATACGCGCCCGTTTACTCAGTACGAGAGCACCTGGCACTTCGACGGCGGTGCGGTCAGCAAGAGCGTCTTCTGGTTGCATCAATCGGACTACGCGGAGTTCGTCCGGCTGCGCGAAAGCACACTCAAGTTCAAGGCCACGTACGCGGTACGTGAGCACGCGTCCGGGCCGAATGACTGATCCACCCCCGCGACCCGCTCCGCAGGCGACCCAGCCACATGCAACTGTAGCCGGACCCTGAGCGGACGAGGCCGCCCGGCACCGGGCGGCTCTCCCGACTTGAAACTCGTGTGTGCTCAACGTTACGGTTTTCGCCGCAGCCATGTCAGGCCATGCGACGCGGCACGAACGAACGTCCTGCGTCCGTCCTGCGAAACTCCGGGCATCCCCGAAGCAAACCAATGGAACTGCCTCTCCTAGGCGACCGGGCACGGTCCTGTCGGTCCCGCCGGTGCGCCGCCATTGCGCTACGCACCACTGCCAACCCGGCTTCATCCGCGCTGCGCGTCCCCGTCGGAGACGCCCGGCTCCCCCGTCACATCGAAGGCGCCGACCCTTGAGCGCTTCCCTTCCGTGCCGCCGAGATCCCCGACGAGCCGGCACGTGTCCGTGCCAAGGCCCGCCGGTCCCGCGCGCTCCCCGCGGACGGCATGCGTCACATCCATGCCGCCGGGTTCGCTGCGCATCTCGACCGATGCGGAACGCGGCGCGGAGTCGTTCCCAACCTCCTTCCTGCGCCGCGGCGACAGTTGCCTGTCGCCCACCCGTCTCCGGGCTTCGTCCCCCGTCGCCGGGGGACGCGCCGTGTCCGGCGCCATGACTCTCACCGAGCCCCTCGGGCGGACCTGGTCCTCCCGAACGACGTGCCCGACCGGCAGAGCGATGTCTCGCTCCTCCCGGCCCGCCGCCGCGTCGTCCCCGCCTCACATTCCGGGGACGGGACGCCACATCGACGGTGGCGCCTCTGCTCTCCAGAGCGCGGGCACCATAACACACCGCCGTGCCGGCCGCGCGGCCGCACGACCCGCGCCGCTCGTTTCCAGCGGGCCGCGATGGGGCACTTCGTCACGAGCCCGTCACGACGCGAAACGGCGCGCCGGGCCTTGCGCCACTTGCGCACCGACCCGCCGTCACTAATTTCGGCTTCGCGAAAGTTAGTGACAGCGGCGGAGTCCCGAACGCGCCTCCAACTTCCCCGCCCGACGCTCGCCGCACGCCGCACTCCCCGCGCTCCACCAGGTTGCCGCGGATCGCCCGCGTCCCTCTCGCCGCGGATTCGGTCGCTCGGTGCGGACGCGCGCGTCCTGCGCGGACTATGTCGTCGCAGGCGCAGCATGGCTTCCCCGAGCGTCGGAGAAAGGCGCGCCATGCCGTCGGTCCCAGCGGCCTCGCACTCGCCCCTCAGTCCCACCTCGGTGCCATCCTTGCCTCTTGCAGCTCCGCAAGGCCGGAGTCCGAGTGGATGGCGTACTACGCCGATCGATCCAACCGGTTGACCCGAAAGCGCGAGAACGCCGCGGCGATGTCGCTCGGCCGTTCAAGCCTTTACAGCTTCTGCGACCCATGCCACAGGTCGATCCGGCCCGCCACTCCGAGAACACGGCCACTTCTGCAGCTTTCCTCATCCTGGCTTCTCCCTAGGTGGACGACAACCTGTATACCCGTATGGACTCTCAGACCCCCGACCAGCACGACCGGCCCCGTGCCGACTTGTTGCACGGTAGATTTGCCACCGCGTGGGCTCCGCTTAAATCGCGCCTTTGGTCCCTCGAGAGAATGCATGTCGGTGACCACACCTTCATGCCGGTTTCGTCGCGACATTGGGGCCGAAAGCGCTGGCGAGCCCGAAATCGCGCGCATAGCGTCCCCGGGGACGAAGTCGGACGGATACTCCGCATCGAGCCGCTGATTACCGAGGCGATCAGGATCTCGAGCGAACTTGGACGCCTGATCGACCTCGCTCATCGCCACGGCCGCAGCACTCTATTGCCTGATTGACTGGAATCGTCTGATGGCCAACAGAGCCCGCGCCATCTCACGGGCCCGGCGAGCGAACGGCTCGTGCCACCCATGTCTTCGGTTCTGTCGGCTTTGCCCTTCGCGGTGCCGCCACTCCTCCGTCAGCAACGCGTGGTAGCCGGCCGCAGCGACACCGCGAGCTTGTCGTCGTCGGTCATCGTTGGTCCTATCCGGCGGCGAAGCCGGGAGTCTGCTCCGCCCCGCTGCGCGGTCGGATTTGAGCGCGTCGAGAATTGCATCACTCGAGAAGATTGAGCTCCAACAGCGCTCGTACCCCAACTGCTCGATGAACCGCCGTGCGTGACGGATGCCGCTGTCGAGTTCGGTCTCGCTGATTTCGTGTGCGCGATGGATGATCCTTACGGCGCGCGGTCGCGCCAACACCGTCGACGCCGCCCGTTACCCCGGTAGCACGCAGCTTCGCGTCAACATTGCCACTGTGGCCCTTTTCCGCCTACGTCCAACCCGCCTTGAAGGCTCCCCTGTCCCTGCCCACGACTGACGGATCGACCCGCTACCGACCATTCGGCCGGAACCGAACGTAGATCGACGCCGTCGCTGGCATCACCTTCCGGAATCGTTCGGCCCGGTCCCTGGCACACCTGGCGTCATCACACGACGGCCGCGCCGAACCGCTATCGCGACCCGAAACAGGAGGATCGCTAGCGACCCGAAAGCCAGCACGTAAAGCGCCGTCCGCAAACCGGCGCCCAGGATTTGCGCAGCGAAATAGACGACGGCGCCCCACCAAAGACTGTGCGCGCAAGCTTCTCCCAGCGCCCGTGGCAATCCGACAGCGTTTGCCAGTTGCAGCGTGCCACGAATGCGGCTTACGAAACGTCTAATGCGCGGGTCTTCCACGGAAACGACCTCCTCAATGCTGCACGCAGGCTCTCATCCACCAGCGTCCTCGGGACTCCACCTTATTGCATCGGCAAACAACACTCCGCCAGCCGTCGCGCGCGAAACGGACACCCGCACCTCACCGCCGGAAAGGTCGAAAGTCCCGATGTTGTTCCATCCTGCCGACGCGGAACCCGCTCGGAATCTCACGGTCGCACGGACCCCACCGCCGTCAACGTCCAGCTGATACACCGAGCGGTCCGCTTCCGCCCCAAAAAGGCTTGAGCCCGAACCAGGCAGGTGGTAAGCCAAGCGCCACCGCCCGCCGTGCGGGAGCGTACTTGCGAACACGGCGTTGCCAGCTCCCGAGCCGGGCGACTCGAGGCGCGCGGTGGTGCGCCGATAACGTCCGAACGCTCGCGGCGACTCCTGTCGACTCCAGCCTACGTCTCGTGCAGCCGCCGTATAGGTTGGCAATCCGAGATCCAAGTCACGCTCGGTCGCCCCCGGTTCCTTCCGACCGACACGCACACCTGTCGCGAAACCTTCGTAATCCAACGCGAGTCCCGCGTCGAGATCGTCGATGACGATCCCCCCCTCGGAAACGGGCATCCAACGGCTTGGACGCGAGCCGAGCAACGGCGGCCCGACGGGCGCAGCCGTCTCGTCAACGGGCGCATGGTCAACCAACAGGTCCCGACGGTTCAGAGACAACAACGGTTGCACCCAAAGCTCCATCGGCGGGCCCGAAGTCACAATCCCTAGTTCCAGCGACGTCCGGCCCCCGATCAGAACTGGCCGGCTGGTCCGGTAGATCAGTGGCTCACCGCCCCCGCCTGCCCATACAGCCGCCAACCGTGCCATCCCAGGCGTCGCCTCTCCGTTGTGCACATGGACGCGCGCGTTGTAGCGTCGTGGGCTCCCGTTCGCGGCATCGACACGCTCCACCGTACCCGGAGATACCAGAAACCCCGGCAGTGCGGTGCTGAACAGCCAGTCGCCGACGACCTCGGCTAGATCTGCGTTCTGTTGCATGGCCAGCGCCGCCAGATCCGTGGCGGTGAAGTTCCGACCGAGATGGGTTTGGCGCAGTTCGGACAGCAACCGTCCAGCCGAATTCCGCCCGAGGCCGTCAATCAGCGCTTGAGCGACCGCCGGCGCCTTCAGCCAGAGCACATCCAGCGCCAGCCGCGGGTCGTCCTGGGGCTCGAGTGTGGCCAACGGCCTGCGCAGAGCCTCCTCCCAAACAGGCGCTCGCCTAGTCACGGACCGCTGCACTTGAACGGCCGTCTCTCCGCGGCCCCCGGCAACGGCGCCCCAGATCACGTGATCCACCACGGCATCGACGCTTCCGCCCAACGACAAGGCATGGGGCGAGGCGTAACCGCTTCGGCTGTCGAACAGCAAACGTGACACAATCTCCCGGAGCAAGAAATCCAACGCGACAGCCCCATCACCCGCAGCTGCAGTCTGGAACGACAACAGATTCCGTGCAAAGGCCTGGGTCGCGTTCCCGCCGGCGATGTCGTTGTCAAAGTAGCGTTGCAGCGCAGCCACCTTTGCCAATCGGATCTCCTGCTGGCTCAAGCTCGACTGTTCGAGCTCGCGGAAGAGGAAGTCGAACCGGGCCAGCCCGAATCCGTGTTCCCGCAACAGCATGACTCCAGGGAGTGCCTGCACCGACTCCATGACCCACCCGCCACCGAATCCGCGGAGGTTTGCCGGGACTTCAACGACGCTGAATCCCGTGTACGGATAGCGGAGCCCGAGGGATGACGCGTGGCCGAAGATTTCCTCCACACGGTCCCGGATCTCATAGGCCGCATCCTCGAAGAGCACCACGTTGCGTACGTGCTTCGGCGAGATGAGCAGTTCAAACTCAACGCCCCCAAATTCCATCGACCTTCGCACAAACTCCGCCGCGAACAGCGCCACGGCAGGTAGCGGTCCGCCCGGGCGAAAGCTATAACGGCCCGCAGCGCCGTGGCGCCGACCCGGTCCAGCCACCAGCCAGTCCGTTGGCACGCTCACGTCGAGTTCGATCTCGAAAATCCGTTCCAATGTCCTCAGGTACGGTCACCGGCCCGGGCATTGGTAGCCAGCGCAAATCCGGCATGAGCGCCACGTACGAATCTCCGAACACGCCCGAGTTCGTCCCGAGCATCAGCAGGTTGCCGGCCTCCCGCGCGAGTCGCGGCACATCTATCGCACTGTCCAAGTAGCCAAAGTCCATGTCCGGCACACCAGTGGCTGCAACCCTTACGACCACCTCTTGCCCGGGCTCGGCGAGGGCCGGCAGTTCGACCGACAGCAGTCCTGCCTCGTGCTCGAAATGCGCACGCCGACCGTCAACGAAGAGGCTGCCCACTCTCATCCCCGGATTCAGCGACATGACGACGCGAGCAAGCCGTTCAACACATACCCGAACCGTATACTCGGCGTCCACGTCCAACGCCTCGCCGGGTGAGATGGCGACGCGCGCTTCGATCCGCTGCAAATCCAGCTGCGCCCCGCCCTCGAGAGCGTCGTGCCTAATGCGCCACTCTTCACGCTGCCACTGGTCTCGCGAAGCGTCCCAACTCAAACCCGCCAGTCCAACGCTCCCCCCAAGGATGGCCATGCCACCAGCCGCCAGCTTCCCGTGGAACGACCCCCGGTCCGGTCTCGGATGGAACGTCGCCGCCACCTGGAAGAGGCCAGCGGCGAGCAGCAACTCCGCTCCTCGCTGCACTAGACCCCGCCCAGTCGCGAATGTCGGTGCCAAGTCCGATGCGATCACAGTGTGCGCAGTGAATCCGCCGAACGCCTGCAGCAGGTGGATCGGGCACCGCATCACGCTCCACCCGTACGTGCCGAGCACCACCAACGCAACCGCCGCCACGATCACCCGATTCCGGATCGCAATCGCCAACGCGAACACCAGAGCACACCACAAAGCCAACATTGGCAGTGCGTCCAGTAGCAGAAAGCCGACGGTCGAAATCGGTTCCAACGTTTCGCCATAGGTCAACCCCACAGCTCTCGCAAGAAGACCAAACCCGTTGACGAGGACCATGACCAGAACCATGGGTAACCAGGCGACAACCACGAGACCGACCAACCGCCCACCCAACAGCGTGCCGTTGCCCACAGGGCGCGCATCGAGTGCCTCTGCGATTGACGCGCGCTCATCCCGCAGCCGCACATCGAAACCTAAGAACACGAGGGCAAACATCGACCCCCAGACCAAGTAGGAGCCGATCGTCCCCGCGAGAAACCGCGGGTGGAACAGCGCAAACCACGGCGACTCGGCGGAACCGACCGCATGGAGCCCGGTGAGCAGAAAGAAGAGCGCCAAGCCGACAGTAGTGAATCAGTACGACGTAGACTTGCGTACGACCCAAGCGCCGGGCAAACCCTATCTCCGCCCGCAAGACTGCCAGGAGCCACCGACAGTGTTCGGACGTGGCCACCGCGTTCCCGGCTGTCAAAAGACGCTCTCCATCAAAATACCCACCGAGCCGCGTCGTCCTCGGTTGTGTGCGGAGGCACACCCCATTCGGCGGGTTTCGTAATCAATGGCTGGACCAATCCGGGAGCCAAGCTAGCCGCGCCATGGTCCCACGTCAATCCGACTCAACGAGTTGCCGACGAGCCACCCCTGAGAATGCGCGTAGCGAACAACCAGCCTGGCCCCAAGCGCATTCTGCGCGCGCCCGAGACTTGGGACTTAGGGCGTTCGCCCCATTCCCAACATTGTCATCGCGTGATTGCGCAACACGAGGTCGGACATGGTGATTGGCACGTCCCGACCCGGAGCGCCTCCGTAGGGGCATTTGCTCCGGTAGACGCTTCCCCAAGCCCGCGCACGGTCGATGGACTCGAACGTACTCGTTGAGACCATGGGATTGCGAGCCCGTGGAACGCTCTGCCTCTCAAGCATCGAGCAGTCTGGATCCCGCGGGGGCGCTGTGGGACCACCGCAGGCAGGGTCCATCCACTCCCATGGGTCGTCACACGGCAAGTCGAGCGGCACCATATATGGGTCCGTGTCCCCTGGCCCACAGAAGAACCCCAACCAACGGCACAGAATCCCCTCGGCCATCGCGGAACCCCCGACCGTAGGCACGATCTCCGCGACCGGTGCCGACGGCAACCCAACCAGTACGAAAAACCCGGCGAACACCACACTCTTGCCAAGCTTGGTCATATTGCTGCCCTTATCCGACCATTGACACCTTCCCAAAGTAGGGGAGGGATCGCGGGCCGTCAAGCATCTGTGTGCACGCGTGTCAAAGCAATTCAGAGATGTCCCCTTCTCTCCAATTCAGAGATGTCCCCATT